>CAMKLO010000106.1 GCA_946413655.1 uncultured Fibrobacter sp. | reverse complement strand
TGATTCGAGGTTAGGACCCCTATCAGAAACCGTTAAAACTTTTGCGAGGGTAAATTTAGAAATTAGACGAAAGACGAGAGACGAGAGACGAGAGAAAGTAATTCATTTAACCAATGTTTTTACTAGCGCGAAGCGCCATTATTTCTCTTTCGTCTCTAGTCTGTAGGGCGTAAGCCCGTTCTTTCGTCTAACCTCTACTCATCAAACTTTTCAAAATCTCTGTTGCCGAAGTTGATGTAGAAGTATCCGCCGAGTTTCTTGCTGCGGACCGGGTCGCGCAAAATGCCGATAGCGGCACGCACGTACTTGAGTTCCACCAAAATGTGGTCTCGGCTCATGCAGTTGAGGAATGGTCCTTCGGGGTAAAGCGTGGGGCGCGGTTCTTCGGCAATCATCTTTTCGAGGTTCTCAATTTCTTGGACTAGACGTCGCTCGTGAACTTCCAGCGTACGGATGACTTCCTTGTTCTCTGCTCCGTAGAGGAACGCAAAACCAAGTGTTCGCGGGTCGTCGTTGAAGCCTGTCAAGTGCTTGAGGACTTCCTTGCGCAACACTTCCCTACCCTTGTCGGTAATGTTGAATACCATGCGTTCTGGGCGGTTTCCGTCACGTTCGGTATGTCCGACAATGCAACCGTTCTTTTCAAGTGTAATCAATCTATTATAAACAGTCGAAGTGCTAATCTTAGCCCAGCGGTCGAGCTCGCGGTCACGGATTTCCGTAATGATGTCATATCCGCTGCGTTCGTGCTCTAGGATGAGTCCAAGTAATACAAGATCGTAACGATTCATTTAAATTCCTTGATTTTGATTATTCCAAGTTGGAATATATGTCTAACAGAAAAACTACATTATTTTCCAAAAAAAGAAAAAACGTCATAAAAAAATCGGAAAAAAATGCTTTACATCACAAAAGGGTTCTTTTCGGTTTAAAAAAGAAACAGTTCTAAATAATAGGTTATATTTCAGTCAAAATCTACCGGATATCCGCAGGAAATCGATTCGAGTTTCAAATGGTCAATAACAAGAACATACGTTTAAAGTATTCTATCATAAGATTCGCCCCGCTGATTCTTGTCGTTTATTTTATCATAGAGGCTTTTGCGGCTTTTTTGCAAGAAGACAAAAATGCGGTTATTGCGCGCAACAAGGATTACATTAAAGATATCACCAACGCCATGGCCGACAAGCTCGACGATATCTTTTCGAATTCTCTAAAGTCCATAGAGGCTATTGCCAAGCTGAGTTCGGGCGATCTTCGTGAAGGGCAATTAAATACGGTTTATCTTGTTGAACTTGAAAAGATTGTTCAGTTCGACCATCTACAGTTTACAGACAAAGAGGGAATCACACAGACCTCGTCCGGCGAAAAAATCAACTCCGGCAACAAGTGGTTCTATACTGACGGCATGAAAGGGAATAGCGGGATTTTTGTCGTTATGCCAGCCAAGACTTCCATGGCGATGGTCGTTTTTTACGCTCCGATTATTTCTAATGGGGATATCGTCGGCGTACTCTCTTCGACATTCGAAGAAAACACAATCAAAAGGCTTCTGGAATACAAGGTCTATGGGGCAAGCGCGTCTGCCGGCATCGTGAATACAGAAGGCCGAACTGTAATTCCGCTTATTTCGTTAGATCTAAAGCAGTCCGCAATCCAAGGAACGTTCAGGGACAACTTCAAAAGCTTCCTCTACACATCGATGTTCGATGCCGAAAACAGGAACAAGATTATCGATGCATACACGACGCTTTCGCCAACTAATTTCAAGTTCAACGGAGCCATTGATGACATTCAAGGTTACATGGCTCCACTCCATACGGTCCCGTTGAGCGTTTATTCAGTATTTCCGTCCGAGGCCGCTCAGAGCCTTTATTCCATGGGCATTCAGGCTGGCCGGACTTTACAGTTCCTGCTCATCCTCATTTTCTTCGGGTATATCGCTTACCTTGTGTTTGTCCAGTTCCTGATGATGCGTAGCGAGGCGCGCCAGAACAGGATTGCCGGCTATATCGCCAAGGCTGAAAACGCCATTGCCAAGGCTATTGTTCTCGTCGATGCCGAAAAGCAGACGTTCCAGGATTTCTCTTCGATACCGTTGCCGATTCCCAAGCAAGGCACGATTGACGACATGAAAACTGGATTCATCAAGACCTTGGACGACCAGCAAAACGGACAAGACTTTAAGTATTTCTTTGAGGATATTATCAAGGGTCGTCGAGTTGCGGAGAATATTCCGAGTGTTGTGTTCAGCGGACCGGGACCAAGGGATGAAACCCAATACATTACCATGGTCTATATTCCTGTCGAAATCGAGAATGACGTTGTCCAAAAGGGCGTTATCCTTTTCCGCAACATCACCGCTGAAAAGTCTAAAGAAATCGAGGCCAACCGCAGGCTCTCGCTTGCCTTGTCTGCTGCTCGCGAAGCTAACAATGCTAAGACGGCGTTCCTCTTCAACATGTCGCATGACATCCGTACGCCGATGAATGCGGTAACAGGCTTTACCGCCATGGCCAAAAAGCACATCGACAACCCGGAAATGGTCAATCGCTACTTGGATAAAATCGACATCGCCGGCCACCAGCTTTTGTCGTTAGTGAACCAGGTTCTCGAAATGTCCCGCATCGAATCTGGGAAGATTATTCTTAGCGAACAGAAGTGCGACTTGGAAAGCCTCATCATGGCATTATCGACAACGTACGGTTCCCATGCGGAATCAAAAGGGATAACGTTTGTCGCGACAGTC
Source organism: uncultured Fibrobacter sp. (assembly GCA_946413655.1). Taxonomy (GTDB): domain Bacteria; phylum Fibrobacterota; class Fibrobacteria; order Fibrobacterales; family Fibrobacteraceae; genus Fibrobacter. The sequence goes on along the minus strand of CAMKLO010000106.1, from coordinate 3,557 downwards.
TCGAACATCGAACACAGGTTCGTTTCAATAGACTGCGACCGAGTCAACCAGATTGCGGCAAACATCATCGGTAACGCCATCAAATATACGAATGCGGACGGCTCAATTACTTGTTCCCTCAAGGAGCTCCCGTACGAACGAATTGGCTATAGCATTTACGCATTGACCGTAGAAGATACGGGTATCGGCATGAGCCCCGATTTCTTGGAACATATTTTCGATGAGTTTGCACGCGAAAGCTCTACCACCGTCAGTCGAATCCAGGGAACCGGGCTTGGCATGACGATTGTGAAAAAACTGACGGAACTCATGGGCGGTAGCATAAAGATCGAATCGGAAAAGGGCAAAGGCACAAAGATTACCGTGTTCATCCCCATGAAGTGGTGCGACGATTTCAAACAGGAAGATCCGGTCGAGGAACAATCATCATCGTCATCGCTAAAAGGCATGAGGGTCCTACTTGTGGATGACAACGAAATGAACCGTGAAATTGCCGAGGAAATCTTGACGGAAAAAGGCGTTATCGTCGATACCGCGAATGACGGTGATGTCGCTGTCGAAAAAATCGTCAATTCCGCCCCCGGCACTTATGAACTTGTACTGATGGACATCCAGATGCCGCGTATGAACGGCTACGATGCCACAAGGATGATTCGCGGTCTGCCTGCCCCTCGCAAGGCCAACATCCCGATTGTCGCCATGACGGCGAATGCATTCGAAGAAGACAAGAAAAACGCCTTCCTCGCTGGGATGGATGGGCATCTTGCAAAGCCCATTGATTACGAAAAACTCATCCAAACATTGACAAAATACAGATCGAAGTGACTGGGTTTCAATAAATTTTTTTATAATAGGGATTGAAAGACAAGGAGATATTATGAAAACCAAATTCTCACGCATTACAACCATCGTTCTCGCAGGCATTTTTGCGCTTGCGGTTACGTCTTTTACAGGCTGCTCGTTGATTAAAAAAGTCCAGGCAGCGAAAATTCTCATCAAGACCAAGTTTGAATACAAGGACCTGACTTTCGACTCTGTTGTTATCGATCCGCCGATTCTCGAACTCGTTGACAAGGGCCTTCAGGGCTTCATTCCGAATCCGGATGCCGTCAAATTGGTGACGGACTTGGCCAAGGGCATTATCAACTCTCAGCTGGGCTCTGCAAATTTCGACGTTTACCTGAACGCGAACAATGGCGGCAAGGACACGCTGTGGATTAACGAGTTGAAAATCGAATTGAAGTTCGATACTCTTATCACGCTTCCGCTTACTCTGAAGGATTCCATGGTTCTGGCTCCGGGTGACAACGACATGCACTTGAACGCCGCGTTCCCGATTGACATGCGCATTTTCAAGCTCAACGAAGTCAAGTTCTACGCCATCGCCGGTTATCTTGACGTATCCCTTACAGAGGGTGGCAAATCTGTTTCACAGGATGTGGAAATCAGACGTGATGTGGATTCCGAAGATGTCTTGAAACTCGAAGGAGCTGTTCGCGAAAAGCTCATGAAGCGCCTTGTTGACCAATGGGTTGGCAAGCTCGGTAAAATGATTATTAAATAATACAGACATGGCAAAACGCAACTTTGTTCCGGATGATTTGAATCCGGATGATGAAAAAGCTATTTCAAAATTATATCGCACGCTTTTGCAGCGCGAAATACCGGTAAATGTAGATAAGCTCCGCCAGTGGATTATGGACTGGAGCGAATTGGAGTCGGTTCTTGGTGAGGTGAGTTCCCGTCGCTATGTCGCTATGACTTGCGACACGCGTGACGAACTTGCTGCAAAGGCTTATGCTGATTTTGTCGAAAAAATCCAGCCGTTGATGATTGAGTACGACGACAAACTGAACCGCAAGCTGATGGCTCATCCGTCCAAAGACGCACTCAAAAACGAATTTGGCGAATGGCTCAAAGGGGTGCAGGTTTCCTTGGACTTGTTCTCCCCCGATAATATTCCGCTTGAGACCGAAGAAAACAAGGAAATTCAGGCGTACCAGAAGATTACGGGCGGCATGAGCGTCGAATTCGATGGCGAAGTCAAGACCATGCAGCAATTAAGCGCCTACATGGAAAAGACAGACCGTGAACTTCGTGAACGTGCCTGGCGAGCTATGTGGGAACGCCGCCTCAAGGACAAGGAAGCTCTCGACAATTCTTACGACAAACTTTTCTCGATTCGTAAGCAGATTGCGAAGAATGCTCATTGCAGGGATTTTATCGATTACATATTCCTTGCTAAGCACCGCTTTGATTACACGCCTACAGACTGCGAAAATTTCCATGAAAGCATCGAGAAACTCGTACTCCCGTTGCAGAAGGAAATGTACAAGCGCCGTGCACAAAAGATGGGGCTTGACAAGTTGCGTCCGTGGGACTTGGATGTTGATCCCCTCAGCAGGCCGCCTCTTAAGCCTTACCAGAGCGGCGAAGAGTTAATTGAAAAAGTCGATTGCATTTTCGAAAGCATCCACCCGCAGGCTGGCAAATGGGCCCGCGAGATGCAGGCGAAAAAGCTCATCGACCCAGATAGCAGACTCGGCAAGGCTCCTGGCGGATATCAAATCGGTTTTGACGAAAGCCGCCTCCCCTTCATCTTCATGAATTCCGCGAATACGGATCGCGACATTTACACGTTGCTGCATGAATCCGGACATTCCTTCCATCAGTTTGCGCTTGCGAATCAGCCGATTTTTGCCTACCGCGATGTGCCGGCTGAATTTGCCGAAGTTGCAAGCATGAGCATGGAACTTATTGGCATGTCGAACTTGAAGCCGTTCTACGAAAATGACTGCGAAGCCATTGTGCGCAGCACCGAAGGCGAACTTGCCGATGTCATTTGGCTGTTCCCGTGGGTGGCAAGCATTGACAGTTTCCAGCATCGCCTTTACAATTTCCCGGAGCATACCGCCGAAGACCGCAGCGACATCTGGACCGAAATCATGGACCGCTATGACGCTGGCATCGATTACAGCGGACTCGAAGCGGTGCGCAGGAACCTGTGGCAAAAGCAGCTCCATCTGTTCGAATGCCCGTTCTATTACATCGAATATGGCATCGCGCAGATTGGCGCTCTGCAAGTCTGGGCGAACTTCAAGAAAGATCCGCAAAAGGCGATTGACGACTTGTTCAAGGCCGAAAGCCTGGGCAGTAGCCGGCCGATACCGGAACTCTTTGCCACGGCAAATATCAAGTTCGATTTCACTCCGAAAACGCTTGAACCGTTGATGCAAGTCGTGTGGGATGAACTGAGTAGGCTGTAAATAGAGATTAGTGGTTGGTGGTTAGTGGTTAGGATTGCAATAAGAACGTTCCTTTTACATTCCTGTTTACAGCCTAAGGGTCTCACTGCATACCAACCATTTAAAACATCCTGTTTACTAACCACTAAATTTTTTGATTTTTAGGCCAAAATCCCTTGACAAACGAAGAAAAAAAAGTTATAATTGGCGCACATCCTAATGGAGGGATGGCCGAGTGGTTGAAGGCGCACGCTTGGAAAGCGTGTTTACCTTACGGTAACGAGGGTTCGAATCCCTCTCCCTCTTCTAAAA
>CAMKLO010000105.1 GCA_946413655.1 uncultured Fibrobacter sp. | reverse complement strand
GGACGATAATCGGGTTCCCGTGCGGGTAAAGTTCCAGCACGTCTTCGCCGGTGTAGGAATTCGGGCCTTCAAAAAAAATGTAGAGGAGACAGTCGATGACTTGCGCCGTTTTGCGGTCATCGCCGACCATCGTACGATAGTCGCGAGCCGTCGCCAGTTTCGCTTCGCGGGGCTTCAAATTCTTGAGCGCCGATTCACCGAACAACAGGCACACCACTTCGCGCACCTTGGAACCGCTCACGCGGATGGCGGCAACGGCACTCACGCCCGCAGGCGTCATCGGGGCTACAATCGTTTGGGAATCCATGACGGGAAAGATAGCTTTTTTCAGTTGGTAGAACTTAGAACTTTGCAATCTAAAAAGGGGTGAAATTGAAAAAAGGTCGAAATTTACGTCAAAAATGGTGAATTTTCAAAGAAATTGACGTAAAATTTCAATGTTGTCTGTAACATTTTGAGAAATTCGCGAGATATTGGAGGCAAATTTTTCAAAAAACTGACGGAACAGGCAATTTTTTGAAGGAAAAAGCAGCCCGGCGCCACCAAAATCGGGTATTTTCGACCAGAAATCATTAGTTTATACAAAAATTTACGTCAGAAAATGAAATTTTCCTATCATTTTGACGTAAAAAACACCAAAAATTCAAAATCAAGAGAAAAACGCAGTAATTCATACAAATTAAATCAAGAACCCCCAGACAGCTTTTTTCTAGATTACCCCACACTCTTTCATCATTCGTCCGCGCCGAGCCCGCAGGCGTCATCGGGGCTACAATCGTTTGGGAATCCATGACGGGAAAGATAGCTTTTTTTAGTTGGTAGAACTATACACGTCATGACACAAGCTACTTATTTCTATCTTAACCACCATGAGCAAGTTTAAACTTATTTCCCGCCCTATCGGCACCGTAGAGTGCTTTGTTTTGCAGCGCGACGACGGCGCTGAATTTGAAATTCTTTCGGGTTACGGCGCAGGACTCAACGCCTGGCGCATCCCCGACAACAGCGGCAAGCTCCAAGACCTCCTCTTTGGCTACTGCGAAGGCGACAACATCTTCAAAATCGGCCCGGACACCAACGCCGGTTGCCGACTCGCCCCGTTCCCAGGACGCGTGGCCTACGCCAAGTTCAACTGGAACGGAGGCGATTACCAGCTCGTCAATAACGTGAGCTGGGCGCCGCACGCCCTCCACGGCTTCTTGCAGAACAAGGAATGGAAGTTCGTGAGCTTCGAAAGCGATAGCGAAAAGTGCGTCGCCACATTCGCCATCGACTGGCCAGGCGCCTTCACCGGGTTCCCGTTCCCCTTCCGCGCAGTCAACAAGATTACATTCACCGGCGAAAGCTACACCGTCGAATCGACCGTCACGAACATCGGCAAAAGCGACCTTCCCTATTCCGAAGGCTGGCACCCCTATTACACGCTAGGCGAAAAAATCAACGGTCTCACCATGACACTCCCGGAATCGAACCTCGCGATTCTCGACAAGGCGGACATCCCGACAGGCGAATTCAAGCCGGATTTGCGTTTTGTGGGCGGCAGAGCCATCGGCAACGAATTCATCAACGACTGTTTCTGCTTAAACCAGGGCGAAAGCACTTTCATCAGCAAAAACAAGAAAATTTTTGAGAACATTTTAGCTAATGTAGAACTCAAAAGCGACACAAAATCTCTCCAGATTTGGCAAAAGGCCGGCAACGAACAATACAACGCCATCCAGATTTACACACCGCCCGACCGCATGAGCATCGCCATCGAGCCAATGACCGCGGAACCCGATACTTTAAACCATCACCGCGATTTAATCGTCATCAAGCCGGGTGAAAGCCGCACGTTTGTTTTTGGAGCAAAATTCCAAAACCTTTAAAAAAGTGCGCTAAATCACGCTCCAAAATTGCCAGTAAACATATTTTTTCCTTTCAAGCGAAAATGCTATTGCATTTTCGTTTCTTGAAATATATTTTGAGAACATAGATTTAAGGAGTGAATATGGGATTCAAAAAGGTTTTCTTAGCATGCGGACTTTCTGCTGCATGTTCCGCTTTCGCAGCTCAATACGAAGCCGAAGACGCAGCCATCACAAAAGACGCCGCAGTCGCCTCCAACGCCGAAGCTTCCGGCGGCAAGTACGTCAAGATGAACGGCGGAGACATCACATTTTCTAAGGTGACTGCCGAAAAAGCGGGCCAATACACCATCGTCATCCATTACATGAACAACTACGGTGGAGACAAGATTAACAACGTCGGTGCCGGCAGCAATTCCTCCCAGGTTTCCTTCCCCATGACAGACAAGGGCAAATTCGTTGACGTCGAAACCGTATTGAACCTCGCCGCCGGTGAGAACACCGTCGCCATCACCAATAGCTGGGGCTGGATCGACGTCGATTACATCGAAGTCAAGCCGTACGAAGCCAAGGCGTTCACCCTTTGCAACGCCCCCGTCACCAAAAACGCCACCCCGTCCGCCATCAAGCTTTACAACTTCCTCGTCAACAACTTTGGCAAAAAGACCATCTCCGGCGTCATGACCGGCAACATGGACGCCTACACCATTGGCGATGCCACCCAGCACGAAGACGTGCAGGCCGTATTCAAGGCCGGCGGCAAATACCCGGCCCTCATCGGCACCGACCTCATGAACGCCACCGGCGCAAACAAGAACGACGGCTGGTTCAAGGAATATACCGAAAAGGCCATCGACATCGCAAAAACCACCTGGAAGAAGGGCGGCATCCCGGCATTCACATGGCACTGGAGGCCAGGCGAAGAAGTGGAATTTTACGTCAAGGGCGCTCACGACACCTACACCGAATTTGACTTCACCGAAGCATTCATCACAGGCACAACTAGTTGGGACACCGTCTCGACCGCCTACAAGGCCATCGTCGCCGACATCGACCTCGTATCCAAAATCTTCCTCGACCTCCAGAAAGAAGGCGTCGCCGCCATCTTCCGCCCGCTCCATGAATCCGGCGGAAACTGGTTCTGGTGGAGCACGCACACAGGCAAACAGTTCGCAGCCCTTTACCAGCTCCTCTACGAACGCATGGTATTCACGAACGGAGTGAACAACCTCATTTGGGACTTCAACCCGCAGGATGCATCCAAGATTTCATGGACTCCGGGCGAAACCTACTACGACATTTTGAGCGTTGACATTTACAACAAAGCCAACGACCACCAAAGCAACAGCGCCGCATTCATCGATTTCGCCAACAAGGGCGGTACAAACAAGATTCTCTCCCTCAGCGAAAACGGCCCCATTCCAGACGTCGAAAAAATGTACGAAGAAGGAGCAACCTGGAGCTGGTGGATGCCGTGGTACGAATCTTGGGGAAGCGCTTTCGTCAGCCAGACCGCCGCAAGCGTATGGCAGAAGAATCTCGCCGACGAACGCATTATCACCCTCGACGAAATGCCGGGTTGGGACAACTACAACGAAGCCGCCACCGCAACTAAAGTTTGCCCGACTTCTACGCAGAACGCCAAGTTCAGCGCAGACACCGCCAAGGCAAATTCCGAAAACGTCGATCTCCTCATGGGCGTCACGTTCAAGGCATTCAACGACAGCGGCGCCAACATCGAATTCCAGAAAGTCCCAGACCTGACCGGCGCAAAGAGCATCACCGTCGAAATCGAAAACAAAGGCTCCGGCGGTGAAAACAACGGCATCTGGGTCGGCCTCGCCTTCGTCCGCGACGGCTCCAAAGACAAGGAATGGACCTGGGAACAGTCCGCATCTGACGGCTGCTGGCTCAACGACGGCGCCAAGGGCACCTGCGAATTCGACATCTCGACCTACAAAGATGCCGCGGGCAACGAAAAGCCGATGGATTTGAACAACCTCTTCTCCGTCACCTTGATCGTAGGCGGCGCCGCAGGCTTCAGCGGACTCGTACTCTTCGACAACATGGTTGCAGACAACGGAAAAGTCATCAGCGGATTCAACAAGAAAACGGAATTGTTCTCCGCAGCAAGCATCAGCACAGGACACATCACAAGCATCGAACTTTACAACAAAGACGGCACACCGGTCACTCCGAACGCAATCAAGCCGGTCGCATTTGCAACAAAGTCCGGGCTCCACATGAACGGCACGAACATTGCATTCACCGCAGGCAAGGCGGGCTTCGCAAGCATTGACGTGTTCAACATAATCGGCAAGCGCGTTGCAACGCTCCACCGTGGCGTCCTCAGCGCAGGCGAACATTCCTTTAGCCTCCAGAACCTCAGCAAGGGTCAGTACATCATCCGCGCGAAGGGCGCAGGCTTCAACGCCACCCAGAAGGTTCTCATCAAGTAGAGTATAACACAAAAAGCTGAATACTATTCCCGGCTCATCAGAGTCGGGAATTTCCGTATAATTTGGCCAAACGCTAGCCCCCTTGCACCACCATTTGGATTGTGGTATATTAATCCAAGAGCTATTCAACTACGAGGTGAAAAAGTGAAGGACTTGATGGCTGAACATGAAATCGGATTTGCCAAAGGCAAGAAAGAAGGCCGCGAAGCGGGATTCGTGAAAGGTTTCGCGAAAGGTTTTGCAAAGGGTTTCATAGAATCTTTTGCAGAAGGCGAACTGAAGAAGGCTCGTGAAATATCGAAAGGGCTCCGCGATGATGGAGTCTCGATGGAAATCATCGTCCGCAGATCAGGCCTCTCCGAAGAAGAAATCCGAAAGTTGTAAAGACACATTCGCAAAAAAGCAAAAACGCCACCATAATGGTGGCGTAATTTATCGTCTAAACTACAGAGCCATAACTTCTTTTTTGGTAAGACCTGTATCCTCAGCAATTTCGTCAACAGGTCTGTTTCTAGCTTTCATCCTTCTAGCGATTTCACGAGTTTTGTCAGACACATTCTCGGCAATCTTCGCGTTGATTTCGTCCGCGAAGTCCTCAAATATGCCATCAACCATGGCGTTATGGTCCCATTCTTTGTGATACACTTTCTGATAAGCCTCAAATTCTTCTTTACTAAATCTAGATACTCGCGAACACTCCGTCAACTGTTTGAACTTTCTCTCAGAAAGCGCTTCTGGAAGTTTTCGCAACCTATGCAAGTAGCGGAAGAAAAACAACCATTTACTCGAACTGTCAGACCTTTTTTCAATAAAGAACGGAACTTTCGATAGTTCTATAACCGTATAATTATATGAATCTATAAACTGTTCCCCAGTTTCCAAATCAACAGTTGTCGCTCGATGAATAATACGGTTGTCCTTGAAAACCTTTTTTTGCGTAATCGCAATAACATACGTCGGTTTAACATTAAATTTCCATCCCGTACCAATTTCGGCTTGGTTCGCGACCATTTCACTAGCATAGAACGCAAGTCTTTTCGAAAAATTTTTCAGTTTACGAATCTGAACCTCGATTTCAATCAAATTGCCCGCTTCGTCTTCGCAGTGCAAGTCAAAAATCGCCGTACGTGATTCTTTACTGCCGCTTAAATTCTTTGCGACATTACGAGTTTTCACGCTCTTGATAGGTCGCTTGAGTTGTGGCGCCAACAGGTCGTTCAATAGGTTCACGAGATTTTCACGACTAACAGGCTTGTCCGGGTCGAAAGCCTTTTTGAACGCGAGATCAATCAACAAATTTGCATACGGGCTCTGTTCGCCCGGCTTTACGAGATAGTCTTCAAGAGACTTATGCGGAGTAAAATTTTTCTTCTTCATGCCGCCATATATGCAACAAGCGTGCAAAATGAGCGTCGCAGAAAAATGCTTGCATTTTTCTATGACCGAATGCAGCCGCGGACGCCGAAGGCGTCAATAAGCGTGCCAATTGAAAAATTGCCGTTTCCGTGCAAATTTCGACACTTTTATCCAAACGAAAAACTGATTAATCGATTTAATCACTGATTAATCAGTTTTTGCATCCCAGTGACTACGTGATGACGGAATCCCGATGGAAATCATCGTCCGCAGATCAGGACTCTCCGAAAAAGAAATCCGAAAGTTGTAAAAAACGCTTTCACCTAAAAAAGTCACCCGCCGGTTCAATTCAAAACCGGCGGTTCTTCATATACTGGCACAGCTTGCCAATAATAGAATGTTGCTCGCCCATCAAAAAGCGAAATAAACGGATTGACAAGAACTTTGCGAAAGATGTATATTCATCACGATTTATGCAATACGGTCAAATTGTAAAGGCGACATTCATTTCTCGACCCAACCGCTTTATAGCCCACGTGAACATCAAAGGGCAAAAGACCGTAGTCCACGTGAAAAACACGGGCCGATGCAAGGAACTGTTGCAGCCCGGCGCTGTTGTTTACCTCGAAGAATCTACCAATCCCGCCCGCAAGACACCTTACGATCTCATAGCGGTGGAAAAAGTTACGCCACGAGGCACGATTCTCGTAAACATGGACAGCCA
>CAMKLO010000104.1 GCA_946413655.1 uncultured Fibrobacter sp. | reverse complement strand
TCGGTAAATCTACGACGACCCAGAACTTGACCGCAGGCCTTGTAGAACAAGGTAAACATGTTCTCGTTGTCGGTTGCGACCCCAAGGCAGACTCTACGCGACTCCTGCTCGGCGGCCTCCACCAGAAAACCGTACTCGATACCATTCGCGATAACAAGACCGAAATTCAGCTTTCTGACCTCGAAAAAGTCGGCTTCAAGGGCGTGCGCTGCGTGGAATCCGGTGGCCCGGAACCGGGCGTGGGTTGCGCTGGCCGCGGCATTATCACTTCTATCAGCATGCTCGAACAGCTGGGCGCATACACCGAAGATCTCGATTACGTGTTCTACGACGTGCTCGGTGACGTTGTGTGCGGTGGCTTCGCCATGCCGATTCGTGAAGGCAAAGCCAAGGAAATTTACATCGTCGCTTCTGGCGAAATGATGGCCCTCTACGCTGCGAACAACATTTGTAAGGGTATCGCAAAATATGCCGAACGCGGCGAAGTGCGCCTCGGCGGTATCATCTGCAACAGCCGTAACGTCGATAACGAACTTGACTTGCTCCGCGCATTCACCAAGGAACTCAACACGCAGCTCATTCAGTACGTGCCGCGCAACAACATCGTGCAGCAGGCCGAAATCCGCAAGAAGACCGTGATTGACTTCGAACCGAATTGCAGCCAAGCTAACGTCTATCGCGAACTTGCCAAGAACATCGACGAAAACGAACTCTTTACCATCCCGACTCCGATGACGCAGGACCGCTTGGAACAAATTCTCATCGACTACGGCATGATGGAAAAGGACTACTCCATTTAAAACTTTTTATTGCCAACTATCTCTAAAAAAATCCTGCCCAATCGGGTAGGATTTTTTGCAAATTTTTTACAAAAAATAGTGGGCCAAATCTCCGAAAAAAGCGTGTTAAAAATATAGAAGTCTCAAAAACTTCAAAAAAAGGTAACACTATATTGACGGATATAAAATTATATCCTAAATTCAAAGTAGATATAAATGCCGACATTGCTTAAATAATATGCACAAAAGAGACATCGAAAGCGCTGAACTCGTGAGGGGCGGAATTTTGCTAACGGCAAAGGATGGGCGTACAGCCCTTTTGAGATTCCGTGACTCGGAACGACTTCGTTCTGCTGGTGCTGAACAGCGGGCCGCTTTCAGATTGTCTTTTGGGGGCTTGCGCTGGGATGAAATAGACGAAGATTTATCTTACGATAGCATTTTTGAACCGCAAGCATATCCGTTGCGTGGCTCGGCGAAATTTAAATCGCTTAATATGTCCGAAGTGGCAAGACGGCTAGGAATACAGCAGTCATTGATGGCTGCATATATGAACGGTTCCAAAAAGCCGTCTGCTGAACGTGAAAAACTTATTCGTGAAGAAATCCGCAAAATCGGGCGAGAACTTTTGGAAATTTGATCCGCCCTTTTACTTCCCGATGATTGCACTCGCGACCACGCCTTTATCCGCGTACAGCACGAGCACTTGACCCGGTGCCGATGCAAATTGCGGTTCGTCAAACTGCACGCGAATCCTGCCGGCGGCGGTGTCGAGTTCCGTAATTCTTGCCGTTGCTCCTTTATGCCCGAGGCGAATATGTGCCGTGAGCGGTTGCTTCAAAAGTGGGGATGTCTCCGAAACCATCAGGTTCAAGTCAACGGCAGAAACTTCGGTACAGCTCAATGCGCTTCGCGGTCCAAGAATCACTTGATTGTGGTGTGCGTCAATCGCTACGACATAAAGCGGTTCCGCTTGCCCGCCGATGTTGAGCCCCTTGCGTTGGCCAATCGTGTAATGCACAATACCCTTGTGCTTCCCGAGAATCTTGCCGTTCACATCGATAAAATCTCCGGGAACGTTGTCGCTCTCGTCAAACAGCACGGAGTAATCGCCGCATTCGATAAAGTCCTGGCTTTCGCGTTTCGTGGCGAAATCGTCCCAACCAATTTCCTTGGCGAGCGCTTTTACGTCGGCTTTCTGCATTTCACCCAGCGGGAAAATCACAGTCGAAAGTTGCTCTGCCGAGAGTCGCGAAAGAAAATACGTCTGGTCTTTGTGTTCATCCAACGCTTCGTACAAAAACGGAACATCGGGATTCTTGAAATCGAGCCTCGCATAATGCCCGGTTGCAAAGTAATCGAAACCAATCCCGAGCCTGCGTGCAGCGTGTTGCAAAGCTCCGAATTTGATACTTTGGTTGCAACGGACGCACGGATTCGGCGTTCGACCCGCGCGATATTCCGATCGGAAATAATCGAGAACTTCTCGCTTGTATTCTTCGGCAACCGGAACAACATAATGCGGAATCCCGAGACGTTCGGCAACTTGCCTTGCTTCTTCGATATTCTTGTCTTCGCTCGGCCCGTAGCAACCTTCACGACCTTCGACGGCGGGCATGTTGACGGAACCGTCCCAAGTCGCCATCGTCATGCCGACAACTTCGTAACCTTGCTTTTTCAGTAAATACGCCGAAAGGGCGGAATCTACACCGCCCGACAATCCAACAGCGACACGTTTGTTAGTCATTAGTTCTTAGTTGTTGGTTGTTGAAGTTTAACATCATGGCGGAAATGACCCGCCATCTACCTACCATGACGCGCAAAACGCTAGATAGGCGAATGGAACCTTCTAGCGTTTGCATTCAATAAGCTTTTGTTGATCGAATGGTTTCTACCGCGTAGCGAATGGAACCACGAAGCACATACCAAACTTTTTTAGACGGTTACTAGCCACTTCCTACCGTCAACTTCCTACTGCCTACTAAATTTAGTCAGCGAAGAGCGGAGTGGAGAGGTAACGGTCGCCGCTATCCGGGAGGAGTGCGACAATCGTCTTGCCCTTGTTTTCCGGACGCTTTGCAAGTTCGATGGCGGCATACAAAGCAGCTCCAGAAGAGATACCCACGAGCACGCCTTCTGCCTTGGCGATAGCCTTGCCAGCGGCGAATGCGTCTTCGTTCTTGACCGGGAGCACTTCGTCGTAAATTTTCGTGTTCAAGGTATCCGGAACAAAGCCTGCGCCAATGCCCTGAATCTTGTGCGGGCCAGCCGTGCCCTTGGAGAGCACCGGAGAAGATTCCGGTTCGACAGCGACAACCTTCACGTTCGGATTCTTGGACTTGAGGTATTCACCAACACCCGTGACCGTTCCACCAGTGCCAACGCCTGCGACGAAAATATCGACATTGCCATCCGTGTCTTCCCAGATTTCCGGACCCGTCGTAGCCTTGTGTGCGGCCGGGTTTGCCGGGTTTACGAACTGTCCCGGAATGAAGCTGTCCTTGATTTCAGCGGCGAGTTCGTTAGCGCGGGCGATAGCACCCTTCATGCCCTTGGCGCCTTCGGTGAGAACGATTTCTGCACCGTAAGCCTTGATGAGCTGGCGACGTTCAACGCTCATGGTTTCCGGCATCACGATAATGATGCGGTAGCCGCGAGCTGCTGCGACAGAAGCAAGACCGATACCCGTGTTACCAGAGGTCGGTTCGATAATCACGGAACCCGGTTTGAGTTTGCCAGCAGCTTCGGCTTCGTCAATCATAGCCTTAGCGATACGATCCTTCACAGAACCGGCAGGGTTGAAGTATTCGAGCTTTGCCACAATCTTAGCCTGGAGATTGTTTTCCTTTTCGATGTGGGCAAGTTCGAGGAGTGGGGTGTGACCGATAAGCTGGTCAGCAGAGGCGTAAATTTTTGACATGGTAGAATCCTTTTATTGGCGCGCTTCGCGCGCAGTTACTAGTTAATAGTTTATAGTTACTAGTGGTAGTTTGTAGTTACTAGAGATTCTCATATTGAGATTCTAGTAACTAGTAACTTAGAACTAGGAACTTTATTTTTAAATCTGATCCAGTGCCTGAGAGAGGTCTGCGATGATGTCTTCGTAGTGTTCCGTACCGATGGAGAGACGGATCGTTGCCGGGCTAATGCCTGCTGCGGCGAGTTCTTCCGGAGTGAGTTCGGAGTGGGTCGTCGTATAAGGATGGACAACGAGGCTCTTCACGTCAGCGACGTTAGCGAGCAAGCTGAAAATCTTGAGGCTGTCGATGAACTTGAAGGCTTCTGCCTGGCCGCCCTTCACATCGAACGTGAAGATGGAACCGCCGCCGTTCGGGAAGTAACGTTCGTAAAGCTTGTGGTCCGGATGTTCCTTGAAGCTCGGGTGGTTGACCTTTGCAACCTTCGGGTGCTTGGAGAGGAATTCGAGAACCTTCTTGGTGTTTTCCACATGGCGGTCAAGGCGGAGGGACAATGTTTCCGTGCCCTGCAACAGAAGGAATGCATTGAACGGGGAAATTGCAGCGCCTTCGTCGCGGAGGAGGATGGCGCGGATATAGACAATGTAAGCAGCAGCGCCGGCAGCAGCGGTAAACGGAACGCCGTAGCTCGGATTCGTTTCGGTGAACTGCGGGAACTTGCCAGATGCAGCCCAGTCAAACTTGCCACCGTCAACAATCACGCCACCGAGAGTTGTACCGTGGCCACCGATGAACTTCGTTGCAGAGTGGATTACGATGTCTGCGCCGTGTTCCAGCGGGCGAATCAAGTACGGAGTGCCGAAAGTATTGTCGATGAGCACCGGAATCTTGTGCTTATGGGCGATTTCAGAAATCGCTTCGATATCCGGGATGTCAGAGTGCGGGTTGCCGAGCGTTTCGATAAGGACGAGCTTCGTGTTTTCCTTGATGGAGCTTTCGACTTCCTTCAGGTCGCGGGTATTCACGAAAGTCGTGTCGATGCCGAACGGACGGAGCGTGTGTTCCAAGAGGTTGTAGGTACCGCCGTAGATGGTGCGCTGTGCGACAACATGGTCACCCTTGCGGGCAAGAGCGGTAATGGCGTAGGTGAGGGCTGCTGCACCAGAAGCGACTGCGAGACCTGCGATACCGCCTTCGAGAGCAGCGATGCGCTTTTCAAAGACATCCTGAGTGGTGTTAGTGAGACGGCCATAAATGTTGCCGGCATCCTTCAGGTGGAAACGGTCAGAAGCATGCTGAGCGTTGTGGAACACGTAAGAGGTGGTCTGGTATATAGGAACTGCGCGAGAATCGGTTGCCGGATCGGCCTGTTCCTGGCCAACGTGAACTTGAAGAGTTTCGAAATGGAGTTTGTTCTGTGTTGTCATATTGTTTAAATCCTTTTTTTGCACTTGGCAAGAAATATCGCAGTCGCCCGATCGTTTTGTTACTGTTGGCGTCGGGCGACGCGATTGTTAATAGGTTTGCTCAATTCTGAGCGTTAAATTTTGGCGGTATTAGGCCCGCCCACCTTTGCTTTGGTTACACATTCGACATCGCATAGCGAAATCCTCCAGGCTTTTATCCCTTTCGGGTCACCTCGTTCGTTTGATGTGCATAATTTAAAAACTAAAACCTATAAAACCAATAGGGAAAACTGCTGGATTATAAATTTTTTTAAGAAAAATGGCTTTCTTATAGAGAAAATCTATAACGAGACAAAACTTTTTGTAATAGCAAGAGGAAAAAGCGGGCAAAAACCTCATTTTTTCTCCTATTTCAAAATGTTCTATCGAACGTTTCACAAGCGAAACACCCACCGCTTCTTTATGAAATACATCCCACGACAAGACAGAAAAAACGGTACAACCTGTTCAGGAAAGCGTTTTTCGAAATCTAAAAATTGACGAAATTCGTTTAAAAACGGCAATTTTTGCGTATGCGCTACATTTTTCTCCAAAATTTTTTCTTTTTCAACACGTTTTCGGAAAAGTTGGCACGGCTTTCGCTTAAGGTACAGCGAGAAACAAAAGGGCCAACGGTAAACGCCGAGCCCGCAACAAAAAGAGGTTAAAATTATGATGAACACACAGATTATTCCGAACGCTTTCTATGGTATCCAGAACTTCATTGACAGCTTGAACGCCGCAAACGCAAAGGGCGAATGCACCTACACGCCGAAGGCCGACTACTACGAGACCGAAAAAGGATTCGCACTTGAAGTCGAAATTCCGGGCGTCAAGAAAGAAGATTTGGACATCCAGGTCGAAAAGAACATCTTGACCGTCAAGGCCACCCGTGCCCGCAAGGACGAAAAATTCACCTACGAACGCAGTTTCCGCTTGGCGGATGACATCGATACAGACAACATAAAAGTCTCCTTGGAAGACGGCATCCTGAAATTCGACCTCGCGAAGAAAGCACAGGCCGCAGCCCGCAAGATTACCATTGCCTAACGGCAATCGGGCTAACGCCTCGTGCACTTGCACGGCACAAATAACTTGAACTTTTTCATACCTCCTCCTTAGAACAACAAAGGGATTTCCGGCAGCGATGTCGGGAATTCCTTTTTGCATATTGCCAAAATTTTTTCAATGCTGTCATGCCCGACTAAGGTTGATGAGCCTGCCGAACCATCGGACATTTCCTTTCCTGTTGCCAAAATTCATTTTTTGTGTTATATTTCAATTTGCAAATGATTCGCAAATTATAATTTCACATTCAATATAAAGGATTCTTATGAAAAAGAATAAGAAACCGGTGGTTCTCATCACCGGGTATT
>CAMKLO010000103.1 GCA_946413655.1 uncultured Fibrobacter sp. | reverse complement strand
ATCAATCAATGCGCTCCACTCCTCTTTTGTCGGCAAATGCCAACCGTCAAGGCAAGCGCCCTGCACGGCGGCCTCCCAATAGTAGAGGCGTCCAGCCACATTGCAGTTGGCAGTATCATAGTCAATGCACCAACTTGCGCCTTTCAAGCTAGGGGTTTTCACACTGTCGGCATAATTCAGATTTTGGGCCATCCAAACCTGGTCACCTATTTTTACAGTCTTGTAAACATTGCCATCGCGAGAATCCTTAACGCTGTCGTATGCAACATCCGGATTCAGACGGACGTCCTTCGGTACATCCCAACTCCAATCCTTCAAAGTCAGTTCCTTGTCCTTGATGCAACGTACAGAGAACGCGAGTTTCTTGTTATCACTTCCCCAAGTAGCCGTTGGATCGCCCTCAATCACGCCCATCTTATAAGCCGTTTCTTGATGGTCCTCTTCAGCCATCCAGAAGTAGGTACTGTTTTTGCCGGCATATCCCCCTACAATATTGCGAAAACCCGCAGGCAGTGCGGAAAAGCCATAATCGTCCGTACCGTTCGACCCATCGTCCCACCCGGTCCGCGACTTGATTATAGCCGTCACAAGTGGGTATTTTCCCACAGTGTGGACAAAGTCATGCATTTCTTCGTGCGATGGCAGATGCCAGCCATCAGGGCATACCCCCTGCACGTTTCTTCTGGGCAGGCCACATAAACTGCTGCCGCATTCCTTTTCTGTTTTCCCGACCGCCGCGGCCCAAGTGTAGAGGCGGCCATACGTTTCGCAGTACTCGGTCGAATCGTTATAGCAGAAACTACTTTCCGTTTTATAGTTCAAGTTTTCGGCCATCCAGGTCTGGTCACCGATTTTCACAATCTTGTAGGTCTGGCCATCTCGTTCGTCCGTCAATACGGTACCTGGCAAGGGATCCGCACTGCTACTTGATTGAACAGCCTCGCTACTACTCGATTTAACAGCCTCGCTGCTGCTTGATTTAACAGTCTCGCTACTGCTTGATTTAACAACCTCGCTACCGGATTCCGGCGCAACGCTTGACGAATCATCACAGGCCGCAAAGAAAAGCGCAAGGCCAAACGAAACTATAAATCTTTTCCCCATATACTTACCAATAAAAGAAGTTTCCTCACAAGCTGGACTTGCATTTTTATTAGAGGTCCAAGAACACTCATGTTCATTCCCAGCTCAGTTGAAATATACACTTTTTCTTGTAGAATGGTATACTGATACCGTTACGGCAATGCAGCCAGTTTCTATATAATACACTTTGTTCTATATAGGTTCGATTTTCAGCCGATTTTTTCAAATTTATGCTTGCAAACGCACAAAAAAACGAGATAATCCAAGTATTTTTATATAGGTCACCTCTAAAAAAACAATTTCAAAAATTTGCGCTGCGTCACATCGTGCGGGAGTAAAAATGAAGCCGTCTTACAGAATTGCATTTTCGGGACTTATGGGTTTAACGTTTTCGTTGCTGGCTTGTTCAAACGGCACAAGCGTTTCAAGCGCCATAGAAGAGCCTAAAGCCCCCGACACGGCCTCCATCAAAGACAGCATTCTTCATAGGAATGTGATTTTATACCGAGCCCTGAATTTTAAGGGCGATACAACGGTATGGAAGGAGGGCGATTGCAGTATTTCAAATACGAGCTTTAGTTGTTACCATGAAACATGTATCAATGGTTGTACATATGTAATAAGGCATTGCGTTGACGCTGATAACAAACGCGTAAAATGCGCTGGTTACAAGGATACCATTTACGACACGACCTACAAGGACATAAACTTTGGTGAAAACGCGATTGTCAATTACATGCCCGTTGCTAAAATTCCTGAGCTCGACAAGGAGGCTGTAAAGAAAGCATTATCCATCCTTCCTGGCAACATGTGTGCCCAGATTTTCCAATTTTCATCAAAATATACGATTGAATCCATAGGACTTCCAAAAGATTTTTTA
The DNA here is from genome assembly GCA_946413655.1 of uncultured Fibrobacter sp. Taxonomy (GTDB): domain Bacteria; phylum Fibrobacterota; class Fibrobacteria; order Fibrobacterales; family Fibrobacteraceae; genus Fibrobacter. The sequence goes on along the minus strand of CAMKLO010000103.1, from coordinate 4,634 downwards.
TGGAAAGACAAAGACTTTAACTACAATCATGGATATGCAGCCTTCTTATATGGCGATTCCTGGAATGCAGAATGTAGCGTAGAACCTCAACGTGTTATGGTCAATCCTGACCCAAATTACCCAAGAAGTATTGTAAATCGATTGCCAGAAGATGTTTCAACGCAAACATTCCAATTATTCAACGGTTCGGTGCAATCTTACAGCGACACGACTATTTCTTGGAAACTTGTATACAGCGACCTATATGGACGCAGTGATACTTTGGATGTAACGACAAAGTTCGAAGCCGTAAGTGCCGATGAAAGCGACTCGTTCACAACCGGCATATCCGGGAAGCGCTTTGGCAATTGCTACGATGCAACAGATCCTAAACGTTGTAAATAAATCGGCTTACAAGAATAAAAAAAATCCCGCCACCATCGCAGGTAGCAGGGATTTTAAAGTTCCTATTTTTTCAAAGGCCCAGGAGTTGTTTACTTTTCTAGCGGAGTCTTTTCGACGAGTTTTTTGGCGATTCCCTCAACCACGCTTTCCCAGTTGCCTTTCGTCATCGCAAAGGTAAATGAACTTTTATCAAAAGCACTTCCATGAGCAAGTACTGCAAGTTCATTGGGATTTTCGAGAGACACTATAGTATAATGAACTTTAAGGTTTATGCTCTTATTGCCGATACAGCCATCACGGTTATGGCACATGCTTTCGTGGCGCCAAAAACGCAAGGGATGGACCAATATGGTAAGCCCCGGGATTTCCTCCCATTTTTCTTTTACGGGCAAAGGAACATCGACAGAACCATCTTCAAGGGGCAATGGAGACATGACAAACATGGCATCATCCACGATCTTAACGGAATGAGGTATTTTCGAATATTCCGAAAGAGCTGTATCTAAATATGCAGCCGCCCACTGCTTAAAGACATCAGCATCGCCAAAGTCATCCGTGACATCGTCAGAATTGGCTACATAAGGTTCCGAAATAACCACAGTAAACCGCTCGGGGGCTGTTTTCCACTGAGGGGCGACAGCCATCCGCGGGCTACTGCAGCTTGTAAATATAAACGAAAACGCCGCCAACAAGTAAATCCCAAATTTCATATAAACTCCTTTTTAGTACCAAGATGCCGGCTTCGGTTTCCAGAAGCGGATTCCAACGCCCAGGCTAAATGTCCACTGCATGTCTTCCCACGAAGAAGCACCTGTGCTTCCGTCGTTATAAGGATCACGGCAACGAGTACCATAGTTATCAAGCTCCAAATATTCATTTCGGCAATGGTTCTCGATGTAATTCATCCTTGCCTGAGCAAAGGCAACGACATCCCAAGAATCCGAAATCGGGAAATAATAGTTTCCCTGAACAGCAAGTGTCCAAGAGCTGTAATCTAAATCGGCACGAGATATTCCCTCGTTCTTTGGATAAGAATCAATGTAAGACAAGCCGAACAACAAATCTATCGTAAACCACTTTTTGGGGCCAATCGCGACACCACCCAGCAAAGAATAGGATTTTTGGGAAATGGAACCGCCCTTATTGTTGTCTCCCGGCGCAAAATTATACTGGTACTGGAAAAATGCCCTACGATAACTAGCCCTAAGCGCAATACCGAACATTTTCGAGACATCGTAATTATCATCAAAGCCACTCGTTCCAATCACAGGGATTCCAAACATGGCGATTCCGGTCAAGGCAACCCAGACATCGCGTTCTGCAATCTTTTGGGCTATTTCCTGTTCGCGCAATTTCTGCTTGACAAGATTGTTTTCCTCTTTCGCCCGATCTTTTTCTTCGGCGGTTTTATCAACAAAGCCAGGCATCTGGGTTTCAACAAATTCACGATAATCCGATTCTGGATATTTTTTCAAGAATGCATTTTTTTCTTCGCCAAGCCAAGTGGTATCGCATTTGAACGCAGGCTTGATTTCGCAACGGAAACGCCAATCGTATTTTGCCTTGAGGTACTTGAAATAAAGCCTCAACATGTCCTTGTCTTCGCGAGAGCCGTTCGCCTCGGCAATTTTCTTTTCCATGTATTCAAGCGACACGTTGCGAAGCGACAACTCTTCGTCAAAAGTATTGAATTGATCAAGAATTTGAAGTCCGGCTTCTTTTTCATTAATTTGCTTGTAATGAAGCATGTACTCCATCAATTCGTTAAACGCCATGGGTTCGTTCATCTTTGACGCCCAATAATACAGATAGGAATTTCGTTCATCTATAGAAAAGAGCGACAGATTGGAATGATTTGTCTTGACGCATGTCGCGAGAGGCTTTAAAATGTCCATGTACTCTCTAAAGCACTGAGCCTCTTCTTCAATGCCGGATTCACCCTCTGCCACCTTAAAAAACAGAATGCTTACCGAATATTCGCCTTTTTTGTCGGCGCATTCGCCGAATTTTTTTGCGAGGGTCCGCTTTTGCAGCGAGAGTTCCGCCAAGTCAGCCGTGCAGCTTTCTTGTTCTACAGAAGAAGCTTTATCCGCATTTAACGGATTATCACTTTCTTGTGCCGTAGGAGTATAGTAGAACTGGGCAAACGAAGTTGCACACGAAACAAGGATTGATAATAAAATTTTATTCATCATAGTGTATAATATAATTTATTCATGCGCAACTTTGTAAAAAAACATACATAAAGTAAAAACACCCTTGCGACTTTCATCGCAAGGGCATTTTAAGTTCGCAACTCTAGGCCGCTTTGAACATTAAGCGTTGCGCTCTGACGAGCGCAAGCCTATCGGCTCGGAAATGGGAACAAACGAGTTTGTTCCCGCTTCACTCGCCTTATTAGGCTTTATTGAGGCGGTCCTGGATCATGTCGATGATTTCGGAGAGTTCCTTCGGGAGGTGCTTGCCGAACTTCGGATAGTGGTTTTCCTTAACGTCAGCGAGTTCCTTCTTCCAGCCTTCCACGTCAACCTTCGTGATTTCCGGGAGAGTTTCCTTATAGTAGTCAGCGAGGCCTTCAGTATTGATGGCGCCGTCCTTCGGCATGTAACCGATCGGAGTTTCCTTGGCATTGTCAACACCGTCGCAACGGTCGAAGATCCAAGCGAGCACGCGGCTGTTGTCGCCGTAACCCGGCCACATGAAGCCACCCGGAAGCTTTTCGTTGTTGGCATCCTTGCGGAACCAGTTCACGTAGAAGATCTTCGGAAGCTTGTCTTCAGTGGACTTCTTGCCGATTTCGATCCAGTGCTTGAAGTAGTCACCCATGTTGTAGCCGCAGAACGGGAGGATTGCGAACGGGTCGCGACGGATCTTACCGACTTCAGCAGCGTTAATGGTGGAAGCAGCAGTGATTTCGGAACCAACGATGGAGCCGAGGAACACGCCGTGGTTCCAGCTGAGGGACTGGTGGACCAGAGGAATTGTAGAAGGACGACGGCCACCGAAGAGGATTGCAGAGATAGGCACGCCTGCCGGATCTTCCCATTCCTTAGCAATGCACGGGCACTGCTTGGCCGGAGCGGTGAAGCGAGCGTTCGGGTGAGCCATTTCTTCGCCCTTAGGAGCCTTGTCCTTCGGGAGAGCGTCACGGGTCTTGCCCTTCCAGTCAACGAGCTTGCCCTTGGCCGGGTAGCCGATGCCTTCCCACCACACGTCGCCGTCTTCAGTGAGAGCGCAGTTCGTGTAGATCGTGTTCTTTTCAGCAGAGATAAGAGCGTTCTTGTTGGATTCTGCAGAAGTACCCGGGGCAACGCCGAAGAAGCCGGCTTCCGGGTTAATTGCATAGAGACGGCCATCCGGACCAAACTTCATCCATGCAATGTCGTCACCGATGGTTTCGACCTTCCAGCCCGGGATAGTCGGGATGAGCATGGCGAGGTTCGTCTTACCGCAAGCAGACGGGAATGCGCCAGTCACGTACTTGACTTCGCCCTTCGGGTTCGTGAGCTTGAGGATGAGCATGTGTTCAGCGAGCCAGCCTTCGTCGCGAGCGAGAACGGTAGCGATACGGAGAGCGAAGCACTTCTTGCCGAGGAGGGCGTTTCCACCGTAGCCCGAACCGTAGGACCAAATGAGGCGTTCTTCCGGGAACTGCGTGATGTACTTGTATTCAACGTCAGCGCAGGGCCAGATACCGTTGTCGCTTTCGCATTCGCGGAGCGGCTTACCAACGGAGTGGAGGCACGGAACGAATTCAGCGTTCGGGTCAGCATTGAAGATATCGAGAACCTTCTTGCCGGCGCGGGTCATGATGTCCATGTTGAGAACGACGTATTCGGAGTCCGTGACTTCGATACCGTTCTTGGAAATGGCGGAGCCGAGCGGGCCCATGCAGAACGGAATCACGTACATGGTACGGCCGTGCATACAACCCTTGTAGAGCTTACGCATCGTCTGCTTGAGTTCAGACGGGTCGATCCAGTGGTTGGTCGGACCTGCATCTTCTTCCTTCACAGAGGAGATGAACGTGCGGGATTCGACACGGGCCACGTCAGACGGGAGGGAACGGAACAAGAAGCAGTTTTCTTTCTTCTTGAGCGGAGTGGCAAGGCCAGCCTTGACGCACTTCTGCATGAGGGCGTCGTATTCTTCCTGAGTGCCGTCAACGACAACCACGTTGTCCGGTTCGCACATAGCAATCATTTCATTCACCCAAGTACTGATTCTCGGGTGCTTGATATCGTTAAGAG
>CAMKLO010000102.1 GCA_946413655.1 uncultured Fibrobacter sp. | reverse complement strand
CAGTTTTCTCATCTTAAGCCTCCTTCCCTTTCGTAAGTGGGAAAAGTTGTAAATTCAAACGATAAACTTTATCGTAATCTTTTTCCTTGGCAGCCATGGCAACCACCTGCTGCCTAAGCGTTTCAAGCTTTTGAACAAGCCATTTGTACGTTGCTTCGGACATACCGAGCGTCACACCGGCGGTATGACGTTTTTCTGGCGGAATATCGTCAATGGCATCAGTCGCAAACTTCGACATTTGACGGTTCATGGAACGAAGCGCCAAAGGAATCGCCTCGGAAGATCCCGTCACGACTTTTTCAGTCTGTACGTAGGTATCCTCGCCGATCTTTTTCAAGAAATTCGCATGAACCATAAAGTCCAGGGCTTGGCGAACTTCGGTCGCGCTCACGACTGGGTAGCAGTTACGCGCCAGTTCCAATGGTTTTGCGCCAGGCATAATCGGGGCGAGTTCCCGCATCACCGGGTTCACCCACGATTCGAAATACTTGAACGCTTCGCCATCGACGACCCGCAAGCGATTTTCTTTTGCGATTTTCTGCATTTCGTTGAATGCCTGGATTTTCTTAGAATCGCTCTTGGCATCACCAAAACGCTCCATCGCAAGAAAATATTCGCGGTCGGAACCCGCAAGTTCCATAGCCGTAGCGACCTTTTCGACACCGGTCTTGCTCAGGCGACTTTTTCTTTCGCACACGAGCTGGATGTAGTTTGGCGAAGTGAACCCCGCCAACTTGGAGAATTCGCGCCACGAGAACAAAGAACTGCGTTTGCGTTCTTCGTAGAAGTCGCGCATGTATTCTCGATAGTCTTGATATTCAGTTATTGGTTTCATACCTATAATTTAAACTATTTTTTCGAGCTATGCAACAATTTTTATTATACAAACATCACTTTTTTAAAGATTTTTAGTAGTTTTTACACATTTTCAAAAATTTTATAAAAATTATAATACAACCTGTATTATAAACAAACAAAATTATCTTAGGCATCCTTCGCCACTTTGCTCGACGCATGCATTTATGCATTTTTCGAAGCATGTTTTGACGCCTTACATACTTAATTCGACAAAACGCCCTTTTAGTATGTAAAACGGAAAACGCTAATTTATTCAAATACATACTAAAAAAGAAAATTGACGTTTTAGTATGTAAAAAAAGGGGAGAAACATCTAAAAAAACAAAAAAAATGTCATTTTAGGCTCTTCAAGTCTTCAGAAAGCCCCCAAAAGCATCATTTTGACGTCAAAATTACATACTAAGCACGCCAAAATCCCATTTAGTATGTAAAACAGCTTCGCATTTTCACTTTAAAGGGCCACTTTAGGCTGCTAGCTAGCTCTCATTGCCCCAAAATCAAATAAGGAATAAAAATAAAGCGTCGTCTTTAGACAACACTTAAAAAAATTTCATAATGAAAAACGTATTATTTAAATATAGATTATAAAGGTAGTGTGGGAAAATCTTCAAAAGGGTTAGAATGAAGAGCATTTGGTTTGGCAATTACATTTTTCTTGTAGCGACAATGTCTGTCGCGACATATTCTGCGGCTGCGAGCTATGTTCCCCCGGCGACGGCGGTCTCGAAAATCAATAGCTATCGCGGCTATTCGGAGCTGACGTCGGCAGCATCAGGCATGGACATTGACCAGTACACCTACAACATGACGACTTGGCAAATCGCAAATGGCGGTTTTTACAAAGCAATGGCCGACAAGTACAAAAGTGCCTATTCCGGCGGGCAAAAATCCGAATGGCAAGCGAAAGGCGGCGGCGACCTCGGCACCATCGATAACAACGCGACCATTCAGGAAATGCGACTCCTCGCCGTGCGTTACAAAGAAACGACGAACAACAATTACAAATCCGCATTCAAGACAAGTTTCAACAAGGCCGTCAACTTTATTTTGACAATGCAGCGCGCCAAAGGTGGTATTCCGCAAGTGTGGCCCAAGCGCGGCAACTATTCCGACCAAATCACGCTGAACGACAACGCCATGATCCGCGCGATGGTCACCATGATGGACATCGCGAACAAGACAAGTCCTTTTGACAGCGACATTATCGACGACGCCACGCGAAGCAAGATGAAAAGCGCATTGGACAAAGCTATCGACTTTTTGCTCAAAGCGCAAATCGTAAACGACGGGAAACCCACCGTCTGGTGCGCCCAGCACGACACAAACAGCATGGCTCCAGTTGGCGCACGCGCTTACGAACTCGCCAGCAAATCCGGCAGCGAATCCGCAGGAGCCGTATGGTTCTTGATGAACTGGCCCGAACAAACCGAAGCCATCCAGAAATCCGTCAAGGGAGCCATCGAATGGTACAAGAAAACCCGCGTCACCGGACTTTACTTCAACAAGAAAGCGGGCACATTCGAAAAACGCGACGGCAATGTTCTGTGGTATCGCTTTTACGAAGTCAACAACGACAACTACTTTTTCTGCGACCGCGACGGCGCTAGCACCAAGACGCAGGACTTCACCAAGATTAGCGAAGAACGACGCACCGGCTACCAGTGGGCAGGCGACTACGGCACCGCACTACTTTTGACGGAATCGGCATACTTGACCGCACTCGAGAAAATGCAGGAAACCAACATAAACGATACGAGTGGAACACAGAATAGAGACAGCACAACGGTCATTGAAGCGTTGGGGCAAGCATACAAAGCGAAACAAGCAAGCCGCTACTTTATAGACTTTGGTCGCAACTCGAACGGTGCAGGAGCTTACTTTATGCGAGGAAACGGAAAAATATACAGAGTAAATGGAAAGAATGCAAAATAGGCGCCCCCGGCACGGAGGCCGGGGTGACAATCAAAAAAACGTTATTGCGAGCTGAAAGCGAAGCAATCCAAGAATTAGAATTGAGGTAATATGATGAATAGTTGGTTTTACAGATTCTTTATTTGTTCATCGCTAGCATGCGCAGCGACAGCCTCCGCCATCACAAAGCATGGCTTTGACTTTGTATTGGGCGTCGATGGAGACTTCAAGGCGGCCATCGCGAAAGCATCCTCTTCAGGCGCAAGCGAATCCAAGCGCTTTATTCTCTTCGTCCCGGATGGTGAATACAACATCACCAAGCTCACCGGCGACGAACACGGCAAAACGACGTTCAGCGGCTCGAACATTTCCATCATCGGACAGTCCGTTGACAAAACCATTATTTGGAACACAACTGACACTGAAGGCATCAGCACCACGGCAACAATATACTTCCCTAGCAACAAGAACATGTATATGCAGGACATCACCCTGCAAAACAGAAGTTCCGTCAGTTCCGCCAACGCCGCCCGGCAAGTAGCCTTGCAGCAAAACGCAGGCGATAAGTTCATCTACAAGAACGTGCGCCTTTTAAGCGGACAAGACACTTACTACACCAAGAAAGGCCGCACCTACTGGGAAGGTGGCGAAATCAATGGCACCGTTGACTTTATCTGCGGTGGCGGCGACATATTCTTCGAAGGCACCAAGCTCGTGATGACGCGAAACGGTGGCTACATTACAGCATCGCAAAATCCGGATGACTGGGGCTACGTTTTCAACAACGCCATCATCGAAGTCAGCAACTCCAGTTTCAACAAAACTTTCTACCTCGGACGTTCCTGGGGACACGCCAAGACCATATTCCTGAATACCATCATGCGCGCAGAGCCCAGGGCAGAAGGCTGGGGCCCCGACATGAACTCCGCGCCCGCCGTCTTCGGTGAATACAACAGCAAGAACGGTAGCGGCGGCGCCATCAACACGAGCCAGCGCAAGACCCGCTTTGACGGCGGCAAGGATCCATCGACCGCGACAACGCTCAAGACCGTCTGGAACGCAAGCGATGCCGCCAAATACACCCTCAAGAACGTCCTTGGCGGCAGCGACAACTGGGAACCGAACAAACTCACATCCCAAGTCTCTGCCCCGAAAATTTCGCAAGAAGGCGCGAATATTATCTGGAACGACGATGACAACGCCATCTGCTGGGCCGTCTTTGTCAACGGAAAGTATCACAGCAACACCACATCCAATTCCATCGATGTCGGCAACATCGCTGCTGGCTCCAAAGTCACCGTCCGCGCCGCAAACTCCATGGGCGGACTCGGCGCCACCTCAAACGAAATCACTATTCTCGAAGCAAACGTCACCTACTACAACTTGAGAATCAATTCATCCATCGGCGGCGCAGTCGTTGCCGCCCCCAACCGCGATAAAATCGCCGAAGGCACATCCGTCACCATCACGGCAGAACCCGCCACAGGCTGGAAATTCGCCGGCTGGACAGGCAAAAGCGCAAGCGATGCAGGCACCACAAACACATGGAAAACAACGATGACCAAGGACATCGAGCTTGGCGCCATCTTCGAAGCCAAAGGCACAACCACATTCCAGGCCGAAGACGGCATCGTCGATAACGCCACCAGCGAAAGCACCAACGCAGGCTTTGCGGGCGCCGGCTACATCAACTTCGGCACCGGAAAATCTAGCGTACAAATTCCCGTCTATGCGGAATACCCCGGCGAATACACCATGGCCATGACATACGCCAACGGAAGCGGAAAAGCCCGCAGCCTCGCCATCGCCGCCCCCGGCTCATGCACCGCCGGAATCGACGGATGCAAAGGCGCCAGCATTATTTCGTTCGAAGCCACCGACAACTGGACCACATACCAGACAAAAGAAACAACCATTACGCTCCCCAAAGGCGCAAGCTATATCACCTTCGCCATCGTTGACGGGAACGATGGTCCGAACCTCGACCAAATCAAGCTCACCGAAAAGAACGTCGAAAAGCAAGACTCGTCCACGACCATTCTACCAAAAGTTTCACGTTTCAGCACGGCTGCTGGTGAAACCCGTATCTACGACATCAACGGCAAACTCGTGCGACACACCCACGGAAAAGCCAATACTACAGGCCTTGCCCCCGGCATCTACATCGTAAAGACCACAACACAAAGAAATCACAAACAAAAAATGGTCCAGGTCCACTAGAATTTGTTAATTTTATGGCATGCTTGGAATCGAACAGAAAAAAGGAAATGACGAACAGCTCTGCGGCAGGATGATTGCCTACGCAAGAATTTTGCCCTCCCCGGACGCCGAACCCAACGAAACACCGTTTGACGACATGATCAAAAACGGTCTTTTGACATTGGAAGGCGACTTTCGCCAATTTGCCCATACGCCAAGCAAAAGAGAAGTCAACCGCGCCGTCGATGCCAAGTTCAACAACTTCCTCGAAACCATGGAAGAAAACGGCGTGGAACTCCCCGACAACATAAACGTCGACGCCATGCGCGAACGCCTCCATGAACTCGCGAACATGGAAGTCATCCCCATTCCCGCCCGTATCGGAAACTTCAGCAACGAAGAAGACATCCTCAAAGAAGATGCGGACATCTACTACATCGGCGAATTTATCGGTGCAAACCAGGCACATTACTGCCTCACCACGCTCCCCATCTATTACCAAGCAAAGTATCGCGAACAAGCTAAGCGTAGCGAAATGGACATGCTCAACGAAGTGCTCTCGCAATTCGAAGAAGGCGACTTCGTAGGCACCGAAGAAATCCAGAAGGATTCTGAAGAACTCTTCCCGAAGGGCCTCACGCTCAACACATTCATGGGCGACCTCTCGAAACTCCTCAATGTACGCGTCATACCGTTCTTGCTCGCCTGCGAATCCGACAATGAATACAACACGCAAATCAAGCTTTTCTACACGTTCATGAAGGGATACCCTGATCAGAACGACATCAAGCGAATTGACAAAGCCTTACGTGAACTCCGCAAACAAAGCGATTCCATCGCAGCTCGCAACCTGCTCGAACTCAGTTGTAAGCGCATCAACGCCATCTACAACGAAGATTCACAACTCGCTAGCGAACTAGCCAAGCAAATCGAAACAATGGAAAAATAAAGGAATCACAATGAAAAAAACTTTTCTTGCCCTTTTTTCTGCTACAGCGCTAGCTTTTCTGAATGCTTGCGATAACGGAACCTCTAGCGAAGACGACATAACATCACTAAAAGATGCCCGCGATGGACAAGTTTACAATGTTGTAAAAATCGGCAATCAACTTTGGATGGCCGAAAATTTGAAGTATGAAATTCCAACAGCAGACGGAGCATCACCCAGCAGTTTTTGCTATCAAAACGACGAAGCAAACTGCAACCAATACGGTCGTCTTTATGCCTGGATCGACGCAATGAACGTCTGCCCACAAGGTTGGCATCTTCCGGACACCACAGAATGGAATAAACTATTCACCACGGTCGGCGGAAGCAATATTGCGGGTACAAAACTGAAAGCAACCAGCACATTATGGTCTTCAAATGGCAGTGTCACAAATGGCGGTGGCACCGATGATTATGGTTTCGGCGCTTTACCTGCAGGTTTCAAAAAAGGATCATCGTTCCATGATCTCACCCTCTATGGCAACTTTTGGACAACCGCTAAAATCAACAACGACGCTTATCATGTGACTGTATTCTACAACAGAAACTCAGCCGAATATATCACAGATAGCCAAAATTTCGCACTCTCAGTCCGTTGCATAAAGAACTGATTTTTATTTAAATTCATCAGCTCTAATAAGGCATATAAAAAGTCCCGGATCGAATCCGGGACTTTTTATATAACATTTGTCAATTACAGTGAATCTGCCGGCACCACTTCAAGAGAATCCATTTTTATAATAAACGGCCCGCAGCAATCGCCGACAATTCGAATCAGCGAATCCCTAACAGGGCGCTTTTCAATTACCACCGTATCAATCACCACAACAGGTTTTTCAGCCCCTACCGTATCCACAACAACAGGCTTTTCAACCACAACTGGTTTCTCAGC
>CAMKLO010000101.1 GCA_946413655.1 uncultured Fibrobacter sp. | reverse complement strand
CTCTATCTTTTTTTCAAAATTTTCGGAATCACTCTTTGTAATTTCGTATTCCGTCTTGGAAAATTTCATTTCACACAGATTTATCGTCTGATCAGCCCTATCAATAAGCAAATCAACTTGAGCACCTTTAACTTTATTTTTATGCGTACGCCAACTGCAAACACGGCATTGAACACCAGATATTCCAAGCGCATTTTTCATTTGAGCTACATGATTCAGGCAAAGCATTTCAAACGCAAGCCCGCTCCACGTCTTGAACAATGGAGACCGAAGCGAATTTGTCCAGAAATGGTCGTCCTGATTTTTATTTTCTGATTCGAAGTAAAAATGGAACAACGTAAAAGGATCAATAAGTTGAAAAAGCACATCTCTTTTGGTATTTCCGATAGGAGTGTATTCTCGCGTAAAACCGCACTGTTCCAATTCCGTCAAAACAGTCGAAAATGCCTTGTTGTTATTAAGCCCAGTCGTATCCAAGATTTCCTTTCTTGTCATTCCCATTTTCTTGGTCGAAAGAGTTTCTATAACGGCTTCATGTCCTGCACTTTGTTTAAACAAAGACCTGTATAAATTTTGAAATTCAAGTCGCAACTCGCCCGTTCTCGAAAACACCAGCCTGTCGATATTCTGGGCAACACTTTCATCAGCATTCATCAGGGAATAATAATAAGGAATCCCTCCAAACGCCATATAGCATTCCGCAATTTCTTTGCGACGGTAGCCAAAGCCATATGTTTTGAAATATTGTTCCGCTTCGTTCAGTGTAAAAGGAGCAACCTCTATTTGATGAGTAACACGATTGTGGAGTCCACCACGATTGCAAATTAGTTTGTCAATCATCCAAGATGTAGCGGAGCCGCAAACAATCAATTTGATATCATTCCGATCAGACGCAAAACCATTCCAAAAATGTTCCAAAGCCCCCACAAACAGAGCCCTTGCCGTATCAAGCCAAGGCAACTCATCAATAAAGACTATTTTTTTTCCCGAACCCAGATTGTCCAAATACCGTTCTAATTGGTCAAAAGCCGACAACCATGTAGTCGGTTTGGAACACGCTCCATTTTTTTTCTGCAAGGCAAGTTGAAAATTTTCTAACTGAGTCGCCAAAGAAGCATTTTCCATTCCAGAAAAAGAAAAAACAGCGTTTTTCCCAATAACTTGACGTATAAGAAATGTTTTGCCTACACGCCGCCGCCCATAAACAGCGATAAACTCCGACCTATCGGATTCAAGGTATTTTTGAAGCAATTGAGTTTCTTTTTCACGACCCACCAAAACAGGCTGCATAGAGTTGCCTCCTTTCCTCAATAATATAACAAAAAAATTCTATTTCAGCACATTTAAACATGAATATTGTTGAAATTATCATTATTTAAATAAATTTCAGCATTTTTTATGACGAAATCTGCTGAAATAGCTACAAAAGACATTCATTTCAGCAGATTTCATTTTTAGCATGTTTTTCTATTTCACGACTGCCTTTTGACACTAAAATTCTAACTTTGGGCAGTGAACCTGAAATATCATTTTAATAAAAAAGAGCGAGGGGAAATCTTTCTATCTTTCTAACCATGCTCGACTATTCTCAAGTTCCAAGTCCTTGTTTCGTACTTGACGAAACACGTCTCCGCCGCAACATGGAAATCCTCGCCGATATCCAGAACAAGACCGGCGTCAAAATCATCTGCGCCCTCAAGGGTTACAGCTTCTGGCGTTCCTTCCCGCTCATCGGCGAATACCTCGCCGGCGCCACCGCCTCTAGCCTCAACGAAGCCCGCCTCGCGCGCGAAGAGATGAACAAGGAAGTCCACGTCTTTGCCCCCGTCTACGAAGACGACGAAATCGATGCCATCCTCGACGCTGCGGACCATATCACGTTCAACAGCTTTTCGCAGTGGCAGCGCTTCAAGGACAAGACGCTCGCCCACGGCGTGAGTGCCGGCATCCGCGTGAACCCGGAATTTTCGACAGTCGAAACCGACATTTACAACCCTTGCGGTAAATTCTCCCGCCTTGGCGTGACCGAAAAGGAATTCAAGCCAGAACTTCTCGATGGCATTGACGGTCTCCACTTCCATGCGCTTTGCGAACAGGATGCCGACGCTCTCGAAGGCGTTCTCGCAGCTTTCGAGCGTCATTTCGGCAAGTACCTCCCGCAAATGAAGTGGGTGAACTTCGGCGGTGGCCATCACATCACGCGTAAGGACTACCACCGTGACGAACTCGTGCGCATTCTCAAGGATTTCTCCGCACGCTACCCGCACTTGCAGGTCATCATGGAACCGGGCGAAGCTATCGGCTGGCAAACAGGCGAACTCGTTGCAAGCGTTGGCGACATCGTCCACAACGAAATGGATATCGCCATCTTGAACGTTTCCATCAGCGCCCACATGCCAGACTGCCTTGAAATGCCCTACCGCCCGAACATCATCGGCGCCGCATTCCCGGGCGAAAAGGCTCACACGTACAAGCTCACGGGCAACTCCTGCCTCGCCGGCGACCAGCTCGGCGATTTCGCCTTCGACGAACCGCTCAAGGTCGGCGACCGCATCATTTTCGAAGACATGATCCACTACACCATGGTCAAGACCACGTTCTTCAACGGCGTGCGTCACCCGAGCATCGGCAAGTTCGACGAAAACGGCAAGTTCCACCTGCTGCATAAATTCACGTACGAGCAGTTTAAGGAGAAACTATAAGCGGCTTCGCCGCAGTGATTAGTAGACAGTAGGCAGTAGACAGGAAAACGCAATGTCAAAACAGTTTTTCTCACTGTCATTCCCGGCTCCAACCGGGCGGACAGCACTTGGCAACTTGTTGCCTTAGTGCGCATGGCCACCTTTAGGTGGGAATCTCCTTGAGTGGTTAAAGATATCGAAGATGGGCATGACAAAGAAAGACTTTATGAGCGAAAAATGAAATTCAAAAGCGAACAAGACACATACAACTGGGCGATTGAATTCGCGAAGGAACTCAAGGTCGGCGACAAGGTCGCCCTCTACGGGAATCTCGGCGCAGGCAAGACCGTCATTAGCCGCGGCATCTGCAAAGGTCTCGGCTTCGAAGGCACGGTCTGCTCCCCCACCTACACCATTCTCCACGAATACCCGAACAACCCGCCCATTTTCCACTTCGACCTGTACCGTCTCGAAGGCGGCGCCGACCTTTACGAAGTCGGCATGGACCCGGATTACCTCGAAAGCGGCATCAGCCTCATCGAATGGCCTGAACGTCTAGAAGAAAACGACGCAGGCATCACCCACGTCGTCAAAATCCAGATTATTTCCGAAACCGAACGAGAAATTACCGTTACAAAAGTCTCAAAGTAATACGTTTTTTGCAAAAACTGTCATTCCCGATTATAATCGGGAATCTCCATCTCGCTCATAAAAAGGCGATGCCCGCGCAGTGGCGGGCATGACATTTTAATTCCTAATTCCGAAATCCTAATTCCGAATTATTTTAAACTTTTTTGCGTTTGCCTTTACGAGCAAGTCTCTTGTTCGCCTTTTCGATGGAATCGGCAACAGCCTTCGCACGGAGTTCCGCAGCCACCTGAGCCAATGAATCCGCAATCGCCTTTTCCCTGGCAATAGAATCGGCGCGAGCAGCGGCCGCAGCCACACAAGCCTTGATTGCTTCGTTACCCACAATGCTATTCCAATCCTTGGCATCGCCCTTGTTCAAAAGCATCGGGCCCTTGTACTCGTTCACGATATTGAACGCCGAGACAGAATCTCTTGCGGCCAAGGCACCCATCGCATCCGCATACAAATCCTTCTGATGGTTGCGCAAATCTTCAATGGCGCCCAAGCGGTTCTGACGGAGAATTTCCATGGAATCGCTCACAAAGCTGAGTTCCCAAGTTTCGTTATAGCAAGCTTCGGCTTCCACATACTTAGCAGCATCTGTTTCTGCAGCAACATACAAAGCATCGCATTTCGCGAACGTATCGGCACTCACCTGCTTGGTATGCTGGTAGTAGTAATAGCCACCAACAATTAATCCGACAAGAACCAACAAGAACACACCGTCTTGCCAGCCCATAATCGGAGCCTGCGGAAGTTTCGGCCTACCGTTAACGGTTTCACCGGCTTCCAATTTTTCTTCGGCCTCGTCAAACGGGCTCTTTCCATTCAAGAAACTAAACATAGATTAATCCTATTTTTTTGAAATTGCGTCAAAGACGCGTGCATATAAATAAATTTGTTTTAAAAGACTAGCAAATCCGTTGGAACGCGTCGGCGAAAGGCCCACATTCAAACCAATCTGCTGGAAAAACGTCGGATCTACAGATAAAATATCCGCAGGAGCCATATCATTAAAGACCTGCAAGGCAAGCGCACCAAGACCGCGACTAATCAACGGGTTCGTCGTGCCGCCTTCCACGTCCATCTCGAAATGAATCTTTCCGTTCTCGAACTTCGGAACAAGATACATCGTCGAGGCGCAACCTTGAATAATGAACTTTTCCGCCTTGAGTGCGGCGTCCATGCCCTTGTGCTCGCGGGCCAAATCCAAGAGGAATTTCCACTTGTCATCCGGATCCGCGAACGAGGCGAACTTCGCTCTAATTTTTTCTTGACGATCAACAATACTTTCGGACATACACATCTCAATGCAAAAAAGAACGCATTCTCCAAATCAATGACGGGCAAGACCTCAGCACCGCAAAGAAAATTTTGAACAAAGTCTGTTTCTCGCGCGGGAGTTCAGACAAACGCTTGGCCGCCTTGTCAAACTGTTCATCCTTGACTTTGGCAAATCCAGGTTTCGCCTTCGCTATTTGCAAATGATTTTTTCCAAGAGTAGCCATCCAACGGTCAAGGACGGAGGCTTCGATACGAGAGCGGGCCGCATCATCGGTAGCGGCGAGCCATTCTTGGGCCGCTTCTGCCGCAATTTTTCCACTAATCAGCGATTCGACAATGCCCGAACGGCTCATCGGATTCACGCAGCTCGCAGCATCGCCCGCCTTGAAAAGTCCACACTTCGCAAGCGGCTTTTTCGACTGCCCGCAAGCAATCATTCCACCGCAAATGGTCTTGATACCGGCATTCGGGTAGCGGCTTGCAATAAACTGCTTGAGTTTCTCGCGCAATGGCATATCGGGCTTCGCCTCTTTCGAAAGCACAAAACCAATATTCACTTCCTTGCCGTCACGCGGGAAAATCCAACCGTAACCGCCCGGGAACTCGCTGCCGTAGAACAAATCGATATGGTCGCGCTTGTGTTCAATGCCTTCGGCTACCGCAAAAATTGCAGGCTCCAAATCCGTATTGCCCGATTCGATTCCTTCAAGGCACGGAATCCCGCGCGTAAGGCGACAACCGGGGCCCGTCGCGTCGATAACAACAGAAGCCGACAGCGAAACAATCTCATCCCCGACCTTCACATCCAAATTCCAGCCATTTCCGTCACGTGCAATATTCTTGACAAGTGCATCGAAACGGCATTCTACGCCCGCATCAACGCAAGCATTGGCAATCGCACGGTGGAACTTGGAACGGTCTAGAAGCAGTCCGCAATCCTTGCTGTAAAACTCAGCCTTGTAACCCTTAGGTGAAGTAAAGAAAATACCGGAAATGGTTCCGCGCACCCAGGATTCATCAACAGGCCACAATTTGTTCAAACGATGGTTCGATACGGCTTCGGCACAGAAAATCGGTTCCTTCCAAGGTTCCTTTTTATCTACGAGAAGGATTTGTCCAACATTTTGAGTCAGTTTTCCAAGCTGATAAGCCGCCATGAGACCCGCAGGACCAGCACCACAAATCACCACTTTGTAAGAATTTGAACGAAAAGCAGTCATCGCATCGTAAAATTAATGAAAAATTGTCATTACATCGTAAAATTAGTATTTATTTGGTCAGTTTTTATTTTTCGCTTGGAATTTTGCAAATTTTTTAGTTATTTTAGGGCTATCCGATATTTGTTTTACTTTTTTATAAAGGGAATTGATTATGAATACGAAGAACGTTTACAAATTTGGTATCTGCCTCCTTAGTGCTCTCGCACTCAGCGTGTCGGCTCAGGACTTCAGAGGCAAAGACCTGAACACCTCCTTCCGCGACAAGCGTATCGACAACTACCAGTTCCAGAAGGCTAGGGCAATCAAGGGCGTTACGGACTTCCAGCGCTCTGCAGGTGAATCCCCGGACTTCGAAGGTGCTAGCCTTCCCGGCGTTTCTTTCCGCAACGCTGTGATTAGCAAGGCGAACTTCGAAAGTGCAAACCTCCAGGGAGCAATCATTAGCGGTGCCGACATCCGTTCGGCTTCCTTCGAAGGCGCAAACCTCGAAGGCGCTGACCTCTATCGTGCAACGCTCCTCGATAGCAAATTCCCCAAGGCAAACCTCAAGAATGCCCGCATGGATGCTATGAAGGTCTCTGATGAATGCGACTTCAGCAAGGCTGACCTCACGCAGGCTTCCGCGACCGACATGGACCTCACCCGTGCCGACTTCAGCAAGGCTAACCTTACACACACGAACTTCTCCCGTTCCTTGATGGCTAACAGCGACCTCCGCAAGACCACCATGGAAAAGACGGACTTCACGGCTTGCAACCTCATCGCTGCAAACTTCAAGGGTGTCAACCTCAACAACGTGAACTTCGCCAAGGCGGGTCTTTCCCAGGCTGAATTCGGCGGCGCTACGTTCAACAACGTGAACCTCCAGGAAGCAGACCTTTCCTTGACCACCTTCAACGACGTTGACCTCTCCAGAACGCAGCTCCAGAAGGCCAAGTTCGCCCAGTCCAAGGTCAAGAACATGAAGTTCAACAACCAGGACTTGAACGGTGTCATCTTCGACAAGGGCGAAGTCTCCAAGAGCAGCTTCGACAAGACCAAGCTCA
>CAMKLO010000100.1 GCA_946413655.1 uncultured Fibrobacter sp. | reverse complement strand
TTCTTCGATTTTGACGAAGACGGCTGGGTGGTGATTAGCTTGTTGCAAGAACCCGCGCAGTTCAAACAAGCGATTGAACGGATGAAGCAATAGCCGATTCGTACAACTTTTTTCGCGACGCTCTCTCGCGATGCTCTCTTTTTCATCTGTTTTTCTATAACAAAAAAGCCCTCGCATCGGCGAGGACTCTTTTTGTTTGTACATCTCTTGTCTAACCGGCGAACCCGGACCTCATGCCTCAAAGGCTCGTGGTTCGACTAATTCGACAGGCTCATCAACCGGCTCACCAACCTTTGCCGACCTCATAGCTTACGGCTAAATCCCGTTCACTTGGAACATCTGGGTGATGTTCTTGGACGTGACCTTGATAATCTTCAGACCTTTGTTCTGGAAACCTATGTTCAGGCTTTGGCCATCGCTGAGAATTTCCTGTTCAATCTTGCCGTTGAGGCCGAACACCTGGACCTTGAACGGGGCCTTGTTCGCATTGCTGATTGTAACGAAAGAGGAATTGCGGACAAGATCGAAGGCGTTTGCACTGAAGAGACGACCGGGAACGATACCCTCTTGTTCCTTCTTTTTCTTTTCTTCTTCCTCTTTTTTCTTACGTTCTTCTTCTTCTTTCTTCTTCTTTTCCTCTTCTTCTCTCTTTATCTTTTCGTCAATATCTTCTACGTCACTGCCGATGCTATCGACCGGGGCACGCTTGCTCAAGATGTAGCCGAGAGCGCCGACGAGCGGAGCGTTTATGTCAACGCAGACTTCGTTCACTTGCCAGTTGGCGACGTTTCCGTCATGGCTTCCGCTATTGAAGTTTCCGGCAATCATGCCGCCCAAGAGCTTGTTCTTTTCTGGCGGGTTCGGAGCGCCGTTGACATCGCGACCTGGATCTTCATTGCCGTAGTAGCCGCGGTGGTGCGGCCTCGTGGGGGCCTTGGCTCCGTTACGGGTGTAGCCCACGACGTAAGACTTCTTGTCGTTGTTGTCGCCAAGGAGGTAGGCGATGTTCTTTTCGATATCCTTGTCATAGGAATCGTCTTTTGAGAACTTGGCGTAAAGGGCGTACAGGAATGCGCCGCCAGAAGGAGAACGGGTGGGGAAGCCTGCCGTCTTGGCATCCTTGATGAAGATGTCCTTGTTCTTATAATCGGGCAGGTTGTACATGTTTCCAAGGTAGTTTTCCGTACCGGCGAGGTCGCCCTGCGGGTGCCATTTGAAATAGAAGTCGCCCAAGATATATGTAATCGGGCTTGCATCGGAATAGCTCAAACGAGTGAATTGGTTCTTTTCGAAGTTAATCTTGTCGTAGAACTTTCTCGCTTCGGTCACGTAAGAGGAATCTCTTGTCGTACGGAAAAGTTCCATGGCTGCAAGGCACGGACCGTCTTCCCAAATGCCTTGCCACCAGCTGCTTTCGTAGAATCCTTGGGAATTTGTGACACCCTTATGTTTCTTGGAGTATGCAAAAGCTGTTTTTGCGGCTTTCAAGTATTTTTCGCGATTTTTTTCATCTGGGTCCATACGGGCCATAACCGCAAGCATTGCGGCAGCCATGCCCGGCGTGTAGGCGTCATCTGCATTACCTTTGATTTCGCGAGGTTCGCCGCCGTCACCCGTTCCGAGTTTGGTCATTGCACCGGCGGTTACCCATTTGTTGTGGTCCTGGTTGCCGTTGCCTTTCACGGTCACGAAGTTGTTCTCGTCAATGGCGGCTTTGACCCAGAAGTCCGCTTCGTAGCGGAGTTCTTCGAGGAGGTCACGGATGTCGTTTGGCTTACCGCCCTTGCGTGTGTAGTCCTTGCTGGCCTTGTAGTCCGTGTAGTCACCGGTATAAAGATCGTAGAATCCCTTGGTGAATTCGGCGAAGCTGAGAGCTAAAACGTAAGAAGCAAAACCCTGGCTCTGGCCATACATCACGTGGTCGCCGCAGTCGAACCAACCGCCGCTCACGTCCTTTCCATTGTATTTGTCGCCCGTAAAGCTGGTGGGATTGTTTGTTCCGTCGAGAATCCAGTTCGGACCCTGACCTGAGCGCTGGGCTCCGTAAAAACGCGTCGTCATCCAAGCGGCTTCGATAAAATCATCATCGCTTAGTGCGAAACTATCTGTGAATGTGAGGCCAAATACAGCAAGGCCTGCCAAAAAAGTCTTTTTCAACATACTCGTCCTCTAAAGGTTTCCCATCCACACGTATTGCGAACACAATATAAAATTTTATGGAAAAATTTCATGAAAAATAAAATTCATATTTGCTGAATACGGTCTCTTTATGCCAATAGTATTATTTTTTCAGTTTTTTTATGGAAAAATGTTGATAAAAAACACACTGTATATATGTTTTTTTGCGGTGTGGGGCTCAAGGAGCTTTAAAAAGTGGGATGTTTTATGAAACGACTGGCTTCAATTTTTGCCTGTGCGGGCTTTTTTGTCTCCGCAGGTGCTCAAGTTTCTCTTCAAAATGCTTCTGGCGCATTGGAATCGGCTTATGCCGAGTGGACATCGGACGGTTCCGACAGCTATAATGTCTATTATTCGGGGGCTGGGGCATCCGCATCAAGGGCGCACAGGATGTCGAAATCAGGAACCTCGGCGTCATGAACGTCAGTTCCGACGAAGGCGACAACATCAGCCTCCAGCAAGACAACAAGTATATTATGTACAGCTACACCGCGGATTCCCCGAAAACCGCACGTGATAACGTGATTGCTTATGCGGGCCGTTTGCAGGGCGGCGATTTCAAGTGGACTTTCGATAATGCTTTCGATGACACCTCATCTTCCGTGAACAAGAAACTTCAGGATGCGCTCAAGGCCTACAAGGGCAGTTCGGGCGAAGTGATGGAATATTCTTCATCCACTAACGTCATCCTGAGCTCATCGAGCGAAGGATCCAGTAACAGTTCTAGTTCCAAGGTCGTTGAGCCCACCTCTTCTAGCGGAAAAGAACAAGGACTTGTCGAATTTGCGTACCCGATGAGAGAGATTTATTACGATTTCCGTTCAGCAAACTTGATTTTCTGGACAGACCGCGTAACGGAATTGAAAATATTTGGTATCAATGGCCGTCAAATCGAAGTGCCCGTTCTCAAAAAAATGGGGGATGTCCACATGCTCAATTTGTCCGCTCTTCGCGCCGGAATCTATATAGTCCGCTTCTCGACTGGTTCTGGCTTAGGTATCATGAAAATCGTAAAGAATTAACTCTGTTTTGTTGTCCCTGCCGATGTAGTGGGGATTACTTTTTATTGTAAAGTTTTGTAATTATATCTGTGATTTTTGGCACCTTGTCGAATGTATCCAAATAAATTACAAATATTTCCCTGTATATTATCTATTTTTTATTTGGGATTAATATGGTTGCGGAGATTGGGTGAACCCAAAAGGATGTTTATGAAAAAAGTCTTCGCATTTCTAATGTGCGCCGCCGTAACTTCTGCTATGGCGGTAAGTGCTAGTCGCGTCGGCCCTGTTAGCACATATGGTGAACTTAAGGCCAGCGGTGGTAAGCTTGTGGGTTCTTGCCCGCAGTACGCAAGCCAGGCGGTTCAGGTCAAGGGCATGAGCCTCTTCTGGAGTTCGGGTGCTGATAGCTCTACCGTTTTCTATTCCGAAAAGGCTGTGAATGCCATGGTGAAGCAGATGAACATCGAAGTCATCCGTTTTGCAATGGGCGTGACCCAGGAAAAGTTCCAGGACCAGGGGCGTGGCTACTTGAGCAGCGCGCAGGGTGAAACCCTTCAGAAGGGTTACCTCAAGAACGTGGTCAATGCCGCTATCGAAAACGACATTTACGTGATTATCGACTGGCACATTGAAAGTGCAAACGGCAATACTTCTGAAGCTGTCAAGTTCTTCGAATATGCCGCTCAGGAATACGGCTCCTACAACAACGTGATTTTCGAAGTGTGGAACGAACCGGTCGGCGCCGACATGGGCACGGTCGCTTCTCACGCCAACTCCGTGATTTCAGCCATCCGTAAGCACTCTGACAACCTCGTGCTCGTGGGTAGCCCGGAATGGTCCAGCCATCCGGAACAGTGCGCTCAGGCAGGCATTCAGGATAGCAAAAAGAACTTCGGTTGCACGCTCCACTTCTATGCCGCAACCCACCAGGTGGGTAACGATGGCTACAACTCTCGTGCCGCTCAGGCTATGTCTAATGGCGTTCCCGTGTTCGCTACAGAATGGGGTACGGTCAGTGCCGACGGTAACGGCTCTCCGAACCAGGGCGCAAGCGAAGCATGGATTAACTGGATGAACCAGAACAAGGTTTCTTGGGCTAACTGGTCTGCTTCCGCTATCAAGGAACAGTCCGCTGCATTCCAGAACCTCGCTATTGACAACGGACTTACTTTTACGAATTCCGGCAACATGGTCAAGGGCTGGATGAACGGAACGAGCGGTTATAAGGACTGCGGACTCCAGAATGGTAATGCATCTTCTAACAGCGGCTTCTCTACGGGTGTTGCCAACGGTGCAAAGACCGATATTATTGACGACCTTGAAGACGGTGACCGTTTTGCTTACTCTGGCGGATGGTGGTCTGCATTTGCTGATTCCGACGACGATACGGACGGCAAGGGTGAAACCTCTATTTCTAACAGCAAGTGGGAAAACGATTTCGGCAAGCAGGTCTATGACGTGCTCATGCCAAAGAAGGGCGACAAGAACACCTCCAAGTACATGGCCGGTATTGAAAAAATCAAGCTTGCCAAGGGTGCTTACAAGTACGCTCCGTATGTGGCAATCGGCCTCAACCTCAAGCGCGATACGACTATTATCGACCTTTCTGCTTGCAAGTCCATTAGCTACAAGTTCAAGGGCGCAAGCCACAACTTCCGCGTTGAAACCTCTCTCGTCACGAACTGGAACTTCCATCACGTGAACAAGGACGGTTCCGATGAATGGAAGGAAGTGGAACTCACTTGGGACCAGTTCACTCAGGAAAGCTGGGGCGATGATGACAAGCACTTCAGCCTCGGTGACAAGGGCATGAACAAGGTGCAGCGCTTTGCTTGGGAAGTCAAGGGTGCTCTCGATGTCCCGGATAGCAAGAACCAGCCGAAGTACGATTATCTCTACGTGGATGACGTACGTTGCAATGGTGCTTCTATCACGGCCATTAGCGGCAATACCGAAGCGCCGAAGTCCTCTTCTGCAACAACGCCGAAGTCCAGTTCTGCAACGGCAACGTCTAGCTCCGCTACGACTCCGGTCTCTTCTTCTGCTGTCTTCGTTCCGGTTACGGACCTTATGATTATCGATGACATTGAAGACCTCAACGAAGTGGCAAACACGACTGGTACATGGTACGCTTACACTGACAAGGAATCGAAGGGCCTTTCTACGATTTCGAACGAATATGATAATACGCTTGGCGGCTATGTCGTTGTGTTCCCGGGTTCGAAGGACGCAGCCAATGGTACCAAGGGATTCGTCGCCATTAACGATATCGTCTGGAATCAAGGCGAATACGCTTACGCTCCGTTTGTGGCTCTTGGCCTCAATATGGATGCCGATACCTCCAAGGGAACTGACTTGAGCAAGTGCACTGGTCTCAGCTATCGTTATAAGGGTGCTTCTCACAAGTTCAAGATTCAGGACGGTCAGGTGACGGACTATGCTTATCATGAACTTCTCTCTAAGGACTCTCCGGAATGGACTACAGTCGTGATTCCTTGGGAAAAGCTCGAACAGCCGGTCTGGACGCAAGATCCGAAGGAATTGAACCATGCCGCTATCAAGAAGATGGCCTGGGAAGTCGTTGGCTACGAAGGCTTCGATGAACAGCCGGAAATCAAGTACCTCTACGTGGATGACCTCAAGTGCGTCAGCGGCACGATTGGCATCAAGACGATTGCTCGCGCTGCAAGTGGCTTGAAGCTTGGATTCAAGGGCAAGATGCTCAGCGTGAACTTTGTCAAGGCTGGCAAGGTTTCTGTCCAGGTGTTCGACATGATGGGCCACGTTGTTGAAAGCTTCAATGAATACGTGACTGCCGGTGCACACCAGTTCTCTCTCAAGAACGTGAGCACGGGTAACTATGTCGTGCGTGTTATGATGAACGGTGCAAGCAAGACGGCTCGCATTTCCATCAAGTAAAGACTGATGCGCCCTGCAGGGCGCTTAAGTAACCATCAAAAATGCCCCGGACGAATGTCCGGGGTGTTTTTTATATAGACGTCATCCTGAACGGCGAAGCCGAGAAGGATCCAGTGCAGAAACCTTTACAGTCGCCTTGGCCCCTTATTCTCACCTCGCCCTGTCACCCCGGCCACGGTTCTCTTTGACTACTTAGGACTTCAGTCCTTATGTAGTCATGATCCGCGTATGGGGACGGGGTCAGTTTTTTACGTGGACGTCATCCTGAACGGCGAAGCCGAGAAGGATCCAGTGCAGAAACCTTTACAGTCGCCTTGGCCCCTTATTCTCACCTCGCCCTGTCACCCCGGCCACGGTTCTCTTTGACTACTTAGGACTTCAGTCCTTACGTAGTCATGATCCGCGTATGGGGACGGGGTCAGCTTACGCGATTTCTACTGCAAATCGCGTTGCAGCACTTCGCACTTGGCCTTCGCCCATTGGGTTCGATGCCTCGCTTATCGCAAGGCATCTACGACTAGGGAGGGCTCGCGCCCTCCGAACACAATACCGAATCCGTCTATTTTTATAAGAACTGCTATGTTTGACGGATTCTCTCTCAATCGCGACTAGTTGATACTAGTCGCTTTTTGCTCACGGACTCTCCTTTTCCAAAAGCACAAAGACTTTTATTCAAGGTTTCTTTGTAGCACTTCGCATTTAGCCTTAGCCCACTCTTCGAATGTATCGTTGGCGAGGTGGTCTTTGGCTTCCTGCATCAAATGCAGGTAGAAGTGCAAATTGTGAATGCTCGCGAGTGTGTAGCCGAGTGATTCTCCGGCGTGGTGCAAGTGGCGCAGGTAAGCGC
>CAMKLO010000099.1 GCA_946413655.1 uncultured Fibrobacter sp. | reverse complement strand
TGCATAAAAAGGAATCACAAATGCAACTGCGACAGATGACAGAAAATGATTTGCCACAAGTTCTCGAATTGCAAAGGGAACTGGCATTTCAGGATTGGAACGAAAAGCAATTCTTGTCCGAAATTCGCGCAAGCTATGCATACTGCGTCATCTGTGAATCTTCAGGAACAACGGATGGTAGCATCCCAGACGGTATCCCCAACGGGACACTCTTGGGTTATGCCATATTCCACTTGCTGGGGCCAGATTCCGAACTGCTAAGCATTGCCACCCGCGAATCAGAACAGCGCAAAGGCATCGGTTCACAGCTTTTAAATGCAGGCCTTGCGCAGTTGACAACCGATGACCATTGTTTTTTGGAAGTCCGCAACAGCAACGCCAAGGCTCGGGCGTTTTACGAAAAACATGGATTCAAGCTGTACAGCGTCCGTAAAAGATATTACGCCGACGGCGAAGATGCCGCATTATATATATTTTCTAACAAAAGCGCGCTCGAAGGCGGGCGTGACTAGACCAATAGGTAATTATTTTGTCAAAGATTCTAAAATCCGATAAGAAGGATAGCCGTAAAAAAAAGAATTTCAGTTTAGGCATCGGCATACTAGTTCTTTTCATTGTAGCCGTTTTCATATATGTTGTATTTGAAAAAAGCGGTCATTGGCTTGTCGAAGACGATGAATTCGAACACGTTAAATGGGTTGCCGTTCTCGATGGACAAACTGCCGACCTCGAACGCAGCGACTACGCAGCAAATCTCATCAAAGAGGGTATTGCAGATTCCGTTCTCCTTCTCGGGCGACGCACTTTCCGCGACAGAAGCAATTCCGAATTCTACGCCGAAGATTTTATGAAGCTCGGCTCATTTGACAGCAACGCCGTATTTCTCGTTCCGCACAACGACCCCTCCACCATCAGCGAAGCATACTCGCTTATACCTTGGCTCAAAAAACACGAAGCGGACACGGTTCTTCTTTTAACGGATGCGGCATCAACATACCGAGTCAAGAGAATATTCCAAAAACTCTCTGGAAAAAGTCCTATCTACATTACAAAAGACATCCACCATGTTCTCTACAATCCTTCATGTTGGTACAACAATAGAGAATCCCGTAAAAACTGGCTCCGCAGCTGGGCATCGCTTTTCGCTTCTTACATTGACATTTTCAATAGCGACACACTCGAAGCCGCCGATTCATCGTACTACAAGCCAATCCGTTCTTACGCGGAATACAAGCGCGAAGTCCGTTCGAACGTCAATCTGCAAAAGCTTTTACCGAAAATTGAAGACAAGATAAAGACGGAATCCGAAAAAGAAGCTGTAAAAGATTCTACCAAGGCACAAGAAAAATCTCAAGCTAAGGAAGCACCAAAGGAGCAACCCAAAGAGAAAGCTGTAGAAAAGCAGGCTAACGCCCCGAAAGCTCCGGCCAAAGAACAACCAAAAGAAAAAGCTGTAGAAAAGAAGAAAGAGTCGAGCAAGACGCCCGCCAAACAACCAGCGAAACCAACGAATAACAAGAAATAACCCGTTCGAGAACGGCGAAATGGATATGCCCTGTCAGAGCAGGGCATAAGTATCACAATTAGATTTATTGCGCATCTTCGTTATTCGCCATAACAAGATTAAGCGCTTAACAATAACAGTGCAGCGGTCAGTGGCGCACTCCAATTAATTGCGACCTCGTTACTCGCAAAAGAGCATTGTTCATCTGCGTAAGACATTCCGCGGGCTTCACCGAGATAATGCGGATGCCGATGCGTGTCCTGCCGATCTTCGTTAATGCCACCGACAACAAGCCCAGGCACCGGTTCTGCTACGTTATCCGAATGGCTAATGCGGTGGTGCGGGAACTTCGGGGAACTCCATGCAGACCCCGTTACGAAACTCACATCGACGGGATTCATGCCGTAAACAAACTTAATTTGTTCCAACGCCGCCGCACGATACTTGGAATCATTAAACCAAATATATACCAGATAAAGTGTCAGCGCATGGTTCGCGATGTCGCCGTTACTACCCCAAATGAACTTACGGATCGAAAGGTTATACGGGTCCTTTTCCTGCAACTTGAGAATTTCATCGGCGGTGTATTTAAATGCCATCCTGGCTTTTTCAGTCCATTCGCAATCACATGTCGCAAGCGCAAACCAAGCTAAGTTCTGGGTCGAGCGCCATTGCAGCCCGTACGTCGGTAAATACGATTCCATGTCCACCGGAATAGAGCTTTCCAAACGTGCAAGCAAATCCGCGACAACCGTTTTTACACCATACGTAACGTTCAATTCAGCAAGAGCAACATCATTCTCTCTACCTTTCAGCTCTCGATATAGCATGGCACGCGCCCAGAAAAAGTCATCCCCCAAGTCGGGGTCTCCATATCCACCACTGCCTTCCATATTGTGCGGCCACTCTACATCTGGATTTTTTTCGGCCCACAAGTACGCACGAACGCTTGCTTCCAAGCACTTGGTCGCAAACGCTTCATCGACATCGGCAAAAACGTGATGCCCCTCGGCCAGCGCCCCCGCAAAATTCAACGTCGAAGATGTCGATTTCCCGAGAATATAGCGTTTCTGCGAAGCATCCGATTCAACCGGCGTCACAAAGCCATCCCAACGGTACGGCGTCACCTTGAAAAACACACCGCCATCGTCATCCTGCATCCGCAAGAAAAATTCCAGTTCAAAACGAACCTCGTCCAACAAACTCACAGGTTGTTCAAACGAAGCAGAAAAGCCCGCACCGCCGACAAATGCGGAATTCTTGCGCAATTCGCACGCAAGCATCAATGTTGCGACACTCACGCCGCCATTCACGATGTACTTGCCATAATCACCGGCATCGTACCAGCCACCATGAGCGTTCCAAAATCCTGCACGGTTCATTGTCGGATGGAACTCCAGCTTATCATCCAAATGCGCTGCCGGACGAGCCCAAGCCCCAGCAAACTGTTCCAGCAAATCCACGCCGCTCCGCTGATAATAGAACGACTTGATATTCGCCCGAACTTCACGGGAAAGCCATCCATCCGAGATTTCGAACAAATGCGATTCTGCATCGAAATCAGTCAGAGAAATCCGATATTGCCCTAATTCCGTCACTGCCGAAAAATCACCTTTATATAGGATTTCGCCCGTATATTCGCAGTAACGGAATTTTTCAGCAATTCCTTCATAAACAACTTTTGATGACGAATCTAGAATCTTAAACTTGACAACTAAAAAAGACGGATTTTCAGAAAAACCAATCAAGAAGATTTTCGTATCGGCAGGGGTATACCCCGGATGGCAATAATGAATTGTCGCATTCATGCTCCAAGAATAACATTTTTTAGTCCAAATCGGATAAAAAAAAGCAATATTCCCCGTTTACTACAGAATACAGACACAATTTGTAAAACAAATCTTTCCAATTAACAACCATGTTCAAGAGCTTGTCACGCACTATTCTTACAATTATATTTAGATTTTATACCATGAAGAAGCCTCTCAAAATTTTCCTTATCATCCTGGGATCCCTGATCCTCCTCTACTTCATCCTCCTTCTCGTAGCGCCCAAAATTGCACGCAGCTACATCGAGGATCACTCCAAGGAAATGATTGGTCGAAGTATCACCATCAAGAACATCAGCCTGAATCCGTTCACCTATGTGCTCGACATCGACACACTCGCCATCATGGAGGCAGACGACAAGACGCGGTTTGTCGGGTTCGACAAGTTCAGCATAAACATCAACCCCCTCAAGCTAATTACAAGAACGCTGGACATTAGCGACATATACATGAAAGCGCTCTACGTCCGTGTCAACCAGCATGGTGAACGGTTCAACTTCACCGACATCCAGGAATACCTCGACACGAAAGACAGCATTTACTACGCAGAACACCCAGACGAAAAAAAGCCTAAAGACAACACTGCAAAGACCGCAGCCGAAATCGCAGCCGGATTCCCGGTCAAGATATGTCTCCGCGACATCGTATTCGAAAAAGGCAATATCATTTATCAGGACACAAAAATCGGTTCCAAGTTCCACCTCAAGGATTTCTCGATTAACATTCCCGCCGTCTATCTCGAAGACAACAAGACCGGCGTTGACATAAGCCTAAAGTTCGCTGATGGAGGCGACCTGAAAGTCAAAGTCAATGCCAACATGGCAACTTATGACTACAGCATCTTCTTGAACTTGAATCGATTCGCTCTCAGCTGCATCAAGCCATACTTAAACGACTCTATCAATTACAAAGATTTCGATGGAGCCCTCTCAGCGAATATTTCCATCGCAGGAAACATCAATAGCATTCTAGCCTCGAACATCAAGGGCGATGTTGATCTTGACAATGTCGTCCTCACGGAAAACAGCGGGAACAAGATTGGAATCGACAACGCAAAGATTGGCATCGGCAGCGCAAACCTAGCCAAGAACGAATACCTCCTCGATTCAGTCGTTATCGGCGGAGTCCACTCTCACATCGACTTGTTCAAAGATGGTAAAACGAACTTCGATGTTCTCCTCAAGACAAGCAGCAAAGACGCAGAAAATTCCGCAGGTGACTCGACAGCAGTAAAGACTGACGAAAAGCCAGAAGCGGTCACTCAAGACGCACCGAAACCGAAGGCGGAACCTGTTCCTGAGCCAGTTCCAGCCGCCGAAGCCAAGGTTGATTCAGCAAGTGCCACAGAAGAGTCCGACAAGCCGGCACCAGCCAAGCCCCTCAAGGCCAAAATCAACAAGCTCCTCGTCAAGAACTCCTACATCACCGTCACCGACCATACCATCATCCGCCCGTTCAATTATAAGGTGAGCGACATTACCGTCAGCGGCCAGAACATCAACTACGACACGCCCTGCAACGTGAACGTCACTGCATCATTCCCAGAAGGCGGAAGCATGTCGCTCAAATATCACGGCGCCCTGAGCAACCTCAAGACGATGGATATCTACATCAGCATCAAGAACCTCGCCCTCAAGCATTTTTCGAACTACTCGCTACACTACACGGCCTACCCGCTCAAAGCCGGTACGCTAGCCTTCGCCAGCGATAGCAAGATTGTCGATAGAAACCTCGACAGTAAGAACACCATCGACATCTACAACATCACTGTCGGCGACAAGGATAGCAATATAGACCCGGAATACACAGTCCCAATGAAAATTGGCCTCTACATCCTCAAGGACAAAGACGACAAAATCCAGTTCGATATTCCGGTCAAAGGCAACCTGGACGACCCGGAATTCTCTTACGGCAAAATCATCTGGAAGACCGTCGTGAACCTGCTCGTCAAAGTGGCACTTTCCCCGTTCAAGATCGTCGGCAACCTCGCCAGCGCAGGAGCTAGCGCTCTGGGCATCAGCCTTGGCGAAAACAACGAAGTGCTAATCGACTCGAACAGCGAAACATTCACGAGCGAACAGTATGCAAAAGCCATCAAGATGACCGAGACCATCCGAAAAGACCCAAAGTTCATCCTCACCTACACGCAGTACTACAACCCGCGCAAGACCGCCAGGGAATACAAGATTCAACAGCTCAAGATTGACTACTATAAAGAAACGAACAACAAGACCCAACTGAATGAACTGGATTACAGGGCCATCGAAGAAATCAAGGAAAGCAGCAAGGGATTCCAGGCCTACACCAAGGAACACTCCGCCGAAATCGACAAGAATTACATGATGAAAGTCCTTCCGCAGATGGCGGCAAAACGCAATGCGGACCTCCTGAAAGTGCTGCGCGAACAGCCCGGCGTCACGAAAAACAACGTGAAAGTCGTCACGGCCCCCCGAGACCAGCTCCGCAGCTACAAGGGCAAGCCGATGTACAAGGTGACCATCGACGTGCAGTAAGGCTAATAGAGATTGTCATCCTGAGCGAAACGTAGTGGAGTCGATATATGAAACTTGGGGCTTTTGCCCCTTAGTTGAATTAGGTTCGTAGGAGCAGGATCCAGTAAAGTGTTACCAAGTAATAAAAAAGGCGGGGTTAAACCCGTCTTTTTTTGCAATGAAAGCCGAACGTAAACCGCTCGGGAAAATTACTTTATTCATGAACGATTGTGCCAGCCAGATTTTTGTCCGAAACCCTCACGCCATTCCAGAGAATTGCATCGCACACTTCAGTGTTTTCAACAACACAGCCATCCCCAACTGACACATTAGGACCGACCTTCGAATTCTTGATAACCACGTTCTTGCCGATAAAGCAAGGTTCGATAATTTCAGAGCCTTCAAAGTGAGGCGAATTTGACTTTGCTTCACGGCCAAGAATATGGGCATTCGTTTCAAGCAGAGTTTCAACGAGACCGCAATCCAGCCATTTCTGGACCGGAGCCGTGCGGAACTTACAACCGCCCTCAATCATACGTTCAAGAGCATCCGTCAGCTGGAATTCACCCTTCGTGCGGATGTCGTTCTTCATAAGATAGCTCAACGCTTCCTTGAGTGCCTTGACATCCTTGATGAAATAGATACCGACAATGGCCTCGTCAGACACGAATTCCTGCGGTTTTTCCACTAAACGTTCGATGCGACCGTTCTTATCCGTCACGGCAACGCCAAAACGCTTGGGATCATCAACCTTAAACGTATAGAGAATGTTTTCTTCGGCCTTGTTGAGAATCGAAAGATCGGCCTCGAAAAGTGTATCGCCCAAAATAATCAAAAGAGGTTCATCATCATTTGCATACGGGAGCGCAAGGCTGATAGCCTCGCCAAGACCTTGAGGGTTGGATTGAACAACCGTGCGAACAGCACCCCACTCCGGTTTCTGCTTTAAATATTCATCAATAACAGGAGCCTTGTAACCCGTAATAAAAATCGTTTCGGAAGGTTTCAAAAACAGAGCATCATCGACAATCCAATCTATGATTGTCTTACCAGCAACAGGAAGCAAGCACTTAGGAAGATTTTCCGTGTATGGACGTAGGCGAAGCCCATTTCCAGCAACAGGAAGAACTATTTTCATT
>CAMKLO010000098.1 GCA_946413655.1 uncultured Fibrobacter sp. | reverse complement strand
ACGACATTCCTGGTTTCCACAATTACGGATTCGCCATGAAGATCCAGGCGGAATTTGTCTATGTCAAGGGACAGTACTTTGAATTCAACGGCGACGACGACGTGTGGGTGTTCATCAACAACGAACTCGTTGTCGATATCGGCGGACAGCACAGGAAGGTCAAGAAGTCCGTGAACCTAGACGACCTTGGACTCACGCCGGGCGAAACTTATCCGTTCCACATTTTCTACGCAGAACGCAAGCGCACCCAGTCAAACTTCATGATGCGCACTTCCATCGACTTGAAGGTGGAGTCCAGCATGTTCCTTACGGACCACTCTATAGATTCGACGCTTATCAAGAAAGAAGTCTGGCAGAATATACATGAAAAGACTCTCGCTTGCGACTTCTCGGCGAACTCGGAACAAAACCGCACCGAACGCGGTCCGTCAAACTTTACTTTGTTCGGAATGAGTCTCCCGTTGACAGGAGTCTCCTTGGCAAAATTGGACTCCATTTACTATAACGGCATCGCCGTCACGAACGACTTCACGATGCTTACTATCAACACAACGACGATTTCCCGTACGCAATCACTCCCGCCGGGAACTTACTACGTGCGCATTTCGCTCAAGAACAACCCGAAAGAATTCAAGGATGTGTATTTCACCATCCCGCCGACGGAACTCCCGAACATCGCATTTGCAAACATCATCGATTCGAACTACTGCATTATTGCCGATATCATGAAGCGGGACACCGTCTGCTACGACAAGTACTGGAAACCGCTTGGAACCGCAGACAGCCGCAATATCAATAGCGACACGCTCCCCATCAACCTGAACAAGAGCGAAAAGCTTTGGGCAGGGCGAATTTACCCCATCAACGTGACCTATGTCGAAGAGTGGGCTTCAAGCTTCAGTGGAATCGCAGCGACGGTCAAGAGTTCCAATCCAAAGCTCGTCCTATGCGATTCGCTAGGGAACCAGCTCCCGAATGGCGAAATCATGCTCATGGAAGGAAAGAACATGTTCTACGTCAAGGCGACCGGCTCCATAACAAACGAGTCTATCGAGGTATCCACCACGGCGGCCAAGAACAAGACCATCAAATGGACAAACATCTCCATCGAAGAACCACCAGTTCCGCAAATCGAAACCGCGTTCATCTACGATAGAAACGGCGACGGACGAGGCGATAGCGTCTGGATCCAGTTCTCCAAGCCGCTTGGCGGCAACAGCACCCTCGATTCTCTCAAGTTCACGTTCTTGCAGACGCACTACGAGCTGAACAATGTAAATTACAAGGATGGCGACCGCGAACTTTCGATTGTCGCCGATGGTGACGGATTCGGAACCGCGATTTCCACAGGCGGCGTGATGGAACCTTATTCCGGAAAGATTACCGCCTACTACAGCTACACAAATCCCGAAGACCGTTCTGTCGCCATATTCTCCGTCAATGGACTCCTCGGTGATGCTATCGGTCCCATCATCATGGCTGCGGAAATCAGCTACACGGACGACGGTAAAACCATGCTCACCCTGACATTCAGCGAAGGCCTCGACACGAAGAACGCAGCGTCTAGCATGTTCGCTTTCCGCTGCTACGGCGGGGGAGCATTAGCCACGACGATTCAAGATGCCGATTACATAGCAGTTTCGCAGCCGAACCGCTGGAAACTCATATACTCCAAGAAATCCATAAACGATGTTCTCCCCATCGTAGGCGATTCCGTGCGCATCAAGCCCCCCTCCGAAGGAGGCGAAGCTCATGACCTCATTGGTATCCACGCTCACGAAAAGAACCCTTGGGTGCGCCTCACGGGCGAACAGAAAATCACGGTCACGAGCCCGCCAGTCGTCACCATGAACAAGGACGCGCCGAACTTCGAAAAGACCAAGGAAATCGTCCGCAGCGATTCGGCAACCGTCCCCATTCTGGTTACAAGCGACAAGCCACTCACGGCAACACAGGTGGGCGATATCTACGGCACGCAGGGGCATTACCTGGGCGACATGAGCATGTCCGAACTTGTCGAGAACGAAATCAGCGAAATATCCAAGACGGTGAAGACATCCGCCTTGCTCGAAGACAAGGAAGCCGTCAAAAACGGAAGCATTTCGACATCTGTTTCACTTGAAACCGTCATCGACATGATGGACAGGAAGCAAATCACACCGAAGGACGCCAAGAACAGGTTCGGCGTAAATGACGTTATCATCGATGCTTACGACAACGGCCTTTTGACCAAGGACAACCTGCACAACTACATGCACGGCACCGAGGACGATATCAAGGCTATCGCCGAATCCATGGCAGACAAGACGGCACTTAGCTACAAGACGACCTACTACACTAGCCTCGGTCAGTTCGTCAATAGCGATGTAGGCCATATCGCATGTAACGACGACATCTTCAAGAAGGACGGAGCCGTAAACTGCCTCGGCAACGACGGCCACCTCTACCTCGCTTGGAACATGCGCTCCAAGGACGGCCGCCTTGCGGGTACCGGAGTCTATATCGCCCGTCTCGAAATCCGCCTCATCGTCAATGGCAAGAGGATTACCAAGCGCACGCAGGACTTCCTCTGGGGATTCCGCCACGGGAACCTGGCCATTATCGATTTCGGTATAAACCCGTAAATTTAAAGTTTCAACAGCAAAAATTTTATCACCTCGGCTCACTGGCCGGGGTTGTTTTTTATGTAAAAAACGGAACTTTTTCCCCGCCTAAACGCTTGATTTCCACCATGTTGCAGTCTGCGCAATTTATTTTACAATTATGAAAAAAAAATATTGATAATTATCACAAGTTTGAATGTATTTTTCAATAAGGGTGAACAGTGTTCAGGGAGTCATGGATGCGGTTAAAAAACGTCTTCTCAAATTTATTAACTCTACTATTTTGTGCAGCTATTCCGTCCTTGGCTGCGGATTATAATATTCTCGTCAAAAACGAGAGCACTCGAAACAGTGGTGCAACAATTTACGTTCAAGTTCGGACAACAACAACGAATCCCCGAACAGGGCGAACTCAAACCCAAAACGGCAGGTGCACTGCACTCACCAAATACGAAGACGGATCCTCCTACCTAAAACAGGCGATGGAAGCCGAAAACAATCCAACACTGGTCTTTTACACGAACCGCAACTGCATGGGTACCACGGTTGCAACCGTTTCTCCTCTTGCCGGGCCTGAACCTGTCGCAAACGACATTATCATCACCATTACCGATGCCGGAGCAACCGTAGCTAATAGCGCAGAGCCTATCACGCCACCGACATCCACGCCACCTGGCGCTGACCGCCCGGGTGGCCCGACTGGCCCTGGTACTACCACCCCGACCCGTTCCAACAGGAAAGTCATCCGTTTCTTCGCTCCATGGACGAATACTTCCGCAATCCTCTATGTCGCTGGCGGCGATTCTGCAAAAATGACGACCGTAAGGAACTACTGCGGTTGGTTCGAAGCCAGAGTTACCCCGCCTCAAGGTTCGTTCCAAGTTTATTTCAAGCAGACCATCGGATACGACTACGTCGGCGACCTCCATTACACGAGAATCAATCCCGCTACTCAAAGCATCTTGCTTTCACTCGATAGCGCTGCCGCCCAATCGGACACGATCTGGGTCAAGGCTGGCAAGGAAGTCGGCGTCCCGACAACCGTTTACGAAAAATACCCAGGCATTTTGGGCGATTGCCCTGTCAAGAAACTCCCCGTGATGATGTTCGACTGGCTCCATGGCGAACAGGGCGACGGAGACATCAGGACGACAACGAACAGGCGCGATTCCACGGTTACGACTTCTTACGGGAACGGCGCCAAGGACCTCTACTTCAACGACCCGATGTACGCCACAAGCAACGACTTCGGCAGTGGCGGATGCGGCGGAAGCAACGCCACGGATAGTCAAAGGCGCGGCTACATGAAAGGCATGGTGGAAGAAACACTCGGTGCCAACGGCGTCCCCGTACCGGCAGTGAATTTCCCCGAGAACTGCAAGCTCACGACCCATATCGCAAGCTGGTTCTTGCCACAGATTATCGCCAAGAGCAACGGCAAGGAATACTCGAACGCCACCTGCCGCTCTATCGAATTGGAACTTCAGGATGACGGCCTCTGGCTCGGGAAGAAGGACAACAACAGCCCCGAAGGCGGTCTTTTCTTGCTGGATGATTTCCAGTACCTCGATGCCGAACAGACTGTTCCGAATCCGTTCTACGACAACATCACCGCGAACCGCAAGAGACACAACTATGGCTTCACGATGAAAATCCAGGCGACGTTCGAATACGTCCCCGGCCAATACTTCGAGTTCCTCGGCGACGATGACGTCTGGGTGTTCATCAACAACCGCCTCGTCGTGGATATCGGCGGCCAGCATGCCCAGGTATCGGGAGCGGTTGACCTCGACACGCTAAAGCTTGTCGAAGGCGCAAACTATCCGTTCCACATTTTCTATGCAGAACGCCATATTTCGTCTTCGAACTTCATGATGAGAACATCCATCGACTTGAAGACCGAAGCAAGCCTCTTCTACAAGGACCTTTCCGCAAACGGCGTCCTCGATTACAAGATTTACCAGATTATCCGTGAACAGGCGCTTTCTTGCGACTTCTCCGGCACAACAACCAAGGATACCGTAGATGCCCCCTCGAACTTCATCTTGATCGGAAGCGGCGCCTATTCCGAAGGCGTCCCGCTGGATAGCGTAGGCGTCTGGTACGGCGGCATCACCATCAAGCCGGGCTATACCGGATTCACAATCAACACCGAAGAAATCAGACAAAAACGCACGCTCCCGCCGGGAACATACCAGTTGCGCTTCTCCCTGCAAAAAGACGAAACCCAGTACGACGAAATCACCTTCACCATCGACAAGTACGATTCCCCCACAATCAATTACGCACGTGTCGATGACAGGAACAAATGGACGCTCATAGGAAACGAAGTCGATGGCACTATCGATACGCTCGGCAAGTGGGTCAACACGCGCTACGCCGTGAATATCGCATTCGCCGAAGACTGGGCTACATTCGACGACATGGTCTATGTCAATACGTCGAACGCGGCGTTCATCCCCTGCGACGAAAACGGCAACCACATTACGACCGTGACTATGAAAAACGGACGCGCCACCTTCTACGTGAAAGCGACCGCCCCAGTCCAGGACGTGACGCTCATCGTCGGCAGTAGCGACGAAACGCAAACGGCAGCATGGCGCCACATTTCGTTCATGGAACCGCCGGTACCGCAAGTGGTGTTCTCGTGCATCTTCGACAGGGACGGCGACGGTCGCGGTGATAGCGTCTATGCAAAACTCAGCAAACCGTATGGCCGCACACTGGCCAACAACCATGTCAACCTGGATTCCATCAAGCTGGAATTCGGTGAAAAGTTCGCGGCAATCACGACCACCAATGGCAAAATCGGTCATAACGACTTCGACAGTTCCATGACGATTACGACCAACGGCGGAGGCTTCGGCTCTGTTCCATTTACCGGTGGTGCAGAAACAGTCTATACCGGAAAGATTACGCCATTCTGGAAATATACGGAAGGCGGCTCGCAATCGACCATCAGCCTAACAGGCGATGTCATCGACTCCATCGGTCCTGTCATTACGGCAGCGAACATAAGTTACAGCGATGACGGTTCCACGGTACTTACGCTTACGTTCAGCGAAGGCCTGGACTGCGAAAACGAAGCCGACGCCAACTACTTCATCTACCTGCCAAAACAAACGAACGTAGAAAGACAAGATGTTGTACCGGACATTCTCTCCAAGGACAAGAAGAACAAATGGAAACTCATCTTTAGAAGCGCCCGCAACGACAAGGAAGCGTACATCCCCGTCATGGGCGACTCCATCAAGATGATTCCGGGCATCCACATGGACCTCCTACACAGAAGTACTCCGGCAAACAACAAATTTGTCCGCATTTCCGGCCAGCAGAAGGTGGTCATCACCAGTTCGCCGGTCGTGACGATTGGCGAAAAGGAAGAATCGATAGAAATCA
The DNA here is from genome assembly GCA_946413655.1 of uncultured Fibrobacter sp. Taxonomy (GTDB): domain Bacteria; phylum Fibrobacterota; class Fibrobacteria; order Fibrobacterales; family Fibrobacteraceae; genus Fibrobacter. Next base: position 991 of record CAMKLO010000098.1, on the reverse strand, counting down.
TCCAGAGCCCGACACCCACAGTCCCGAAGCTTTACCAGACACCGGAGTCCAAGACCGCCAAGGAAGTTGCTGAAGAATACGGCGTGCAAGGGCATTACCTCGGCGACATGAGTATTTCGAACTACGTCAAGGATGAAGTCACAGACCTCAAGGCAACCATAAAGAGTATCAACGACAAGAGCGTTGAAAAAACAGGCTTGAACATCAAAGATCTTCTTGAAACAAAGAGTCTCGGCGATGTGAAAAGAGAACTCGGCCTCACGAATGACGAAATCAAGGATATCGAAGGAGCCCTCAATAGCGGAATCATCTCGAAGAATGACTTAATCAGCATCGCAAACGGCAACACCGCGGTTCTCGATGAAGTGACGAAGAAACTCGCCGAAAAGACAACGCTCGAATACCAGACCCATTACTTCACAAGCCTCGGCGTATTCGTCAACAGCAATTCAGGTTCTCTCTCTTGCACAGACACTCTCTACAACGGAAACTGCCTGGCCAACGAGAAGAACGGGAAGCTATTCCTCGCCTGGAACATGAGATCCACTGAAGGAAGATTGGTCGGTACAGGCGTCTATATTGCAAGACTTATGTACAAAATCAAGGTCGGATGGAAAGTCAAAGTGAACCGCACGCAGGACTTCCTCTGGGGTGTGCGTCACGGAAAGACGAAAGAATTCGAAATTGACTTGAACTATTAAGATATTCACTCTCTCTAAAAGGCGCCTGCATAAGCAGGTGCTTTTTTATATGCAAAAATGCGCACAAAAGCAAAAACCGCCGGCGAGGTGCCGGCGGATTCTTTTATACTCAATACAGAGGCGACAACTTACGCGAAGTTGTACAAGTCCGTAATGTCGTTGTTGCTCTTGTCGTACATCCAGAACTGGTTGATGTGAGCATATTCATCTTCCACGAGGGAAATCTTGATGTTATGCTTGTATTCCAGATAATTGAACATACGGTTCAGGTCCTTGCAAAGAACATCGAT
>CAMKLO010000097.1 GCA_946413655.1 uncultured Fibrobacter sp. | reverse complement strand
GCGCCCTGGTGGAGCTTCATGTAGTTTTCGAAGCCGATGCGGAGAGCGATGGAAAAATGTCTTTGGGCGTTCCCCGCACAGCCCGTGCGGGTCGGGCTATATTGCAAGGCGTTCCGTGCGTACCTGCGGCACGCCCGCACCGCTCTTGCAACGGCACCACAGTGCCGCCCCAAGGGGTCACTATCCCTAACGCTAATGTGCCTGAGTCACTCTATTAAAACCCAAATAAGAACCAAACCCAAGCATGTACATCGCTAATGCCATACGAAGATCTTCATCTCTATTTGAATTTAATGTCATTTGTTCTAGATCGTTGTACACAGCATCCTGTGATATGGTGTACGGGTTAATAGTTTCCGTACCAACAACATCTCTAATAATTTTAGGCAATGCCATACATATTTTGAAGAATGCATGGCTATCGTTCGTTACTATACCATAAAACTCGTCTATACTAACGCGACGAATGCGTCTATTAGGATTTGCACTGCCAACAACCCAGTTTATGTTTTGAGAATGTTTCGCAATCGCTTCAACAAGAAAACAAGCACAATCATCATCGGCAACAATCTGTTGTTGCATCTTTTTGAAGGTTTTACTAGAAGCACTTGAATTCATTGTATTGTGTTTATTTTTTACCTCAACATAGATACGACTAACGGATGTTTGATTATCGATAAAAATTCTTGCATCATTTTCAAATGCAACATCCCACCCACTCTGTCCACCTTTATCGGAGAATGCCGAGGAGCCATTTTCAGGCACAATGATTGTGCACCCTTCTCGATGAATATATTGGAATATTTTCTGATGAAAATAGCCAATAGAGTTATTAATTGTTTTGTCCTTCTGACGGAGGATTTCCTTTTTTATTAAGTCATGCCATGAGAGACCGTAAATGGCTTTATCAAAAGCAAATTTAACGGGGTCTACAATATTTTTGTTGAATTGCTCTAAACTTACAGAAGTTTGCAATGTCCTTTTGTATTCGTCTATAGTATTTTTCACATGAGTTCGGAAATCACTTTCTGAAATAAAGTCTAAATCCCACATAATTAAACCTCTTTCAGAACTTTTGCGATTTGAACACCGATGTCTTTTGCCAAATTGACAGGAACAGCATTGCCGACTTGTTTGTATTGTTCCATCAATTTTCCTGCAAATTTCCAGTTTTCGGGGAATGATTGGAAACGAGCGTTTTCACGAACGCTAAACGGGCGCACTTCTAAAGGATGGCATCTGTCGGTTTGTTTCATTCCAGGATTCGTAAGCACAGCCAGCGAAGGTTCTTCAAGACTTATTCTACGTAGAATACCGGTTCTTCCGCCTTCCATTTCCCAGCAGGTTTTCATGTATTCTTTTGCGATATCAGGATCTATGTCCCGCCAATACCCGCCGGGAGGAACTAATGCGAAAACTTTTTCTTTAGCTTCGGAGTATCTGGCGCAATGGTCTTTATCGGGATTGACATCGAGTTTGACATCTTTTAAAACGGGCTTGTATTTATGGGGCTTTGGAAATTCAAATTTTACCCTTGAGGCTAAATCCTTGCGAATTCCGATTGTAATCAGGCGTTCTCTTTTCTGAGGATTGTTATAATCCCAAGCGTTCAATACTTGATGGAATGTCACGTATCCTTCATCCTCAAAGATGTTTAAGATTGTCTGATAAGTTTTTCCTTTATCGTGGGATAAAAGTCCTTTGACATTTTCAAAGAGAAACATCTTGGGTTGAAGTTTGTGCAAAAACGTCGCATAGTGATAGAACATTGTTCCACGAACATCCTCAAGTCCGAGCCTTTTTCCTGCATAACTGAAGCTCTGACAAGGTGCGCCACCGGAAAGCAAATCGAGTTCGTTTCGCTTGATTTTAAATTCCCTTGTCAAATCACGTTGAGCAACTTTGGCAACATCCTCACACAATACGTTCCAATCGGGCCGATTGATTTTTAGAGTTTCTGCAGCAGCCTTGTTGAATTCAACTAGGCCGATATGGTCAAATCCGGCTTTTTCAAGACCTATCGCTAAACCACCGGCTCCGGCAAACAGTTCAATTGATTTGAAGTGTTTTGCCTTTTTTTTTCCCGTTGCCATTTTTGCTCCGTTCCGAGGTGAACGAGTTCACTCTCGTCGGAGCTTTTATCAAGACACTTTAATAGAATCAACGACACGCAATACCCAGTGCATACAATACGCACAGGGTACAATACGCCCGTATATAGTGCGGGCGTTGCGAGTTTCGTCTTATTCCTTGTGTAGAAATTGTCGAGATTTCAAGTCAAGAACAAGAGATAAACTCTGGATGCGAGTTTACTCTCATTCAAGCACTATGTCACGGATTTTCGGAAAAAGGCGTGAAGTTGAATGCATTTATCGACTTGAGGCTCTCGACAGCCCTACACAAATAAACACAAACAACTCACGCCCCATAAAGGCCGTAAAGCCAAAAGACATTAAACCTGTCTATAGCCGAACGATACGGCAGATAAAATCTGTCGCAGACGTGAGCGTTCGTCCTATCCTCTGTGTATGAAATGGTCGAGATTTCAAGTCGAGAATAAGAGAAAACCCTATTTTCAAGGGTAAATATAGATTATTCCGTTGTCAAAAGGTGTCGACGGGGCTAGGCCATCCGACAAGAATGGGATTTTCAACCGGTAACAGGGGAGGAGACATCCCCAAAAATTCGTTTTTAGTGAAAAAAAGCAGAAATCGTCTTTTTTATGGTAAATTTAGGCATGCCTTATCAGGAATGATTGTATATTCCAAGGGATGGACAAGAGATTAGGGAACGAACTGGAGTTAAAACCGATATCTGAAGAGGCTTTGGAGCAAGAGCGTTTGCAATTGCTTGATCGCCTGAAAGAGATAGAACATATTCTTGAAGGGATGCGGGCAGAACGTAAATCGCCAGATCAGCAGAATGCGGATGTTCCCGAATTAAAAGGAAAAAGGGTGGATAAGTATTCCCCTGTTGAAGAAAAAATCAAGCTATTCAAGAGTCTATTCCAAGGGAGACAAGATGTTTTCGCAAGGCGGTTCGAAAGTTCCAAAACAGGGAAATCCGGTTATCAGCCCGTTTGCGAAAATGAATGGAAGGTTGGAATCTGCGAAAAGCCAAAAGTAAAGTGCGCCTTTTGTTCGCACCGCAAATTTGTGCCATTTAACGATTCCGTCATTGAAAAGCATTTGCGCGGAGTCGAACAATCCGGTAATTTTTCACGGTTATTTGTCGCTGGGATTTATCCCCTATTGAATGACGACTGCTGCAATTTCCTTGCTGTTGATTTTGACGAGCAAACTTGGCTTGACGATGCACGAGCATTTATGGCAACCTGCGAAAAGGAAAACATCTTCGCATGCCTAGAACGGTCGCGTTCAGGAGACGGCGGTCATGTCTGGATTTTCTTTGAAGAGAAAATGAAAGCCAAAACAGCGCGTGATTTAGGAACATTCCTGCTGACAAAAACGCTGGATGCACGCCCCGAAATCAAGTTGGCATCCTTCGATAGGTTCTTCCCAAATCAGGACTATATGCCGAAAGGTGGCTTGGGCAATTTAATTGCGCTCCCATTGCAAAAGAAGGCTCGCGAAAAGAATCATTCCGTTTTCATTGACCCGATAACCTCGAACGCATACGAAGACCAGTGGGCGTTTCTCGCCTCAATAAAGAAAAACGCTAATGCGTTTGTAGAGCAAAAGGTCTCCTTGGCCGGACTGCATCATGAGATTTTGCCCGCCTATGAAAATGAAACCAGCGATGAAGACGTTCCGTGGCAATCCAGGCAAGCAGATTTTCCAAAAATTGAAGCACCTCTTCCAAGCAAGATAGATATAGTTCTATCCAACCAAATATTCATCGACTATACAGGTTTGCCTGCAATTTTGAGAAACCGCATTTTGCGACTAGCTTCGTTCCAAAATCCCGAATTTTATCAAGCGCAGGCCTTGCGTCTGCCGGTTTGGGGCAAACCTCGGATATTATACTGCTATGACATACAAGCGAAATATATTGGGCTCCCAATAGGATGTCTGGACAAACTCGCAGAGTTGCTGGCGCATTACAAAATAACGCCGATTATTAAAGATGAACGAAATGTCGGGACAAGCATTGATGCGGAATTTCAGGGAACGCTCTATCCGGAGCAAATGCTTGCTGCGGAGGCCTTGCTTAAGGATGATTTCGGCGTCCTTTCGGCAACAACGGCATTCGGGAAAACAGTTGTCGCACTTTGGCTAATCGCACAAAGAAAGGTCAACACTCTAGTTCTAGTCCATCGTGCGCAACTGATGGAGCAATGGGTTGAACGCATTACGGAATTTTTAGGCATTCCGAAAAAAGAAATCGGACAGATTAGTGGCACAAAGAAAAAGCGCTTCGGTAAAATTGATGTCGCTCTTATTACGAGTGTCAGTAGGCAAGGCGTCGTAGAGGAATGGGTGAATGATTATGGTCAAATCATAGTAGATGAATGCCACCACATATCAGCATTCTCTTTCGAAAAAGCCGTCCGAGAAAGCCGAGCAAAATTCAAGGTAGGCCTGTCAGCAACGCTCGCCCGTAAAGATGGTCAACATCCGATTGTTCTGATGAATCTAGGTCCGGTGCGCTATGCGGTCAACGCAAAGAAACAGGCAGAAGAACGCTGCATCAAGCATTCTGTTATTCTACGAACAACCTGTTTTAAACCGCAAAGTGATGACCCGAAATTACCGATACAGGATGTTTTCCGAGAATTATGGAACAATGAAGCCCGCAATGCTATGGTTATAGACGATGTAATCAACACTTACCGCAATGGTCGGCAAATTTTGCTGTTGACGGAACGTACGGAGCATGTCCAATTGTTCTACGAGAAAATGAAAGATGATATTCCGGCTTTATTTGTTCTAAAAGGCGGCTTCGGTAAAAAACAATTGAAACAAATTTTCGAAGACATCAATAAGGCTAAGGAAAACGGGAACATTGTGATTCTCGCCACAGGGCGTTATATCGGCGAAGGCTTCGACTTGCCGGAACTTGACACGCTGTTCTTGCCATTTCCAATTTCATGGAAGGGTACATTGGCTCAATATGTAGGTCGATTACACCGCATGGCCACGGGCAAAACCGAAGTTCAGGTTTATGATTACGTAGATGTTGATGTTCCTGTACTCATGCGTATGCTCGCCAAGCGCAAGAAGGGATATGCTGCGTTGGGGTATAGCATTGCGGAAAGTGGAATGACTTGACTTCTGAATGATATAATCATAGATTTTTGCAACGAGGAATTCAACCTTTACTATAATTCTCTAACGGAAGAACAATCGGCGTCATCGAATGAAAAAACAGATATTCATCAGCAGTGTTCAGTCGGAATTTGCCAAAGAGCGCAAACAACTTGCGGATTATATTCGGCAGGATGTTCTTTTTTCGCGCTATTTTGAGCCGTTTCTTTTTGAAGAGCAACCGGCGCAGAATACTTCTGCTCAGAAAGCCTATCTTGATGCGGCTGCGAAAGCGGATGTCTATTTGTTGCTTGTTGGTAAATGTTATGGAAATGAAGATGCCAAAGGTGTTTCGCCCACTGAACGTGAGTTTGATGTAGCCACTGAAAACGGCGCCTATCGTCTTGCTTTTATCAAGAAGGTATCTCATCGAGACGACAAGGAGACCGTGTTCAAGCGAAAAATAGACCAAAATATTACCCGTAATCCAGTTCCTTTTGACTCGTTCGATGAACTCCGTAATAATGTTTATGCGGCGCTTATTCATTACCTGACGATAAAGGGATTGCTTCATGATGGGCCTTTCGATGCGTCAATCCATTCCTTTGCTAACATTGACGACTTGGATAAAGAGAAAATCAAATGGTTTGTGGGTATAGCTCGCGAACAGCGCCGTTTCCCGTTACAGTATAGCGAAGGAAACGTCCGCACCATTTTAAGCAGTCTGCATCTTATCAATGATGCTGAAGGCGTAACCAATGCCGCGCTCTTGCTTTTTGCCCGTGATGTGCAAAAATGGTTTCCGTCAGCCTCAGTCAAATGCGCTCAATTCTACGGTTCAAGAATGGAGAAGCCGATTCTTTCGCAACAAATATACGACGGCACCGTATTTGAAGTGGTTGACAAGGCTGTAGATTTTGTCTTAAGTCGTATTGATGCTCGTGTTGGAGAACGGACCAAGTCCGCCCAAGTAGATGTCAGTTATGAGTTGCCTATTCAGGCGGTTACCGAAGCAATTGTCAACGCTGTCGTGCATCGAGATTACGCAAGCACTGGATCTGTGCAGGTTATGTTGTTCAAAGATCGGTTGGAAGTTTGGAATCCGGGACGACTGCCTCAGGGGATAACCGTTGTCAGCTTGAGTCAAGAGCATCGGTCCATACCGGTCAATCCGATACTGGCTCGCCCTGTTTATCTTGCAGGCTACATAGAACAGCTTGGCACGGGTACTACAGACCTTATCAAGCGATGCCAAGATCTTGGTTTGCGGCGTCCAGAATTTCGCCAAGATGAGAATTTTCTTTCTATTCTTTGGCGCAAGAATGCTGGGAAAGATGATGCAACAGGCCATGAAACAGGTCATGAAACAGGCCATGAAACAGGCCATGAAAAAACAACTATTCGGCGCATCGTCATGGCTATTGGCAGGCAAACGCTAACGAGAAAAGATATTATGGAAAAATTGTCGCTGAAAGGTAGAGACAATTTCCGTAAGGGATATTTGGAGCCTTCTATGCTTGGTGGTTATGTTGCACAACTTTATCCCAGCTCCGCTAAACGCCGCGACCAAGCTTATTACCTGACTCAAAAAGGCTTGGAGTTATTTGCTTCGCTGAAAAAAGACAAATAAATAAGACCGCGACTTTTAGGAGTCGCGGCCTTTTAAGTTCCAGGATTCTATCGTTTCGCCTTCGGCTGCACTCCAGAATGACATGTCACCCTGGAGTGCAAAGCGCGAGCTAGCCGAACCACGTTTAGAATGCTTTGTAGCGCGGGGCAGAACCCCACCACTCTAGCTTATTTCTGGTGAGCCTTATACCACTTGATGAGCCCGTTGGTAGAGCTATCGTGGTTGAGTTCGGCGTCGGCCTT
>CAMKLO010000096.1 GCA_946413655.1 uncultured Fibrobacter sp. | reverse complement strand
CCAAACTTCAGTCCCGTAATCAGTCTCTCGAATTCTGCCACTTGCTCAAAGATGTGTTCTTCGGTAGTTTTGGATAAATAAATCATTCAAACTCTCGGATGTGCAACCTGCATCATCAACATTGGATGTTTTAGACAATCATGTGAAATTAAATCTATGCCTTATAAGCATATCTAGTTATGAAAACAAAGTATTTGCAATATCTGGAAAAAGAGGTATATTTGAACATGTAAAGACTTCAACCGAGAGGAACCTATGAAAAAAGTATTGGTCTTGTCCAGCAGCTTGCGCAAGGGGAGCAACTCCGAAACCCTGGCGCAGGAGTTCGCGAAGGGTGCCGCCGAGGCGGGCAACAAGGTGGAATTCGAGTCGCTGCGCGGCAAGAAGATCGGTTTTTGCATGGGCTGCCTCGCTTGCCAAAAGAAGGGCAAGTGCGTCATCAAGGACGACGCTCCCGCCATCACCAAGAAGATGGAATCGGCTGATGTCATCGTATTCGCGACACCGATTTACTATTACGAAATGAGCGGCCAGCTCAAGACGATGCTCGACCGCGCGAATTCCCTCTATTCCAGCGATTACAAGTTCCGCGAAATTTACCTGCTCACGTCTGCCGCCGACACCGACGCGAAGGCCATGAACATCGCGAAGCGCGGCATTGGCGGGTGGATTGCCTGTTTTGACGGCGTGAAGCTCAATGGCGCCCTCTGCGCCACGGGTGCAGAAAGCGCGGGCGATGTCAAGAAAAATTCCGCGCTCCTGAAAAAGGCGTTCGCCATGGGAAAGAAAGTTTAACCACAAGGAGATAAATCATGAAATCCAGATTCTTAAAAGCGGCGCTTGCCGTGGTTTCCGCATGCACCCTGATGGCGTGCTGCCCCGAAAAAGAAAACAATACGCAGGGTGCCGCCACGCCGGCCGCACAGTCCGCGACAGAAACAGCCCCCGCAGCACAACAGACAAAGGAAGAAAATATGAACAAGCTTACGCTCACCGCCGAATGGGACAAGGTTTTCCCCAAGAGCGACAAGGTCGAACATTCCAAGGTCACTTTCAAGAACCATTTTGGCATTGAACTCGCCGCCGACATGTTCGTGCCCAAGGACACGAGCCTCAAGGTGAACGGCAAGTTCCCCGCGATCGCAGTCTCAGGCCCGTTCGGAGCCGTCAAGGAACAGTCCAGCGGCCTTTACGCCCAGCAGATGGCGGAACGCGGATTCCTGACCATCGCATTCGACCCGAGCTTCACCGGCGAATCGGGCGGCGAGCCGCGCTACATGAACAGCCCGGACATCAACACCGAAGACTTCATGGCGTCCGTAGATTTCCTCTCGACCCGCGACAACGTTGACCCGGAACGCATCGGCATCATCGGCATTTGCGGCTGGGGCGGCATGGCGATTAACGCTGCCGGCATCGATACCCGCGTCAAGGCGACCGTCGCCTCGACCATGTACGACATGAGCCGCGTATCCGCAAACGGCTACTTCGATTCCGCAAACAACGCCGACGCCCGCAACGAGGCCCGCAAGGCTCTGATGGCCCAGCGCACCAAGGACTTCAAGAACGGCACGTACGACCTGGCCGGCGGTGTCATTGACCCGCTCCCGGACGACGCACCTTACTTTGTCAAGGATTACTACGCCTACTACAAGACCCCGCGCGGCTACCACAAGCGCTCCCTCAACAGCAACAAGGGCTGGGCCGCCTCCGCAGGCACCTCGCTCATGAACACGAAACTCCTCGCATACGCCGACGAAATCCGTAACCCGGTGCTCATCATCCACGGCGAAAAGGCCCACAGCCGCTACTTCGGCGAAGGCGCATTCGAAAAGATGACCGGCAAGAAGGCGAACGTCCCCGCAAAACTCGACGCCACCAAGAACTGGAGCAAGACCGTCGGCAACAAGGAACTCCTCGTCATCCCCGGAGCCTCCCACGTGGACCTCTACGACAACCTGGAAAAAATCCCCTTCGAAAAGCTGAACGAATTCTTCAAGACGAACTTGAAGTAAGCAAAAGCCATCTAACCGCGACGATTATCGCTGCTGTCCAAGGTCACAAATGTGACCTTGGTTGCTTTTTGTCATTTTTTGCCATTTTTAAATGCTATTTTAGGGATATGTGCGTAAATGCCATATTGACAATTAGACATTCAAAACCTATTTTTTAGCGGAGGAATAAACCTATGGCAGTGGCAATAAGATCCATACCGACGCTTCAAGGGGAAGACGCTGAACGTTTTCTCAAGGAAGCCGAATACGCCGAAAAGAACGAGCGTAAACAGGATTTTGGAGATAAAATTCTGCTCGTTAGGAATTTCCTCCGCGAACAAGGTTTCTAGACATGACCCTTGCCGATTTTTTGAACCGATGCTCGTTTGCTCGGCTTTCTTCGGAATTGCTGCAAAGTTGCAACCCCTTCAAATGCGGAAATGAAGACCTTGACGAATTTTTCAGAGAGGATTTTCGACTATACGGTGAAAAACTTTTGGGAAAGACTTATGTCTTTCGTCTAAGAGAGCGTCCCGAAAGCATCGTTGCTGCATTTACAATATCAAACGATTCAATTCGAATCAAACAACTTGCTCCTGAAGACAAGGCGAAGATTGAATATGTCACTGAGAATGGCGAGAAGAATCTTCGCCGCTATCCCGGAGTTTTGGTCGGTCGCCTGGGGACGAATATTGAATTTGCCAAACAAGGTTTTGGCTCTGCAGTAATGGACTTCATCAAAGCTTGGTTCCGTAGCGACGAAAACAAGACCGGTTGCCGGTTTATCATCGTTGATGCAATCAATAAACCGGAAGTCATTCATTACTATCAGAAAAACAATTTCAAATTCCTTTATAGTTCCGAAATTAACGAAGCAAGGGCTCTTGGAATAAACGTGAAAATGCTGGGAGAAAAACCTTTGCACACGCGTCTGATGTATTTTGATTTGATTGATATTAAATAAAAGCTAGAACTAGGGCCGCTTTCTCACGCCAGCGTGTAGCTTTTATCCAGCAATTTTTTGATTTCGGTTAGCGGTACGGTCCCATCAAGGATGATCGTTACCCAGCTTTTCTTGTTCATGTGGTATGCGGGGAGGTAGCCGGGCTTTTTCAGGAGTCCCGGCAATTCTTTCGGGACTATCTTGAAGTTCGCTACTTCGATAATCTCGTCGCCCTTGAGGCCAACTTTTGATTTTTCGACAGTCCCCAATAGGCAATACCATTTCTTGTTTTCGTGCTTGCGGATGGCGGCGAATTGCGGAAACCGTTCCCACAGATATTCGGGCTTGTCTCCGTATTTTTGCTCCGCGTAGCTAATCAGGTCGTTCGCTGATTTCCTTTTAAAAATCTGCGTCTCGAAACATTCGCTGATGAATTTATCCGTAATAACGGAAACTTCTTTGCGGATGCGGCACACGAGGGTTCCCTGCACTGACAGCACCGAAAACAGCAGGTATTCTTCGCCGGAATCGTTGTCGAACACCTTGACTGAAACCTTCTTGCCCCGTCCCACTCTGATTTCAAGACGGAACTGTCCGCCAAGTATTTCGCGGACGAGTGCATAGTTAGACCCTTCCTTCGTGAACCCGAACGGAATGAGCTTCTTGACAAGGAGTTTCTTGCCATTGAATTGTTCTTCGATGCCTGTCACAATCGAAAAGATAGATAAATTTATTTACGGCTCAGTTAGAAACTGCGACTTCCCGGCGTGCGTCGCGGTACTTGTGCAAGCCTAGCATCACGCGGCGTGCAATCGGCTGCGCGATCAAGATTTCTACCGCGAGCGAAATGGCAAAGTTGCGAGGCCACTTGTAAAAGAAATTCACCAGCGGCTCCATTGTAATTTCGCGGTTTCCGACCCAGGTACCTACAATCGTCAAGATGATGGACATCAGGAAAACCGTACACATGATGTTGAGTGTAATCACCGCATGGAAACTGTCGCCTTTCTGCGTGAGCCTTGATGTCAGGAATGCCGCAGGCTTGTATGTGACAAGCACCGTCGCGATGACGCACGGCCAGAGTATCGGCATAATCGGGAATACGTGCGCCCAGCTTTCCATGCTAAAGCCCATCTCGAAACAGGTGATGAGCGGCGCGATGACGTTCATCGAGATAATCGAAAGCGTCACGAGAAAAAGGATGAATTCGCGTTTGCCGCGCGGGAGTTTCATGTAAAAGTCCATTTTAACCTCTTTTGTTGCGGGCCCTGCGCAAAAAAAAAGGCGCAAAACCCTGATGTTTGAGTTTCACGCTGAACCATTATACGCAATGAAATTTCGTGCCCATAAATAAAAATTTTTTTTGGCTTTGTCAAGAACTTGCCAACGGAAAAATTTTTTCCTAAATTCGCTTGCGAAATCAACGTGTAGCGGTCCCGCATAAGTCCAGTTGTAAGGCTTTGCGGGCTTTTTTTATGGCGATTCCGTGCGGTTTCGCCAAGAGGAATTTATGAGCGGAAAACAGAAATTCACTTTCCTTATGCTGTTGCTTGGGCTGCTTTCGGCATTTGGCCCCTTCGTGACAGACCTTTACTTGCCGGCCCTCCCGAGCCTTGCCGATTACTTTGCGGCAAGCCCCTCGATGGCACAGCTGAGTCTCACCATGAGCATGCTCGGGCTTTCGGTGGGGCAACTCTTTGTAGGCCCGCTGAGCGACAAGTACGGCCGCAAAAAGTTGTTGCTAGTTTGTCTGTTGCTTTTTGTTTGCGGGACTATCGCCTGCATTGTCGCGCCGAACATCGTAACCTTCAACGTGTTTCGTTTGTTGCAGGGCATGGCGGCATCCGGCGGCATCGTGATAGCGCGTTCCATTTCGGCGGATTCCTACCGTGGCCCCGTCCTCACCAAGTTCCTTGCCATGGTGAGCGCTGTGAACGGAGTCGCCCCGATTATAGCCCCGGTGCTAGGCGGATTCTTGCTGAATTTCATGAGCTGGAAGGGGACTTTCGCAGTATTGCTCCTGTATGGGGCGCTGCTGCTCTTTATGTCAGGGAAATTCCAGGAATCGCTCCCGGTAAAACGTCGCAGCAAAAAATCTGTCTTTGCGAGCTTTAGCTTGTATGCAAAAGTGTTCAAGAACCGCGCCTACGTATCGTATTTCTTGGTATGCACATTCCCAATGATTATCTTGTTCGGGTATATCGCGTCTTCGCCCTTTATCTACCAAAAAATCTACGGCCTTTCGCCTGTCGGCTTTAGCCTGTGCTTTGCGCTGAATGCCGTTTTCACGGCCATCGGTTGCGCGTTGTCGGGTAAAGTCGGCAACGAATTCAAGGCCCTGAAAATTTCGGGTACGGGAATGTTCGTTTTCGCAATTGCCGTTGCTGTCGCTCTCATGACACACGCTATACTCCCGCTTCTGCAGGTCGCCTTCATGGGGCTTACGTTCATGTTCGGCATGAGCCAGCCCCCCGCAAACGCGTTGGCTTTGAATGCGGAACGCGCAAATGCAGGCACCGCAGCCGCGGCCATCGGGGCATCGGGCTTCTTGATGGGCGGAATCGTCTCTCCGCTGGTCGGCATGGGGGACATTGCCACAAGTGTCTCGATCGTCCTAGTTGTGGGTGCCGTTTTGACGCTTGTGGCTGTGTTTTATTCTAGGTAAGCAAACCTGCTTGTGTGTGCCGACGCTGTCGCCCCACCTAGTCGATAGCAACATTCAGTTCGCAGGAACTAAACAGAACTGCGTTCCCGGTTATAGAAACGCTCTCGCCGTTTACCTCGCAAAGTAAAACCCCTTCTCGTTTTGATGCTTGAAATGCTTTGATATTCCTCTTTCCGAGAACGCTTGACCAATAGGGGGCAATCATGCAGTGCGTAGAGCCTGTTACAGGATCTTCATATATATTTAACTGAGGTGCGAAAACTCTAGAAACGCAGTCGAATTCATCATCCCCCTTTGCCGTCACTCCAATGCAAGTGCCGCCCAATTCTTTTAAGTCTTTTTCATTTGGACTCATATTTTTAATCAAATCAACAGAATCAAATACACAAAGTAAGTCTCTGTCGAAAAAGGCTTCCTTCGGTTTTGCGCCAAAGGCCTTCGTCATCAAATCTGTAACAGGAACCGGTTTGAGCGAAAACGCGGGGAAAGACATGGTGATGCCTTTTTCTTTTCTCTTGGCAATAAAATCGCCTTTTTGCCGCGTATGGAAGACAATAGTCGAAGATTTTTTCTCGTAAAAAGAGAACAACACAAAGCTCGAGCCCAGTGTGGCGTGCCCACAGAAATCAATTTCACCGCCAGGAGCGAACCAGCGTAAATCATAACAACCGTCACTATTCTTTACGGTAAACGCCGTTTCTGAAAAATTGTTTTCTATTGCAATATTTTGCATCAGATCGTCCGGAATCCATTTTTCCATGACACAAACTGCAGCTTGATTTCCCTTGAACAACTTGTCCGTAAAGGCGTCGACGATGTATTGTTTCATTAGAATGCCTATCTAAAAATGCGCTTTATTGCGCATGTCCAATATACATTATTATGCGCAAAAGGCATAGTGAGTCATAGCAAATAAGTATTTTGAATCGCTCGCACAATTATTTATATTGTGTGTATGCGAAACATTGTCCTTATAGCGTTGTTCTTTCTCGTGGCCTGCAGCGATGCGGCGAGTCATTCGACGCAACCCGAAGCTCAGACGTCGAAATCGTCCGCAAGTTCAACATCTAAAGTGGGGGAGGCTCCCGTGAAACTCAAGATCCATGTGAACGACACCACCTTCACGGCGACGCTCGAAGAAAATTCCTCGGCCAAGGCCTTCGCCGAATTCCTCGCGCAGGGCGACATGACGCTCGACATGCACGACTACGGCAGCTTCGAGAAGGTGGCCGACCTGCCGCGCAGTTTCCCGCGTAACGACAAGCAAATCGACACCGACGCGGGCGACATCATCCTTTACCAGGGCAACTCCATCACCATCTACTACGACAAGAATTCCTGGAACTTCACGCGCCTTGCCCGTATTGACAATGTAAACAAGAAACGCCTCCAGCAGATCCTCGGCAAAGGGAACGTGAAGGCGACATTTTCGGTGGAATAAACAGCGAAAGCTCTAACTAACCCTTGTTTTTTTGTAACTAAATTTTTACTTTAAATTTCTAGTTGTTCTATTGACATTACAACAAAAATTGGATATATTTAGTGTTTTAACAATTAAAGAACAACAAAGATAAAAAAGGGCATGGCCCAAGGTGATGTGATATAATAATTCAATTCCAGAAAAGGAGTAAAAAATATGCGGCAAGGT
>CAMKLO010000095.1 GCA_946413655.1 uncultured Fibrobacter sp. | reverse complement strand
TTGAAGTTAATGGATTACAATTTTGTAGCATCCGTTGCATAGAGCAGTACAAAAACACCTTTTCGCCCCAATTTTACCGCCACTTAGTTAGTTTATCTACACAATTTTTCCATTTTTCGCATAACAAGGGCAAAATGCGGCGGTGTTTTTGAACAATTTCGTTCCATTTCACCGCCACTTTTGCATTTTTGCGTATTTTCCCATAAAAAAATTCCCCGAACAAGTCGGGGATGGATGACACAATGTGCGAGGCGTTTGCCCCGCCATCAATTACTTGTAAAGCGGGTGCTTCTTGCAGAGTTCGACAATTTCCTGACGGATCTTGGCAAGTGCAGCTTCGTCGTCCTTGGCCTGGATGGCGCGGTCGATGATGCGGGCCACTTCGCGGGTGTCTTCTTCGTCGAAGCCACGGGTCGTGATAGCGGCAGTACCGAGACGGACACCGGACGGATCCATCGGCTTGCGCGGATCGAACGGAATCGTAGAACGGCTGCAGGAGATGCCGACCTTTTCCATGGCCACTTCGGCTTCCTTACCGGAAACGCCCTTGGAGGTCATGTCCACCACGATGAGGTGGTTGTCGGTGCCATCGCTGATGACCTTGTAGCCGAGCTTCTGCATTTCGGCGCACATAGCCTGAGCGTTCTTGATGACGTTCTTGGCGTAGGTCTGGAATTCCGGCTGCAAAGCTTCGAGGAATGCAACGGCCTTACCGGCGTTGATGTGGTCATGCGGACCACCCTGCATGCCCGGGAACACGCCCTTGTCGATTTCCTTGGCGAGGGAAACTTCCTTGAGTTCGCCCTTCACCATCTTCTGGATGGTGCGGTCCTTGCACATGATGATAGCGGAACGCGGGCCACGGAGAGTCTTGTGGGTCGTGGTCGTCACGATGTCGAAGTACGGCACCGGAGATTCGATTGCCTTACCGGCGATGAGGCCAGCAATGTGAGAAATGTCAGCCATCGTGAGAGCGCCAACTTCGTCTGCGATTTCCTTGAAGCGCTTCCAGTCGAGGTTACGGCTGTAGGCAGAGAAACCGGCGAGGATCATCTTCGGCTTTTCGCGGAGAGCGATTTCGCGGACCTTGTCCATGTCGATGCGGCCAGTTTCCTTATCGACTTCGTACTGCACGAAGTTGTAGAGCATGCCGGAGAAGTTCACCGGATGGCCGTGAGAAAGGTGTCCACCGTGGTCGAGCTTGAGGCCGAGGACCTTGTCGCCCGGTTTGAGGACGGCGAAATAGACAGCGGCGTTGGCCGGAGAACCGGACAGCGGCTGGATGTTCACGTGGTCGCAACCAAAGAGCTTCTTGCAACGTTCGATGGCCAAAGCTTCCATCTTGTCGATCACTTCGTTACCACCGTAGTAGCGCTTGCCCACGTAGCCTTCGCTGTACTTGTTGGTCAGCACGGAGCCCATGGCTTCCATGACGGCCTTGGAGGTGTAGTTTTCGGAAGCGATGAGTTCGATGCCATATTCCTGGCGTTCGGCTTCTTCCTGGATGATGTTGTAGATTTCCGGATCGGTCTGTTGCAATGTAGATTTAAGCATTATTGCTCCTTGATTTTGTACGGCGCAAATATAGCTTTTTTAGACGAGAGACGAGAGACGAGAGACGAAAGATTTTTCTTAAAACTAGCGCAAAGTGCAGTCTTTTTATGGAAGGGGGATGTATCCCCCTGGTTCGCACGTTGTTACTCTCCACCCCACTACGGGCTTAGAGCCTGCCCCGGACTTGTTCCGAGGCCAGCCCGTAACGCGCCCGGCTTAGCAAGATTCTACCGGGGGCCGGCTTCGTTTTTCACGCGAACAGCGAGGTCAGCACCAGACTCATCAAACGAAATCTTGTAATCCGGTTTGAAGCCTCTCGCATTGCCCGAGAGATTTTTGCCACTGCGACCGAACCAGTTGTCATTCATATAGACAAAGCCCTTCGTCGTCTTGTCCGGCGACCCGTCTTCGTTTTCGAGTCTATAAACAGAGACTGGTGTTTCGTTATTGAAAACGTTGCTTTCGATATAGCAGGCCGCAGAATCGGTACATTCCATTCCCGCTTGCTTTACATCGAAGAAGAAATTGTTATACGCATGCATTTGACCGTGACGAGCAAGGACTCCTACCTTTTCCAGGTTTTCGAAATAATTATGATGCAACGTTAAAGTCTGTAAAGAATCCACGAAAATATCAGGTTCAAGTCCAAACAATATACCGGACTGGCCATTTTCAAAACGGTTCCAAGAGAGCGTCACTGCATACGAACTGCGTTTTACATCCACAAGGATTAGCGGGTATTCCTCGAACATACAATGATCGACCCAAACGTGGTGAGTGCGGTTATGTATGGAAAGCGCACGACGACTCGTCGTATCTTTTGCCGTAATCGAAGGCGCCGTAAAAGTCAAGTTTTCAAAAATGAGATTGGACGATTCGTTTGTCAAAATACCCATGCCCGTAATGCGGACATCGCGACCGCGACCATCTATCGTCTTGTTGGACTTGATGCGTAACGGCGATTGCAAATTGTATTTTCCGTTTTTCTTGAACAAAATCCACACCGCACCGTCCTTTTCGGCACATTCACGGAGTGAGCCTTTCGCAGCAACGACTGATTTTACAGGGTTTCCCAAAGAATCGACCTTGCTGGAATCGACAACATCCACATAATCGTCCGTTGTGGTCACGATGCATATTTCGCCTTTCGATTTTTTGACGTTTCCAGAGCTATCCGTGACACCTGCAGCCCCAAGCGTTCCAACAGCAAAACCGTTAATGCCTTTGAGCAATGTTTCATGGGCACTCCAATCGCTTTCAGGATATTCCGTCGTTGCAGACATTTTCGACTTCACCACTTTAATGGTCGATGAAGTGTCAGAGCCATCTACAAATAAAGTATCTCCAGCATTCGACTGCACTTTCGTCGAATGGACCTTCTCCGGATCGCCGATTTGCACATCGAAACTCCCCTGCGGCAAGGAATCGATTACAAAATGCCCAGTGCTATCAGGAACAACATAACGATCAAGGCCAGTCACGCGAACAACGGGGGACTTGCCAAGCACAACGAAACCTTCAATAGAAGAAAGTTCACCGAGTTTGATAGTATCAACCTTGGAATCCGAAGTCTTTGCGTCGAGAGCGACCGTATGTACAGCACCCGAAGCCTTGGATTTATTCACGTTGCGCGCTTCAATGGTGTAGCGACCGTTGCGAACTTCAAACGAAACATGCCCATCCTCGTTGGTTTCGTTCCAAGCGTTTTCCGCAGGGCCGCTAGAAAGGTAATCGTCAGGCAGAATCCGGACACGCGCCATTGGTGCGGGCTTTCCATCTGCCATTTGGACATACAAAGCGATTGTCGATTCCGCTTCCGTGCCGCCAGCAACTCTATCGTTGCCGCACGAAGCAAAGAACATCATAAACAGGCTCATCAAGGCCAAAGACCGGATATAAGCAACCATCAACAAATTATTCTTCATGATTGCACTCCTTTGCTTCGGCAGTTTCGTCAGAATTAACAGAAGTGCCAGACGCGTTCAGCATTTCGGCACCGCGAATACGGCGTTTGCGCCCTCGCCTCTGCGGTGGCGGATACGGGTCCGAAAGCGGGAACAGTTGCATTCCCAGCTGAAACACGCGATTCGGTTTTTGGCATTGTTCGACTTTTGCCAAGACTTCGCGGCGGAACCGACGAACCATTTCGACCAGTTCATCATAAGTCGCCTCGTCACAGCCGAACGCGAGCGTCGAGAGATTGCGTTCTTCGCGACCAAAACGGTCCATCGCCGTCTGCGCCACATCTAAATTCTGTTGGATGTACGCATTCACCGCCGTGTTGTACGATTCAAAACCGCTAGAAACAAGGCCTTGCGTTTGTTCATAAAAACCGGTCGCCTCGTTTTTCTTGATCATCGAGAGGCGTTCCAAAAGCGCAATCGACGATTTCACCTGGCTTGCAGAAATCGGCGGGCGCACCATGAGTCCCAGGGCGGCATCATCGCCAACGTACGGATAAAAAGTCACCAACTCACGGACAACCGCATGGTACCAATGGTCAAAATATTCAAACTGGTCCTTCGCCAAATTTTCGACCTTACATTCCTTGGACGCCACAAGTTTTTCCAGGAACTGACGGCTTTCAGAGTGCGTTTTCGCCTGATTAAACGCCACCATGTTGGCAAAATAAGACTTTTCGCGTTCGTCACTGCAAAAAATGGATGCAAACGTTTCGATCAACCGATCCGTCAAATTGCGCTTGCCCTGCAATATCTTATTGAACATCGATGAATCAAAACCCGCTTTTTCGGCAATAAAGCGATGGCTAAAGCGCCAATCACTTGCATGGCGCTCTTCGTAAGCGTCTTTCAAAAAATCGCGATAATTCAAATATTCAAAGATGTTAATCATTGGGCTATGAGGTTTGAGGTCGGGGCTTCGCCCCTTTGAGGTCTGAGGTTAGTAGGAAGTGATTAGTGGTTAGTGGTTAGGATTTATGAATTAAGAATTAAAAATTAAGAGTTAAAATTTCATTTTTAATTTTTCATTTCTTTCGTCTCTCGTCTATAGGCCGAAGGCCGTTCTTTCGTCTAGATACAATATACATTATTGTCCACATTTTATCAAATTTAATGTCCACATTACACTTTAAAAACAGATATGGCGGGATAATTCCGCCATACCGGAGCCATTTATTTTAGGAAATACCGACCCTTCGGCAATTTACGCATATCCTCGCGGTCAGTGTTTTTCAGCACCTTCTGTCCGAGAGCATTCACGGTAAAGCCTTTTTTCTGAGTCGAAACAGGTCTTGTAGTGGCAAACAAATTCGTCAACTGGTCCTTTTTTCTCGCATTTTTGCAACCCGTGCGATACACATCCTTCATGTCAAAAGCAATCATATCGATATTCGGGCCTCCATCTGCCGTAGCCGACTGCAAAATCACCTTGAAATCAAGCGCATCCACCCATACATTATCGACATAAACCGTATCCCATTTGTCCCAACTTCCAGTTGACGGGAACACCACATCGTAAGTACCGTTATCAACAGTAATTTTCATGTCGCGGCTTGTCGTACCGCTAAACGCATAACGGATCATCATACGGGCATGCTCTGCCGACTGGTCCGACGTCACCATATACGTTGCCTTGCTATAAGCGGAATTGTCGAGATTAAAGAATCCCCCACCAGTATAGCCTTCATGGTTAGTTTCTGTCCAGCCATCGCCCATTTCAGGGTTCGACATATCAATCACGGACGGCCAAGCACCTGTCCCAGCCTTCAACGAGCAAAGTCCTTCTGCAAGTTCCGTAACAGAAATACTGCTCGAACTTCCCGGTCCACCCGAAGACGAACTGTTAGCCGTGCCGCTCTCTTCGGAGCCGTGAGAAATCGGCGTGCAAGCGGCTCCGCCCTTGAACATGGCCGTATAGGTAATGTCGCGAGCCTTCGTCTTGAAACCATAATAAATCATCTTGTTCGAAAGTTCCTTACAATCGTCATCGACCCACTTTTCAAATGTTTGGCCGTTCGGTGTCACGCGGAGAGTCATCGGAGAACCCGCCGGGAAATACTGCGTCTGCGTAATGAGTCCGTTGTAACTTGACAGGTTCGTCTTGACCTTGATGGTGTAACGTTTCTTGATGGCAGACACAAGTGTCGTAAGCCCGGCCTTCGCCTCTGCAGACAAATTCGTATTCGACTTGAGATTTTCTTCGAGTTCTTCGCAAATCATTTGCGCATGGCCCATCGAGCCCATTTCCTGGAAATGCGTCGTACCGTCGTTCACGCCATCGGGATAATTCGGGTATTCGCCTTTTTCCAGTTTCTTGTACAAATAGCGAGTCACATAATCCGGCATCGACTTATACGTCGTATTATACGTGTTGTACGACTTCATGTTCAAATCGACAAACGGAATTTTGTTGTTCTTTGCAACAGTCTGCATCATACCACGGGCATCGTAGTTATTGGCACCCGTCGAGAACACGTTGCGGCTTCCGTTCAAGTTCATCGGCGAAATGAGAATGACGTTCACACCCTTCTTTTTGCCAGCATCTACATATTTTTGAATATATCCCGGAAAGTCCTTGGGATCCACATAACGTGCAGCCTTGCTGTAATCACGATCGTTATGGCCAAACTGTACAAAGAGGAAATCACCCTTTTGAGCCGACTGCAACGCGCCATCCAAGCGCCCTTCTTCAATAAACGTCCTGGAGCTGCGACCACCAAGAGCCGCGTTGTTCACCTTGACGCGGGCTCCATCGAAGAAATAGCCGATAACCTGGCCCCAGCCTGTTTGCGGATAGGCGTTATCCTTGTACGTCTGCACCGTCGAATCGCCCACGACATGAATCGTGAAACTTGTAGAATCGCTCACAGCGACACCCGTGAACACAGAAGCAGCAAGGAGATACTTTAGTATAGATTTCATAGATTACTCCTAAAGTTAATAGTTACTAGTTCTGAGTTACTAGTAATTCGAATATCAAGAAACATCTTGATGCAAACATCACTAGTAACTAGTAACTAAAAACTCAGAACTTTTTTACCGCACCTTTGCCCAAGTCGCAACAAACTTCTTGTTACCTTGGCAAACAACAACACGATAGAGACCAGAAGTTTTCACAAGCGCAGAGAGCGGAATTTCGCTAGTCGCATCAAAAGAACTTTGTACAACCATGCGACCGCTCATATCAAACACGCGGACATCAGCACGTTCGGCACTTGCAAGTTGCAGAACGTCACCACGGAGTTTCAGGCCCCTAGCAGTCACGGCGCCATTCAATTTCGTCGTCGTACAATCAATGCCTACACGGCAAACACCCTCTACGCTGAACCCAAAAGCATCAAGGTTCGGAGCGCCATCGCTCGTCACCGACATGAACTTGAGTACAGCATCACCCTGCGGAGCATCCAGCACCACATAAGCAGTATCCCACTTGTCCCAGCCTCCCGTCGGAGGGGCGCTCAAATAGTAGTCATGATCAAGATAAGCATTGAACATGCGGTCCGAAGTTCCACCATTCGCATAACGCACGGCGAGCGTCACATTCCCCGCACCGGGGAAATTCACCTTATAGCTAGCATAGGATGTACTCGTATTATCCAAATTGAAGTAACCGTTGCCAGTAAAGCCCGTCCATTCATTTTGAGTCCAACCGATTCCCGCATCGTCCGGCTTGCTTGCATCAAAAAATTTCTTGATGTCCTTATCAATTTGAGTCGTCGTTTCCTGACTGCCTTCCATCGGAGTAAACGGAACAAAAG
>CAMKLO010000094.1 GCA_946413655.1 uncultured Fibrobacter sp. | reverse complement strand
TTTGAAAAAAACAATACGCGAAATGTTCCGCATCGGCAATTTTTGGCGGGAGTTCCGCAGAGAGACATTTTTCGCGAACTTCGGTAGAAGCCTGCGCACACTTGCAGCAACGATCGGCAAAGCGGCAACCTTGGGCAAAATCTTTCGGATGCGGAACAGAACCGGGAATTGACGAAAGTGTCCGCAAGTCGCTATGGCTTTCGGGAATAGCGGCAAGGAGCCCTTGCGTATATGGGTGCATCGGGTGGTTGATGACTTCGCGAACGGGGCCTTCTTCGACAATTCGACCGGCGTACATCACAGCAACGCGATGGGCGTACTGCGAAACGATGCCCATGTTGTGCGTAATGAGGAGGACTGCGGTTCCCGTTTTCTCGGCCATGTCCTTAAGCACGGCGAGCACTTGAGCCTGCACGGTCACGTCCAGGGCGGTCGTCGGTTCGTCGGCAATAATCAATTTTGGCTTTGGCAAGAGCGCCATCACGATGCAAACGCGCTGCAACATTCCGCCCGAAAGTTCGTGCGGGTAGGAATTCAAAACACGGTCCGGTTCGGTGAAACCAGCAAGGCGAAGTTGTTCGCGGATAAGGTCTAAAGGAGATTCCCCCCGAAACAAGTCCGGGGCAGGCTCTTCAGGTCGGGAATGACATTCCTTTGAGGAATGCAGATTTGCAGACTGCGAATTTGAGGAACGCGCATTTGCAGACTGCGAATTTGAGGAATGCGCGGAGTCCGGCGATTCGCGAGAGACAGCGAACTTGAAAACTTCGAGGAGTTGCTTTTTGATGGTGACGACGGGGTTCAGCGCCTGCATCGGTTCCTGGAAGATGCATGCGATTTCGGAACCGCGAACTTGCTGGAGTTCCGCTAACGAAAGCTTTACAAGATCACGTGAAGTCTCGCCAGCATTGAACTGAATCGAACCGTTCACAATTTTTGCACTCGGCCAGGGCAGCAAACGCAAAATGCTCATGGCGGTCACGCTCTTGCCGCAACCGGACTCGCCCACCAACGCAAAAAATTCACCCGGATAAATATCAAACGAGACACGGTCCGTCACTTGCAACGGAGTCATGTTGTCACGCGGGTTTCCGTTTTTCTCAAACCCGAACGCCACAGAAACATCATGTAATCTCAAAACTGCATTGCTCATATTCTAAATTCTTATTGTTCAAAAACGATACAAATCCGCAATGTCATGCCGCACTTGTTGCGGCATCGCCTTATGCAACACTGCGTAAGAAGATTCCGGATCGGGGTCCGGAATGACAAGGTCGAAAAAGACAAGGTCGCATCGCTCGCCTCTTTCGTCTCTCGTCTGTAGGGCGAAGCCCGTTCTTTCGTCTAATTTAGACATATCTATCCCCCGATTTCGGATCCATGGCATCCCTCACGCCTTCGCCGACAAACGTCGTGAGGAGTAGCGTCACGAACAACGCGGCGACCGTGCTCACGGAAATCCACGGAGCGTAGAGGTTGTTGAGCCCCTGGCTCATCAGTTCGCCCCAACTCGGCGTCGGCGGCTGGAGTCCAAAGCCCAAGAAGTCAAGCGACGTGAGGCTCCCAATTCCGCCGATAAGCGTGAACGGGAAAAGCGTCACCACGGGCGTCATCGCATTCGGCAAAATTTCCTTGAAGAAGATGTGGCGATGCCCAAGCCCAAGCACCTTCGCCGACATCACATATGTCATGCTGCGGAGCTTCAGGAATTCCGCGCGCATGTAATAGCTGAGCGAAAGCCAGTTGAACGCAGCCATAATCAAAATCAAGAGCCAGAAGCTGCGACCGTAAATACTGCCGATGAGAATCACCACGTAGAGCATTGGGAGCGACGACCAAATTTCAATCATACGCTGCATGCCCGTATCCCAGAACCTCCCGAGATAGCCCTGGATACCGCCAATGACAATCCCGAGGAACGTTCCTAACAAAGTCAAGAGCAAACTAAAGCTAATGCAAATGCGGAACCCGTGAATCAAGCGCGAAAGAACGTCTCGCCCATTGCTGTCCGTGCCGAGCCAGTGCTTTGCGCTCGGCGCAAAGGGAGGGGTTCCCTCCTCGCTCAGATCCGCCTTCAGCGGATCGTGCGGCACTGGCGGCATGAGCGTCCACATTTCGGGGCAGCCACCCGCACGCGGGAATCCGTCTTCTTCGTCCTGCTTACATTCAGCAACTTCCGCAAAGAGCTTCGCGTAATCCTGTTCCGTCTTGTATTCACCACCAAAGTCCGCCTCGCTGTAACGCGCAAATGCCGGAAAATAGTTCTTACCGTTATAACGCAAGAAGAACGGTTCATCGTTCACCGTCCACGGGCTCGTAAGCGAAAGCAAGTACGCCACCACCAGAATCACAAGCGACCAAAAGGCGCGCTTGTTCTTGCGGAAGCGTTTAAGACGGTTCAAAGTTTCTGTCGAAAGTCTAAGTTTCATTTATACAAGTGTTCTGCAATAGAGTTCCGTGCAAGGAGATCCCCGAACAAGTCGGGGATGACATAAAAAGGTTCGGTGCATTTTCGCATCTTTCATGGCATCGTTTTTGCGACAGTCCAAATACATTTTCTCATTTTCCGGTTCATTATTTTTGCGATTCTATACCGTGCAAGGAGCCCCCGGCGCATTTTATTCCTGCGATGCGCATCATATACTCGACTCGATAAATTCCTTGCGGAACGTCCCGTTGCCAAGCAAAATATCAATCGGCAATTTCTTGAACTCGTACTCGTACGGAGGCTGCTTCCACGCAAAATCCTTCGGGTATTCGTTGAAAATGTACTGCAACAGTTTCACCGCCATCTCAAAACTGCGGAACGAATTACGGTCAGTCACGTGAATCTGAGCACCGCCGCAAATCTGCCCCGCACCCTTGTGGAACGTCGGCTGGAAGTAGTTCTCGCGGAAATACACACCCGGAAGCTTGAGCCCGTTCATGTACTTGCAAAGTTTGACAGCATCGATAAACGGCGCACCGAAAATTTCGAACGGACGCGTCGTACCACGGCCTTCGCTCACGTTGGTCGCCTCGAACAAGCACATCCCCGGATACACAATCGCCGTATCGAGCGTCGGCATGTTCGGGCTCGGCAAAATCCACGGGAGTCCCGTTTCGTCAAACCACATCTTTTTATCGTAGCCGTCCATGTGCATCACATAAAGTTCGCACTTCGGGAATCGTTCGGCCTTGAACTGTTCGGCAAGTTCGCCAATCGTCTTTGCATGGCGCGTGCGAATGCTATGGAGCCCCACAAAACTCGTGTAATTGAGGTCCAGCACCGGCCCTTCTTCGTCCACGCAGTTAATCGGATTCGGGCGATCCACCACGACCACCGGGATTCCCGCCTTTTCGCAAGCTTTCATGCAGAGGAATAACGTCCAGATGAACGTGTAGTAACGCGCGCCCACATCCTGCAAATCCACAAGCATCGCATCCACGTGCGAAAGCATTTCCGCCGTCGGCTCGCGATGTTCACCGTAAAGGCTATAAACCGGAATATGCAATTCCGGATCCTCGTAGCCTTCCCATTCAATCATGTTGTCTTGCGTATGCCCCTTGATGCCGTGCTGCGGCCCAAACAGAGCCGAAAGCTTAAAGAGCTTGCCGTCCAAATCCTTGAGCAAATCAAGCGTATAACGCAAATCGGCACAAACCGAAGCCGGATGCAAAACCGCTCCCAAGCGCTTTCCACGAAGCGCTGCCGGGAAACTTTTTTCGAAATGAGAAAGAGCTAACGTTACCATGTTTTTAAAGGTAGTAAAAAGTAATTCTTACTTTACCACAACCTTTTGTGCAGAACGCCCCATCTTGACGATATACGTTCCAGGATGATTCAAATAGAAATCAACCGCGCCATTGGAGTCTTTCCGACCGACAAGAATTCCATTGACATCAAAAATTTCAATCATGCCGACATAGTTATTTACAAGTAAAGAAGAACCTTGAACACGAACCTTCGCAACAGACTTAAACGCGGGAGACAAGACTGTAGTTTCGGCAGTATCAATTGTTCCCGAAAATACCGGATGAGGATCCCGGCCGATTCGTTGCCCCCATACGGACCCGTCAACTCCATTATCAGAATAATTATGCAAAAGTTTGGCCAGTTCACCATTGGCAATTTGCTCATCAGAAATCAGTATTTCATCGGAACCAGAAGCATTCCGAGCATAGGAATGGATTTTCGTGAGGCTAGAATCCGTCTTGTTTTTTACGTAGCCGAACAAGGCCCCTCTCGATGTATAGGAATTGATGATAGTCGTATTTCCTGTGCCGTATGAACCACCTTGGAGACCGCCTGTACATTGACGGCCACTTACTTTACCCGTATTATACACGTTAATCATAGTCAATTCACTTATTTCGTAACCAACCAAACCACCGATAAAAGTACCCCCATTAACAGAACCTTCGTTATAGACGTTTCTGAGAGTCACATGGGCACTGACATTACCGACAAAGGAACCGACATCATTACTCCCATTGAAATAGGAATCCTTGATTCCGAGATTTTCGATAACCGTCTTACCATCTTTGGACACCAAAGACAACTTGCCAAAAAATCCAATGTGTTCCTTTTTGGAATTGTTGTAGTACAACCCAGAAATGGAATGTCCTTGTCCGTCAAAGGTTCCCTTGAACTTCATAATAGGCGTCCACTCCCTAAAGGGACCTGCCTTTTCGTTTAACGACTCATCATCGTTAAGCACGTTTTCATTTACGACAATGTCCTTTGTAAGCTTTGCACAAGAGACATCCGCATCCGATTCATCCACCATCACAGCAAAAACGAACAAATCATCCGCATTGGCAATCTGATAACATCCGTCTTTGGCGTCTAGGAATTTTAACCATTTGGCATATACATCGACATCGTCCGTTTCTTTATCCGAAATTCTAGTCAACGGATTTCCGGAATAATCCGCTTTCGCATACCAACCGTCAAATCTGTACCCGGTTCTTTCGGGAGTCGGAAAATCCAGCCCATAGCCCACGACATATTGCGTTGCATAAGTAGTCGTATCGCCATCATAAGTATGGAACGTCACTTTGGACAACTTGAGATTTTCGGTAACGTTCGTAATTTTCCCAGTCAGAACAGGATGAGAATCAGTCCCAACATTTTGCCCCCAGATGTCGCCGTACTGGGCATTATGCAGAATAGTTGCAACCACGCCATTTGCAAACTCTTCACTCGTCTTTACGTTTTGGCCAGAATCTTTACCCAAAGAGAAAGAATTCAGCAAGGTTACCTTGGTCGAGCCCTCTTCGTAGCCGTATAACTTATCTTGCGTGGTAAAAGAATTTTCGACAGAAAGTTCAGTCTGTTTGCCCACTATTCCGGTAAGCCCACCAGTATAGTTGACCCCATTGATTTTTGCGGTACTGAAACAATTTCGAATAAGGTTCTTTTCCGTATGGATATACCCTGCCAACCCACCGATAAATCTAGACGCATAGAGATCTCCCGTTTCATAATGGGAATCCACAAAGCCCTTGTTGTAGGAATTTAGAATGTAGTTGTTTTGACTGGCAAGACCGATAAGGCCGCCCACGGCCGTAGTCCCGTTGACATAGCCTTCATGAAAAACGTGATCCAAGGTCAAGTGACGCGCATGGCCCACAATGCCGCCGACATACATATCGCCATAGACATAGGAATCCACGAATCCCAAATTTTTTATGACAGCACGCTGTTCTTCGGACTCTCCAAATACCGTATTGATGAACCCAGCAGAAGCATGCGCATCTTTTACAACAACGACAAGCCCGGAAATGACGTGATTCTGGCCATCCAAAGTCCCCTTGAAATTACTGATGGGAGTCCAGAGAGCAAAATCCGATTCTTTTCCGTTAAGGGCAAAATCCGCCGTAAGGACATTGCTGTTGAGTTCAATATCTTTGACAATCTTTACACATAAAGACTCGTTCGCTAGAGAATCATTACTCCATTGAGCAAATCCGTACAATTCTTCTGCGGAACCGATTTCGTAGCAGCCATCCACAAGTTTTGGCATTTGCGGCGTTCCCGAATAGGCGGCAAAAGAATTTATCACAAACAAGACAGAAGACAAAAAAACAAAAGAATGCTTCATCACACAAACCTTTGAATAAAAAATATTGTTTCTATACTACAATTATAGAAAATATCAAATCGAGTGCGTTATTTCCAATAAATGGTTCCGGAAAACACCAGGGAATCATCATTCGCCATCCGTTCAGCATGGGTAAACTCAAAGAACGGCATAATGTCATCATTTATTGTTATTTTCAGCAAGGAATCATTACCATATTCCTTACGACCTTTATAATAATATCGAACACCTTCCCTTGCATCGATTTCCAGCGTATCGCCCACGATTTTGTAATCGGGAATATAATCGGTCAACTTCAAGTTATACCTTTTTTCGTCACCGTATTTATCAATCAAAGCGAACTCAATCCTGTTATTTGAATCAGGATGCAGCACATAATGCGGGAGATAATAATCGTTTGTAGCCTCTTCCCTGATATCTCCAGAAACAAACGTGTATTTATAAATTCCACCCCAGCAATCGATATCAAGATACCGACTGACATACCCTAGTTCCAGTTGAACTGGATATTGAAAGCACTCCTTTTTTGGCGCACACTTAAAATCGACCTTCATTTGGAGTGGTATAAGTTTGGTCGCAACAGGGCAATAGTCGCTATTATCCTCTAAATCAAGCGAACATGCGGCCAAAGCCATCAGGATACACAACGCAAATATTTTCATCAAAATCTTCATTTAAAATATTCTCAATAAACAAAATGGTAATCTAACGTTATGCTGATACTATCCGTTTTCAGGGAACTCTGCTTTCCAAGTCGCGTGACTAAATCTAGTTTACCCCCGTTGCCCCACACCGTCGCGATGTCCGTAGAATAAGTACGGTTCTTTAGAGAATCCACATAGACCTCATTGAAGCACATCGACGATCCGCATTCTGCACACGTACAAGTTCCATAATACGAAATCGTCGAAATTCCTTCGGGAATCAGAACATCGACCGAATCCCCACGCAGTTCATAAGGATGTTCCAAGAATTTTAGGAAACCAGAGACATCAATATCGTACTTTTTTTCTACACCGCCTTTGTCAAAAAGAGAAAAGACGACATGGCCATTAGAATCAGCAATCGTTTCAAATCGTTTTTTTTCACCTACATTTTCATTCAAATATTTTTGAATACGTTCTGCATCCGATTGATACGGCGACACGGGATAATTCATATACGTCAAATATTCCTGCGTAGA
This sequence comes from uncultured Fibrobacter sp., assembly GCA_946413655.1. Classification (GTDB taxonomy): domain Bacteria; phylum Fibrobacterota; class Fibrobacteria; order Fibrobacterales; family Fibrobacteraceae; genus Fibrobacter. Next base: position 469 of record CAMKLO010000094.1, on the reverse strand, counting down.
ATCCGTCTGTGTTGAATCCTGAGGAAGATTAAAGAAATGCGAATAGTATACAGTATCGATAAAAAGCGGGTAATCGGGATACGTGATTGAAACGCTTAACGACTTGGACTGAATTGAATCGTTCATGGCCGTTATACGGATAAACCAGTCCATTTTCGTGTGATTTTGAAGTTCTTTATAAGAGTGTGTTTGGGGTGACGGAATATCGCCACCAAGACCACATCCTGCCAGCAACAGGAATGTCAAAAAAGCTATATTTATTAAAAATAAACGCATATTTTCAATAAATATACTCATTTAAGGCGCCCAAAATACATGATGGGACTTTTTTTCACTACGAAAATAGATTTCTCTTGACCGGACAGTAAAAAAAGTGTATATTTGAGCAGTAGCACAAAAGTGCATAATTTGGAGATTTTATGATTGAGCGGATTCGTGGCATTTTGGTACAGAAAACCCCTACGTTTGT
>CAMKLO010000093.1 GCA_946413655.1 uncultured Fibrobacter sp. | reverse complement strand
GGGTTATTGTAATTAGAAATGCTCAAAGCGAAGCGTCCTCAAAGCGAGCTATGCGAGCGACCCCATAGCCCAATGCCCTATGCTCCCACCGCTTCGGTTTCGACGGTTTCAAAGCGGACAACTTGGTTGCGGCCGCCGTCCTTCGCCTTGTAAAGCGCCTGGTCGGCATTGTTGATAGCCTTCTTCATGTCCGTGAATCCAGGCTCCACGAGGAACGCTCCGATGCTCACCGTCACACGGAGCGGGTCCACTTGGTGCACGTTGAATTCCAACTTGCCAACCGCCTTGCGGATGCGTTCAGCCGTTTCAATCATGCCCTCCGGAGTCGTATCGATAAGCGCCACGACAAATTCCTCGCCGCCATAACGCGCAACGACATCGATTTCCTTGCGGATTTCGCCACTGATAGCAGAAGCGATACCCTTAATAACCACATCGCCAATCGGGTGACCATAAGTATCGTTCACGCGCTTGAAGTGGTCAATATCCATCATCAGCACGCCAATATTGTACTTTTTACGGTCCGCACGAATTTTTTCGGTTCTCAGCGATTCATCCAGCGACCGATGATTCATAAGTCCTGTAAGTCCATCGCGAGTTGCCAAATCCTTGCCTTTTTCGAACTGGCACGCACGAGCATAGGCAAAACCCGCCACGCCGGCAAACGCCTTCAAGAGTTTCTTCTCGTGATCCTGATAGCGGTTGGTAAAGCGGCTTTCAAGGCAGATGGCCAGTTCCGCAGTCTTGGAATCAGGTTCCGACGAAACCGGCATCACGAACAATTGGCGCAGTTCCATGTTGCGTTTTTCGGAATCGTTCAATCGCGGCACATAATCGGCATAGCCCGAATTGAACGAACGGAACACCGGTCTATTTCTCATCAAGGCAAGCACGAAGATGCCTTTATCAGACAACGTAAACGACTTGTTGACAAACTGTTCGGAATCCATACCGACGCAATACACGACATGTCCCAAACCTTCCTTGGGCTTATCGAGGGCGAGAATCGTCAGACGGTCAAACGGCATGTTTTCCTTGACGTACTCGAACATCTGTTTGTAAATATCCTTGACAGACATGGTCTGGAAGAACTTGCGCTGGTAATGGTAAAGCACGCTGAACTGTTGCTGCTCAATGTAGTTCTGTGCAGATACAAAGCTCTTGAAACTCACCATGAACATTGCCTGAGCAATGTACGTGAGCGCCTGCGCCTCGGCCGCCGTAAACGCATTCGGGTGTAGCGAATCCACTAGCAGGACTCCCAGACGCTGTTCATCGCGACCCAACAGCGGAACCCCGACCAAGGAGCGGATCATTCTATTTTCGATGTAATACGTAAGACGCTTTCCGACAAGTAGGTCGCCTTCCAGAATGCGGGACACTTCAGGGCGCAAAAGCTGGCTCAAGATGCCCATATTCTCGGTAATCTTCGCACCCGTATCGATGCAGTTCGGAATATCGCTTTGGAACATCCTCAGCCTGAGCTCGTTCGGACTGCCGCCATTCGTAAAGACGGTAAGCGTATTCGCTTGCGGCATCAGCACCTTGAGGCAACGCAAGACATCGCCAAAAGCCTTATCCACATCGGAGTTTGCACGTTCCCAAATCTGGTTGACGCGAAGAGAAGAATTCGGTTCGTTCGATTCCACCTTGTTCGCATTCGTAAATTCATTGCGGATATCCGGAGACACAACTGGAGTAAGCGCTGTAGAATGCTTGTTGCTTTTGATTACGGGAATTACAGATGTATTCAAATTATTCGGGCGGTTCATCACGGCCAAAGAGAAAGCGACAACCGCAAACGGGATAAGGAAAAGGAACATCCCACCCTGAAACGCAAGTCCAAGCAACGCCCCTGCAACAACAAACAATATTTCAGATACGGACATTTAAACCCTCTACAAGCGAAAAGACCGATATAACATGACAAACGCGAGACCGGCATAAATGAAGTGACTGTTCCACGCTGCCCAGAAAGGAGAGAGCGCTCCATTTTCACCCATTTTGAGTCCAATCCTCTCTAGGATATAATAGCTAAAAACAAGCAAAAGGCCAACACCGAATTTCTGGGAGAGCCCTCCAGAACGGCTATACCGGTGGCAAAGGGCGGCACCGATCAAAAGGACTATCAAGTTCATCCAGTGCGCAGAATACTTGAACTGGAGAGCCGTTTCCATTGCGCGGGTATCTTCGCCAGAACGTCGAAGGACATCGATACGCGCCTTGACCATTTTGGAATCCATTTCATCGGCAAGCTGGCGTTCGTTAATCAAGTCGTTCGGATGCGTATGAATCTTTCCTTTCATGCTTTCGCGCTGTATTGGGAAAAACTCGACCGAACCATCCTTGTGGAACACGCGGCGGAATCCGTTTTCAAAAACCCAGTAAGCGAGGGAATCCTGTTCAACCCAGCGAATCAAGCGGACATCGTAGCGTTCGACTAGGCGACCCTGATCGCGGATAAGGAGTACAACATCGCGTCCAACTTTATTCGTACCAGAATAATACTTGAAGAACCAGCTGCTCTTTTCACTATCGATAAACGTGAAGTCCTGCTTTTCCTTGATGCGCGGATTCTTGCGTTTTTGGGCGTTCGTCTCCATGATTTCAAAGCGCTTGTGGTTTGCATCCGGGAGCCAATGTTCGCTCATTTCGTAAGAGCCAACCGACATGAATACGCCAAGCAAGAATATCGGAAAAAGCGTCTTGAACGGGCTTTGCCCGGAACTCTGCATGGCACTCATTTCAAGATGCCGCGCCATGTTCCCCACCGAAGCCAAGACCGCGATAAACAACGCCACCGGAGTAATCAAGTAAAGGATATACGGAAGGTAGCTCAAGTAGTAATCCCCCGCAAGTTTCATATCACGGGAAAGCCATGTCTTGATATTACCAACAAAGTCAATTACAATAAAAATGAGGACCGCACCGCAAACCACGATGAGGAACATCTTCAGAAAGTTCCAGATAAGATAACGAGAGAACTTCATCAGAAAAACTCCACGACTTTACCGAAGATCCAACTGAAGAAACGGCCAATCGCCCTAAAGACAACAAAACGGCCGATAAACCCAAAGAACTGTTTTATTCTGGAATTGCCCGTGAAGCGGTCACGCACCATCGCATACGTGAGGAAAATTCCGAACACGCCGATGATGACATTCGAAATCCACATAGCAAGTTCCGGAGAGACAATCAAACGGTCGGCCAGATTTTCGCCGCCGATAAGGCAAATCCAGTAGATGACGAAGAATGCAAGGCTGTAAAGGATGCCCGTACCGATGCCGCCCTTACGGGCCATGATTCCAAGCGGGGCACCAATCAAGATAAACACAAAGCAAGCAAAAGCCGTACTGAACTTTTTATGGATTTCGACCAAGTACTGTGCCTCACGCTTGAGTTCGCCTTCCATACGGCCCCAGACGCGTTCTGTCGCACGTAACGATGACGCCTCCTGCACACGGACTTTGCGGAGCTCATTCACAAACCGCATGGAATCCAGCTTCGCCGTGCTCTTTGCATCGGCAGGAACAATGCTATCGCCTACAATGAGTTCTCGCATACGCATCAGCGTCGGCAAACGGCGAGACTTGGCCTGGACCGCTGCCGAGTCATATTTTTCACGGGCGTCCGTCACCACTTCCCACATCATCTCGACCGGCATTTCTCGGTCGCTGCGGTAACTGCGGCTACGGCGTTCGAGACGGTCATCCACATTCTGCATGGCCAAATCCTGCGAGAAGAAACGGATGCGGAAATAATTATCGACATCGTCCGGATCGACGAGATGCGTTTCGCCACTGCGAAGGCGGAGCATGAGCGTCGCCCCGTTATCGACGTAATCCATCGTAGCGCTGTCGGCATAGACGATACGCGGAGCCCCCTTCTTTTCCATTTCGAAAATTTGAATTCCGTACAACGTACCCGAAACGGGGTCGATGCGGTTCACCCAAAGCTGGACTCCGGGGAACTGCGTAATCAAGCGCCCAGCATCCACGAACACGTGCGGCTTTTTGCGCGAAACGGCGTTCATCAGTTCGACCGACCTGTGGTTTGCCTCCGGGAGCACCCAGTTGTTGAACACCACCATCAAGACGGAAAGCAATAGCGCCACGAGAAGCACCGGACGCATCAGCGACAACGGCGAAATCCCGGCCGCCTTGACTGCCGTAATTTCCTGGTCGCCCGACATACGCCCAAACGTCATGAGGCTTGCGACGAGCACCGCCATCGGAATCGACAGTGAAAGCATCCACGCGAGGTTCAAAACAAAAATCTCGATAACGGTAGATGCGGGCAAGCCCTTGGACAGCACATTGTCCAATATCTTGACCAAAAAGTCAACTACAAACAAAAAAGTAATGCCAAAGAGCGATGCCAAAAAAGGGCCTATCAGCTCTTTCAACACATAGCGGACTAAAATCATTTTTCTCTAGAGTCGTTTTTTTCTACTTTACAGCGTGAAAGTTAGAATTAACCAAAGAAAAAAAATGAAAAATCTTTTCAAGAATACCCTGTTCGTTCCTCTTTTCTTTTATATGACAACTATGATGGGTTGTTCCGGTACCTCCAACGAAAAAATGACCCATACCGAATGGTGCAAGCAACGTTACGATGTCGCCGAAGAACTTTACAAGTCAAAGAAATACGGCAGGACCGTCGAGAAACTCGAAGAAATCCTTTCGACCTGCGCTGGGTCGGGCTACATGGAACAGGCCCAGTTCCTGCTTGCCGAAAGTTATTTCAACCTGGAGCAGTGGATTGAGGCCCGCGGCGAATACGGAAGCTTTATCGTCAACTTCCCCGGATCCCCGTTTGCAGAAACCGCAGAATTCCGCAAGGCAGTTTCGTCGTTCAACATGGACTACAAAGTCGATCGCGACGAATCGAACACGACAGCAGCCATGAAGGACTTCGAGCGCTATCTCGCGAACCACCCGAGTTCCCCACTTCGCGACTCTGTCAACTACTATTACGACTTGCTCGTCGATCGCGTCGCCGAGAAGGAATTCCAGACAGGCCGCCTCTACTTGCGCATGGAAAAGCCGCAAGCCGCCGTGATTTACTTCAAGGAATTTTTGGAAACGTACCCCAAGGCAAAGCGCCGTCAAGAAGTGCTGTTCCTCATTTCGGACGCCTACACCGACCTCGACCAGTTTGAATCAGCAAGGCAGTACCTCGCCACCGCCCAAAACGAAGCCGAAGACAACAAGGATGTGCAAAAACGCGTCAAAAAGGCCGAAGACAAAATCGCCAAAGCCGAAGAGGCCTACGAAAAGCGCTTGAAGCAAGAAGCCGAAAAGAAACGTATCCAGAAAGAAGAAAAGAAACTGGCTGAATAGGCATAGGATGAAATCCCAGTCCAGATTTACAATCCTCTTTATTCTCATGGCATTGGTTTTTACAACAAATGCCTTTGCTGTTAGCGAGGAAAAACTGGACCACGACTATTCAATCCTTTCCGTCTTTGTGCAGCCATCCATTTCGTTCATCAGCTTTACGGAACGCGAATATTTCCAGCATGCCATCGACACCATCTATTACGGTTTCAGGGAAAGCGCCATCAACAGCGCCGAATCCCTGAATGTCGCCAAGCAGGATTTCCAGAAGGTGAACTTCTGCTTCCCGATTACCGCAGGTATCCAGTGGCAAATCATGCAAGACCACTTCTTGAGCGCAGGCATAGGATTCATCTACGATAACGAATCCGTAGTCCTTACCGACCGCAACAGTAACACTCACAGTTACGAATACACGTTACAAGGAATCCCGCTTTTTCTGGAATACCGCTTTGCGCTACCCAAGAATTTCATCACACTCAGCTCGGGAGGGCTCTTCAGCGTTGCAGTCCGCTGGTATTGGGCATTACCGGGAACAGAAATCTACACGACCTGGGGTTATCTCGGTGCAAAGACGCCTCTCCTTGGCGCAGGCTTTGGCGTAAGCGTGGGTTACCTTTTTGCCAGTTGGAAGAACTTCAAACTATATGGAGATATTGGATTCAACTCCATTTCCGTAAAGTCCAACAAGAAATTTTCGGATATTGTCCCTGGCGGGCCAGACGAAAAAGCCAAATGGAACCTGGGCGGGATTTTGCTACAGATTAGGGGAACTTTTGGATTCTGGAACAAGCCGAGACCCAAAGATGACGATGTCGATGACGATGATGACGACAATCCGTCGGTCCGCAAAAAACGCCTTTTGAACAAGCTACGTTCCATAAAGGATTCTACGAAAACAGATTCCGTGAAAACAGCGGATAGCGCCGGTGTGGATTCCACAAAAGCGATTATTGCGGATTCTGTGAGCGCCAATGTCGCAGATTCCGTGAAAGCAACTAGCGCCAACGTGGATTCCGTAAGCGCCGCCGACGCAGATACAGCAAAAGCAATCGCTGCAGATTCTGCAAAAGCAACCGTCGCCGATTCCGCGAAGGTCGATTCAAGTACGGTCAAAGATTCGTTAGCTGCAGACTCCACAAAAGTCAAACCCGACACAGCCAGCGCTCCCCCGCCACCGACAAACAAGCCCGAAGAGGCCGCGTCCGTCAAGCAGCCTGAAAAGCAGCCAGAACAGCCTGCACAGTCAGCGCCTGCAGAAAACATCAAATCAAAAGGGGACTGATGAGTTTGTTGCCAGGGGAAAAACTGCGTTACGCCGAAACGCATTTTAAATTTAGGCTACCCTGGTCGCTCCTTTACAAGCCGTGGCCCGAAATCATTTTTGACGCCCCGTTCCAGTTTGTGCCGGGAGTAAACCCGTACCTGTGGATTGTCGTGCGGGATGCCGACCGATTCCCGACGACGATAAAGAATGCGGAAATTGTTTTAAAGCGCATTGCCGACGAATGTGATGAAACGTATTTTGAAAATGCGCAGTCACGGGAAGCGCAGCAACATTATGCAATTAGAACTGCGCCGGAACCTGGCAGTAACGTCATGGCGGACCCGATCCGCCATCTATTCGCGACGGTACAACACGAAGTTATTTGCAAAGACTTGAACATCGAAGTCCACGAGCAAATGAAATTTATTCCGCTTGCACTCGGTGAAATCCCGGCGGGCTCTTACGAAGCGTATTGCAAATTGACCATCGAAAGAGAAGGCAAAGCGCAAACGTTCGAGCGCTGGAACTTGCCCCGACTCAAGCCGACTCCGCTACGCTTTAAAGTTTTGAACGAACACCCGCCCATCGCTCCTGGCTTTGCCGCAGGCGAGATGCATTGCCACACGCACTATTCCGCAGACCACGTGGAATACGGCGCCACGCCAGAAGTGTTGCAGCTGGCAGCTAAAGCCGTCGGGCTCGATTTCGTGAATTGCACCGACCACGCCTACGATTTTGCGTTCACGCAAGAAGACTTTACAAAAGAGGCGGACTCGCCTGTCCCGAGATTCCAGAAACTGCGCGAAGAGATTGCAGCACTCCCAAGCAAAGACGAAAACGGAAACAACATGCCTCTCATGCTTGCAAGCGAAGAAGTATCCGCAGGGAATAGCAAAGGCGAAAATGTGCACATGACCGTTCTCGCCCCCGAAGGTTACCTCCCGGGGCTCGGCGACTGCGGCCGCTACTGGCTCGACAACAAGCCCACCCGCAGCATCAAGCAAATTCTGAACATGACCGGGGCGCACTGCTTCGCAGCCCACCCCTTCCAGCAAATGGGACTTCTGGAAAAGTTCATCTTCCGCAGAGGCTACTGGAAACCCGAAGACTTGAACATTCCGAACGAGCGCGCAGACAAAGACGCAAAAAAAGCGCATACCATTCGAGGGCTCCAATTCTGGAACGGCATCCGTGACGAAGGCTTCAAGCTGGGTCGCGAATTTTGGATAA
>CAMKLO010000092.1 GCA_946413655.1 uncultured Fibrobacter sp. | reverse complement strand
CGAAATTCAAGGTCTCTGAGTCTTCGCCGGAATGGAAAAAGTTCCGCATGGAATATGTGGAATGGATGCGTGGCGTCCCGATGGAAGCGCGTGATACGAACGAAGTCTATGTGAAAATGCGGAACCTTGTGAACAAGGGTGCGTTGCCGGAATCATTCGTCGATGAGTTCAATATCATGGAAGCGGCTCGTGCAAAGGATTACAAGTTGGCTGCATTCTATGTCGCGAATTTCTACGAGAAGTACGAGATTGGCGCGATGGATGAATTCTTCTTGCGCAACGCGATTCTGATTGCTTTCCTTGCGCACAACCCGACGCTCGCCGACGTGCTCTACAAAGAAGCTATCAAACCGCACGAAGAATTTACGCCTATCGAAAAACTCCTGATTCAGAAGGAAATCCCGAGAATCCGTAGAAAGTAACGGCTTGCGCTGTCCCTGAGTAAGTGGTGCGTATCTTGTCATCCTGAGTAAGCGAAGCGCATCTCGTCATTCTGAACCCCGAAAGGGGTGATTTACGATACTAGGGGCTTTAGCCCCTAGTATCGTATATCGTCCTGCGGGCTCAACATGACGGGATGCTTTGGGCTCAACATGACGGAAAAGAGCATTCGTCTTTCATGACAGAAGAACGTGCTATTGTCATTGGACTTGGCATGACGGAAAGCATTGGGCTCAACATGACGGAACTGCAAAACAAAAGGAAGCGTTTGACGCTTCCTTTTGTTGCCTTTGACAGCTAACTATTGACTAATGACCACTGACCAATGACTAAAAACTAATCGACTAGAACAAGAACGAAATGCCGAGGTTTGTGTAGAACGTGAGGAGCGTAGAATTTGTGAACGACTGCTCGACTGTCAAACCTTGATTGAGAAGGTTCGTGAAGCACTGGACAATGCGGAGGTTGATGTGCGTATTTCTCGTGAGCATGTAGCCACCTTCGATAGCGAGGCCAACTTCCATGTTCGTTGAGACGAATGTGTTCGTGCTTGTGCCGCCGTTGTTGGCGACAACGCCACCGTTGGCTTCAGAAGTGAATTCCGTGTCGCCCATCAGCTTAAGCCCGAGATGCAGACCCGCTGCCGCGAAGAAATCGTATTGATCGAACGTGTAGCGGAACATAATCGGAAGTTCAAATAACATAATATTGAGCTTCGCCTTGTTCGTATAGACGTCCATGTCTTTTTCGTAGAAGTACCGGCGGTAGTTGAACGTAAGTTCCGGGACAAGGCTGAAGTTCTTTGTGAACATCGAAATTTTGATGATAAGACCTGCACCGGCGTTCCAACCAGCGCCCCATCCGTCGGAATTGGGACCGAGGAACGTATTGTAGCCGCCTTGGATACGCGCCCCGAGGAACACAGACTGAGAAAACCCTTCGCTGCGCTGCTTGCTGATTTCGGAACGCGAAGTCGTTTGCGTCTTGTACCTTGCGTATGCGCTTGCGTATTCTTCGTCGTTTGCAAATTCGCTGTCGGAAGTCCCGTCGTAAGAACCCGTGGAGGTGTTGCTTGTTGTTGAAGAACTAGGGGAATCGGCGGAAATCCATTCATCGTCATCGGATTGTGCGAAGGCGCTCGTGGAGAGCGCTAAAATGATGGATGCGAGTAGGCAAGATTTTTTTAAAAGCATGGTCGAATTATAACAAAACGAAGATGGTTCAACACCCTAAAAATATTTTATTAAGGGTGAAATGATAAGAAAAAATTGTTTACAGAGTGATAAACGCGTATAGAGATGCACAACGGAAAGAAAAAAGGGAAGAAATACCCCTAATTCCTTGTCCGTTGCGTTATTTGGTTGAGTAAATTTTTTCTTACGTTTTTTAGGAAAATTTGTTTTCTATAAAGTAAGTTAGTATTTTATGTATAAGTTTTGAGTCAATTTTTAGGGGGCCGTTTTTATGCTCAAAAGGAATCATGTTTCTGTGTTGGCGGTGCTGGCATCTTTCTCGTTGCTGATGTTCTCGGCGTGCAGTGACGATGCTGGGAGTAATCCGACGCCAGTGGCGACTGAATCGTCGGCTGTAGAATCGTCGAGCAGCGTGGCTATTTCAAGCTCGGAATCTTCTAGCAATAAGGTTTCGAGTAGTTCGGCTCAAGAAAATGAGCGCCCTTCGTTGGAAAAGTTGAATGAAAAATGTATCGAACAACACGATGGTGTTAGTATCGTTGCGTTCGATGGCGTGAAAACGGAGTATTTTTGTTTGGGTGAAGCCTATGGCGCTGGTATCAAAGAAGTGTTTTCGATTTTGGACCATGCAGAAATATCTCTTTATTCCTATTCAGGAGATGGATGGAAAGAAGAAAAATGCAATGCCGAAAACGAAGGCCGCAAGGAAATTTATGGTTTTCGGAATATGCGTTTGCCAGGCGCCTTATATTACAAGTGCGCTGACAATCAGTGGGTGAAAATTGGAGCTGATGAATATAATAGTGGTTCTGTACCTTCGAATTCGTCCGGGACGTCTGTTTATTAGGTGGAGGATTTACCTGAATGTAAGGCCGATAACGAAAACGTTGTCGATTCTGTGCAAGTCGGACCTTCGGAATGGACTTATTACGAGTGCAAGCAGGGAACTTGGAATGAATCCTTGTCTCAGAGAGCGTTGCGAATTCTTCCGACATGCGGTACGGAACGTGAAGGCGTTATTGATTCTATGCAAGTGCAGCTTTCGGATTCCGCTTCCTATTATCGAAATAATTACTATTTCAAATGCGAACAAGGAACTTGGATCGATTTGAACCACGCTGCTCCTTTGGCTGCCGCCGTTCAGGCTCAATGCGAAGAGAACCGTAATAGTGTCAGTCTCGCCTCTTATGATGACGTGCAAACGGATTACTGGTGTGGCGATTTGGTACTAGGTGCTGGCGGGGATCCGCGTTTCAATAGATTAAAAACGGCAAATATTGCGGTCTTCACTTATACTGATGCTGGATGGACTGAAGAAAAATGTGATGCTGCAAATGAAGGAAAAATAGAGAAATACCATTATGCACCTTACCATTCTTCAAAGGACTTGTATTTCAAATGCTCTAGCGGCAAGTGGAATAATTTAGGTGAACAGAAACAGGAATAGATAATATCGGATTGATGTTTTTGTAACGCTCTTTTGCTACTGGCCCCGCAGTGCGGGGCTTTTTAAGTTTCTATCTTTACACCCGAAAAATTTAATGAAGTTCTGCAAGCGGCAAGACTGTTGGGCAGATTTGACGACGTCTTTCGTTAAGGTTGGTGAGCTCGTCGAACCACGTCTTTCGTCTCTCGTCTAGCAGAACCATACGAGGTACAAAGCAAATGGCAAAGTATAATCCGCAAGAGATCGAAACCAAGTGGCAAGCCTACTGGGAAGAACATCAGACTTTCAAGACGGGCACCGATAAGTCCAAGCCCAAGTATTACTGCCTGGACATGTTCCCGTACCCGAGTGGCGCAGGCCTCCATGTGGGCCACCCCGAAGGTTACACCGCAACAGATATCATCTGCCGCTACAAGCGCAGCCGCGGTTTCAACGTGCTGCACCCCATGGGTTGGGACGCTTTCGGCCTCCCTGCTGAACAGTACGCTATTCAGACTGGTACGCATCCGGCCATTACCACCAAGAAGAACTGCGACAATTTCCGCCGCCAGATCAAGCGCCTTGGTCTTTCTTACGACTGGAACAAGGAAGTCAACACCACCGACCCGAAGTATTACAAGTGGACGCAGTGGATTTTCAAGCGCCTTTACGGCACCTGGTTCGATGAAGACCAGCAGAAGGGCCGCCCCATCGAAGAACTCCCGATTCCTGCCGATGTGGAAGCAAAGGGCAAGGAAGAAGTCCGCAAGTACAAGGATTCTAAGCGCCTCGCTTACTACGCCGACGCTCAGGTGTGGTGGTGCAAGCACTGCAAGATTGTTTGCGCGAACGAAGAAGTCTTGAACGACGGCAGCCACGAAAAGTGCGGCACCAAGGAAGTGGAACGCCGTAACCTCAAGCAGTGGCTCATGCGCATCCCGCTGTATGGCGACCGCCTGCTGAAGGGCCTCGACAAGCTCGACTGGCCGCAGGGCGTGAAGGACATGCAGAAGAACTGGATTGGCAAGAGCTACGGTGCCGAAGTGGATTTCCCGATTGCCGACGCTAACGGCAAGCCGACCGAAAAGAAGCTCCGCGTCTATACCACCCGTTGCGATACGCTGTTCGGCGCCACCTACATGGTCGTTGCCCCGGAACACGCTATGGTGCCGGAACTCACGACCGCCGAACAGAAGGCTGCCGTGGAAGAATACGTGCACGCCGCCGCATTGAAGAGCGATCTCGACCGTACTGAACTCGCCAAGGAAAAGACCGGCGTGTTTACCGGTAGCTACGCCGTGAACCCGCTCACCGGCACCAAGATTCCGGTGTGGGTCGCCGACTACGTTCTGACCGGCTACGGCACGGGCGCCATCATGGCCGTGCCCGCTCACGATACCCGCGACTTCGATTTCGCGAAGAAGTTTAATTTGCCTGTCATCTGCATCATGGAACCGGATGCAAGCTGCCCCGAAGACGTTCGCCCGAAGGTCCTCGCAGGGGACGCATGCTGGGCTGCCGACGGCACCTACATCAACAGTCAGAACGACACGCTTTGCCTGAACGGCCTCAACAAGAAGCAGGGCATCGCGAAGGTCATCGAATGGCTCGAAGCCAACAAGATCGGTAAGGCCACGGTGAACTACAAGCTCCGCGACTGGCTCTTCAGCCGTCAGCGCTACTGGGGCGAACCGTTCCCGGTCATCCACTGGGAAGATGGCGAAATCTCTACGGTGGACGACGCTGAACTGCCGGTGCTGTTGCCGGAACTCAAGGATTACAAGCCGGGTGACGGCGGACAGTCTCCGCTCGCCAACGCCACCGAATGGCTCCAGGTGACCGACAAGAACGGCCGCAAGGGTATCCGCGAAACGAATACCATGCCGCAGTGGGCAGGTTCCTGCTGGTATTACCTCCGCTACATCGATGCCTGCAACGGCGACGCATTTGTTGCAAAGGAACTTGAAAAGTACTGGATGCCCGTGGACCTCTACGTGGGCGGTGCCGAACACGCCGTGCTCCACTTGCTCTACAGCCGTTTCTGGCACAAGGTCCTGTTCGACCTCGGTCTCGTCTCTACCGACGAACCGTTCCAGAAACTCTTCAACCAGGGCATGATTCTCGCCTTCGCTTACGAAGATGCCGCTGGCTCCAAGGTCCCGACCGACGAAGTCGAAGAGAAGAACGGAAAGTTCTTCAAGAAGGGAACCGACATCGAGCTCAAGCAGATTGTGGCGAAGATGAGTAAGTCCCTCAAGAACGTCGTGAACCCCGATGACGTCGTGCGCGACTACGGTGCCGACAGCCTTCGTTTGTACGAAATGTTCATGGGCCCGCTGGACGCCGTGAAGCCGTGGCAGACCAAGGGCATCGAAGGCATGAACCGCTTCCTCGGCCGCGCCTGGCGCTCCGTGGTGGGCGACAACGATGCCGCTCCGGTTTACGTTGACGAAACCGCTCCGGAAGCTATCGAGAAGGTGATGCACCAGACCGTCATCAAGGTCACGAGCGACATCGAGAACATGAGCTTCAACACCGCGATTAGCCAGCTGATGATCTTCAACAACGAAATGATGAAGATGGACAAGCGCTACCGCGAACCGTGCGAAACGTTCGTCAAGCTGTTGCACCCGTTTGCCCCGCACATCGCCGAAGAAATGTGGAGCATCCTCGGTCACAACGAATCGCTCACGAACGTCGCCTGGCCCGAAGCCGACCACTCCAAGGCCGTGGAAAACACCGTGGAAGTCGTGTTCCAGGTGAACGGCAAGGTCCGCGCCAAGGCATCCGTCGCGAAGGACATGGACAAGGCCGCCCTCGAAAAGCTCGCCATGGAAAATGACAGAATGAAAGAGTTCATGAAGGGCATGCAGGTTGTCAAGGCTATTGTTGTGCCTGGTAAGCTTGTCAATATCGTTGTCAAGCCGGCGTAAGGATTAGCCTGCCCCGGACTTGTTCCGGGGTGGTCCCCGGCAAGCTCGTGAATATTGTGGTGAAATAAGACCCGACCCTGCCCTTATAGTCACGCCCGCTCATTGAGCGGGCGTCTTTTGTTATATCCCGCCTCGGCTTTTTGTCACCAAAAAATGTCACCAAAAAAATGGTGCAAGTTCGGAGAAAAACTGCGCAGAGAAATCTGAGAACTCTTATTACACTCTGAACGAGTCGCTATGCGTGACAGTTCGTGCAAGAGTTAGAATGAGTGTATCACCGGATTTCGACCCCTTTGGTTGATGTCTTGTATTGACATTTTCTGTCACGAACATTATCTATCTAATGTTACTGAATTCCGTAACATTAAAACCGAGATTGAAGAAAAACGTGTTCGTGCCCAGTGTCACCAGTGGTGTCAAAATCTCTACGACACGAAGTCGATCAAGTCCAGATACATCATCCTGGTGTTCAACGACTGGCTCGAATCAACACGGAAGGCTTCTTTCTCGAGATTTTCGTCCGAATACAAAAAACGGAAACCGTTCTTTTGGTAAAAATTTATCGTTTCGGGCCTGTTGTAGGCATCGACAACCATAAAGCGACAACCAGTCTTGTTATCCGGGTGGATAAACCAGGAAATCAGGTAATCAATGACCTGACTCCCCAAGTGCAAGCCGCTGCGTTGGAATTGGCCGTTAACTCCCAATCGTCCAATCAGGAGCGCAGGATACGTACGCGTATGCTTTGCATTGGGCACCTTGCGTTCCAAGCGGTTCCGCGAAGACTTGGGAATCATTGTCGATTTGATGCTGTCGTTGGACAAAGTGAAGGCGCAGGCTATCTGCGGCGATTCCGTATTCGTTACAGCGATATAGCTTTTCCCCAACAATTGAGCGGAGTACAAGTACGCATCGTTCCGAAAGAAATCATCTAAATCCTCATCGCCGCAGCAGAACGAGGACAGGTCGGTATTCTTGTCGATGGGGTAAAGAGTGCAATCAGATGCTAAACGGATTCTTTCCATTATGGGCCTCTCTGTAAGAACGGGCGCGGGCGGCCATCTCGTCGATTTGGGCGAAGGAAACTTTGAGCCCGAGACGACGCGGATTCTTTTCGTGTTCTTCGGCAGCACGAACGAACGACTCTGCCGTAGAGCCTGTAAGAACCGGGATATTTCTTATTTCAAGAGCCATAATACCCCCATAATCTACATTTATTTGCAGGTTCGGTCAACATCATCTATACCTCCGTCGGCACCAACAAGCACAAAATGGCACCGCATAGTACTTTCTATACATTTGTGCACTATAAAATATAAATTCGCATTTGAAATTTGTCAACCCCTTCCCCGGGCAAAATCGCAAAAAATTCGCAGCCCTCAAAAAGACATTTTCTGTCACTAGCATTATCTATCTTTCGGGGCGGAGGCACTATGGAAAACGACATGTTCGGCGGCGCGATACTCGCATGGGTCAAGAGCCTCCGGCGAGCAGGACATGGAATGCCTGGACAGCGGCATGGTCCTGTTCAGGGAAAACGGCACCCCCGGAGAGGCGCTGGAATCGAGCTACCGGCAAGCCTTCGGCACCGCCTTCGACAAGGACGACATCGCGGTACTGATGGAAGAATAACAAACCCCTCGAATTCGAGGGGTTTAAATTCACCGCCCTTTCATGCTTTCCTGGATTTTCTCGATGACTTCTGCGGGGGTTACGAAGTCCAGGACGCTGAATGCTGTCATCTCATTGCCCATATCCTTAAAGCTCGCCCCGAAGTGATACACCTTGTCGTCGACGAGCAAGAAGCGGTCATGAATCGTGCGCATTGTCTTCGGCTCTAGGCCCGGATATTGCTTGTTGTGTAATG
>CAMKLO010000091.1 GCA_946413655.1 uncultured Fibrobacter sp. | reverse complement strand
AAGGCCATCTATTCCCCGAACGTCGATACTGGCGACTTCGTGGTTGTCATTAACGCTGAAAAGGTTGCTGTTTCCGGCAACAAGGCTCTCCAGAAGCAGTATTTCCACCACACTGGCCACATCGCCGGTGAACGTTGGATCAACTTTGCCGACCTCTTGGCAAAGCACCCGACTGCTCCGCTCGAAGCTGCCATTTGGGGCATGCTCCCGCACAGCGCTCTTGGCCACAAGATGATCAAGAAGCTCAAGATTTTTGCAGGTGCCGAACATCCGTTCGCTGCCCAGAAACCCGAAGTCGTAGAACTTTAATTTAGAACGGAGAAAACTATGGCTACAGCAAAAAATAAGAAGATCTACCGCGGCACTGGCCGTCGCAAGAACGCTATCGCCGCTGTGATCCTGAAGCCGGGTACCGGCAAGCGCACTATCAATGGTCGTGATTTCAAGGATTACTTCCATTCTGAAGTGCAAAACATGATTGCCAACCTTCCGTTCGCCATCCTCGGCAACGCGGAAGAATGGGACGTCGAAGTTACCGCTCGTGGCGGTGGAATCGCCGGCCAGATGGGCGCTGTCCGTCTTGGCATTTCCCGCGCTCTCGTCGCCAACGACGCCGAAGTGAAGCCCGCCCTCAAGAAGGAAGGCCTCATGACTCGTGACGCCCGTGCCGTTGAACGTAAGAAGTTCGGCCGCAAGAAGGCTCGTAAGCACTTCCAGTTCAGCAAGCGCTAATCTGCGAATTTGCTTTTACGGAAAACCCTGGCGTCTGCCGGGGTTTTCCTTTTTTATTGTATTTTTAAATTCTTTTTGTTTATATTGTTGTTAAGATGAAATACAATGTATTGTTGTTACTTGTTGCGGTGCTCCTGGCCTCGTGTGGCGAAACGGGAGGTGGTACTTATTATGTGCTTGTTGAAAAGACGGACGAAGTTTTACTCACGGATTTGTGTGGCCTCGTGTTTAAACCTGTGTGTAGCGTGAATGGCAAAGAAAAGAAGTGTGGCGCCATATTCAGTGATTTTAGGAACGAAGAAGTACGCACTGATTATTATTCCAGTGGAACCTCCTGGACTATATATATTCCGGCGTTTAAAGATGCCTCAATTCTTTCAATTCAGGTGAAAGATGAAAATTCCGGCGAGGTGAAGCCCTTGCTTTCGTATAAGCAGGGCGATATCCCGTATATGAAGGGAAATACCTATGTGCCCTCGGCCATGGAGTTGCGTGCGGCGATCGCGCCTACGGAATATAAGCTGTCGGGGTATTACGATGGTGACGAATGGGTTGAGCGTGATACGGTTATTTCGATAAGAGACACTTTGTTTGCAAATAAAAACGGCCTGCTCAAGTTTACGGTTCAAGATAAAGTAGGCAACAAGGCAACGCTGGAAGTCGATTTTGGCAAAGTGCTTGAGAATAATGATGCAAGTTCAATCAAGTCGCTGGACGTTAAGGGATTTGATTCAGAAACATACAAGGATTCCACTTATACCTACTATTACTGGGTTGCTGATTCCGGTTCCGTTTCGTTCAAACCGCTTGATATTAATTTCGAACCGCTAAAGCCTGCGCCTCATTATGTGCAGTATCCGCCAGATACCACTACGGTGCCTTTCCTGCGTTTGATTTTTGCAGACCAAAATTCATACCGAGTTTATGATTCGTTAGTTTTGAATGGCGGAGCAAACAAAAAACCGTTACGTATTATGGTGGTGAATTATGCAAAGTAAGTTTACTGCTATTGTCTTGGCGATGTTGCTAGCGGTTTCCGCATTTGCTGTCGAAGATACCGGGAATGCGCCTGCCCAAAGTAAGGGATGGGACGATACTTTCACCAAGTTCAGCATGGGCGTTATGCTTGGAATAGGCCCGTCGTATTTAAAGGGTGCCGGAGAGTATTATGATGCGGAAAAGACGACAGGTATCAGCATAATGTTCGAAATGGCGTACCCGATTACGGATAATATGGCCTTGCGAGCTGAGCTAGGTTTCGATGGAATATTTGGTATCGGTTCTAAGTATCAGTATGTCCATCGTGAAGTCAAAGATTCTGTGTCGTCATCTAGTTTTGAAATCGCGCTTTTCTGGAATATGTTTTTGTCAGAAAACTTCTTTGTGAATTTGGGCCCTGCAATTCGGTTCCCGTGGTTCAAAGAAATAGTCGAAATAGAAGACGAAAAGATTTTTTCTGGCGAGCCCGAGTATGGTAATGATTTGTGGCTAGACGCGGTACTTGGCGTCGGCTTTAAGATTGGCTGTATTGAGTTCGGTTTCAGGGGTGGATACGAACTATTGGGTTTCTATAAAGAAACGAAAAAGTACAGAAAAGTCGATATCCATGAACTACGTTTCCGGTTCTATTTTATGTACTGGTTTGGCCAAAAACGCAGTTAGAGAACCAAAATATTTTAGTTTAAAGCCGCTTGCTTAAAAATTATCGTCGCGGTCGAACATGTGCGTCACAAATTCAACGACCAGCGTTTCGTAAGCTTCGTCGCTGAAAATCGGCTTTTGCATCAAGTCGATGGCTTCTTGCGAAAGTTTTCCGGTGGTGGCGAGTTCTGCGCCGCCCTTGCGGTACTTGTCGCGGAGCATGGCAAGGCGACGCGGTCCACCGCGGTGGTCGAGGGCGCGCATCTGTGGACAGGCGATAAGCGTGTAGCCTTCGTGCCCCAAGATAATGTCGAACTGCTTGCGGATCGGCTCATAGACAACGTCCAGGTCCATCCAGGCGCAGCTCGAAAGCAAAATGATTTTTTGCCCTTCTTTCTGGAACTGGAGCCCGTGCAGGTGCGAGTTCATGGCCGTGGCGCCTTCTTTCAGTTTTTGACCCATGTAAGGGTGAACCATGCCGACGACGCGGTCCATCAGCACCTTCATCTGTCCTGGAAGGCTAAAGAGGAATAGCGGAAAACTCCAGATAACAATATCTGAGTTCGTGAGCTTTTCACGAATCATCGGAACGTCGTCGTCCTTGATAAAACACGAACCGTCCTCACGCCCCCAGCAGCTAAGGCAGCCACGGCAGGGTTTGATGTTCATCTTGTCGATAAAAATGTACTCAGTCTCGTAATCGCCGTTCTGCTCAAGCCCTTCGACAAAAGCCTTTGTCGGGATGAGTGTGCCACTACGTTCATTCTTTGGGCTTGCGACCATTACGAGAATTTTCTTTTTTTCTGCCATGCGCCCAAATTTAGAAAAAAAATTTGCAATTCATGAAATTTTTAAAATTTGACAAACGTATTTTTAGAAACGATAAATAGATTAGGATATGTTGTAAACGTTGAATGGTGAAATAGATTTTTAGAAAAGGAAATCGGAATATGACTATGGCGACTGCAGTTGTATGTGTTGTGGCGGGATTCGTCATCGGGTTCTTGGTGGCCCGTGTCCTAGGGGCGCGCAAGGAATCCAATGCGCGGGAATTGAGCGTGGAACTTGAAAAACAAGTGGCCGTGTTGCAAAGCAAGCTGGAAGCGGAAACTGCGATGAAGCGAGAAATGGAACGGGTTCACCAGGTGTCTCTTGCAGAACAGAAAGCCCACTTCGACGACATCTCGAAACGGCTTGTTGCCGAGGCGCAAATTGCGACTGAAAAAATGCTCAAGCAACGTGGCGAGGAACTTTCGAAAACAGGTAACGCGACCATGGAGCAGCTCGTGAACCCGCTCAAGGAAACCATCGCCAAGATGGAAAAGACCATGAACGACACGACATTGCAGCAGACCGCCGCGAATACTTCGCTTAAGGAAGTGCTGAAACAGTCCATCGAATCGAATGCCGCGACAAAAAGTGCCGCCGATGACCTTGTTCGAGCCTTCAAGCACGATAGCAAACTACAAGGCGACTGGGGCGAATGCGTCCTCGAAGAACTGCTGGAATCGCTGGGCCTTCAGGAAGGAATCCATTTCGAAACGCAGGCAACACTCCGCGATGCTGGCGGCAACGTGCTACATTCTGAAGAAACCGGCAGGACCATGCGGCCCGATGTCATCGTACACCTCGACCTTAAAAAGGACGTCATCGTTGATTCGAAAGTTTCCATGACGGCCTTTATGGATTACGTTGCATGCGATGATGTTGAACAACGTAAATACTTGCTGAGAAAGCATATCGAAAGCCTCAAGAAGCACGTGAAGGAGTTGTCTCAAAAGGATTATTCTCGCTATGTGAAGGCGCCTAAAAAGACGATGGATTTCGTCATCATGTTCGTGCCGCGCTCTGCAGCACTCTGGGCGGCCTTGAACGAGGAACCCGCTCTCTGGCGCGATGCCATGGAAAAGAACGTTTTTATTGCCGACGAACAGACCCTCTATGCGGCGTTACGTATGGTGAAACTCACCTGGCGGCAAATCCAGCAGGCCGAAAATCAGCAGAAAGTTTTCGAGCTTGCAAATGAGATGCTTAGCCGCGTAGGACAGTTCGTAAAGCAAATGAACGTCATCGGCGATTCGCTCGACAAAGCGCAGAAGGCGTATAAAAGCGGAATGTCGAAGTTTGCCGAAAAGGGACAAAGCGTACTGACTACATGCCGCAAGCTGGAGCAGCTTGGCGCAAAGCAAGATGACAAGAACCCGCTCCCGATGGAACAGGAGGCTGTTGAAATGCAAGGAATCGAAAATTCGTCGGAAGGTTAAGAGCCACTAACCCCTAAAAACCACCTTTTCCTGCATTTCCTAACCACTGCCTACTAGCCACTAACCCCTAAAAACCACCTTTTCCTGCATTTCCTTCCTACTTCCTACTTCCTACTTCCTACTAATTTTTCTATCTTTGCGCTAGCTCAGACAATATCGCCTGGGCATAAACAATCACCGGCTTGCAAGAGTCGCTTCGGTGGCGCGGTACTTTTAACTTCGCTTTGCGGCTTAATTGCGGTCCGGGTAGTAACAACCGAAAAGGAAAATATACTATGGCTAATTTGCCTTCCGTCGAAGATCTGCTTGCTGCAGGCTCCCACTTTGGTCACCAGACTCAGCGCTGGAACCCGAAAATGAAACCCTACATCTTGGCTGAAAAGAACGGCATCTACGTTCTCAACCTCTCCAAGACTCGTGACCTCCTCGAAGAAGCCGCCAAGGCCGCTGCCAAGATTTCTGAATCTGGCAAGACCGTGCTCTTCGTTGGCACGAAGCCGACCGCACGTCAGTGCGTGCTCGACGCTGCTGCTGCTTGCAACCAGTTCTCCGTCACCAACCGTTGGTTGGGCGGTATGCTCACGAACTTCCAGACTGTCCGCAAGTCCATCAAGAAGATCGACAAGATCGACGCTATGGAACAGGACGGCACCTTCCAGGCTCTCTCCAAGAAGGAAGTCCTCGACAAGAATCGTGAACGCGCCAAGCTCCTCGACGTGTTCGGTGGTATCCGTGAAATGGTGAACCTTCCGGGCCTTCTCGTCGTGACCGACCTCGCTCACGAAAAGATCGCTGTTGCTGAAGCTCGCCGTCTCCACATTCCTATCATCGGCATCTGCGACACGAACGTCGATCCGACCCTCGTGGATTACCCGATTCCGGCAAACGACGACGCTGTGAAGTCTCTCAAGCTCATCGTCGATTACATCGCTGCTAACGTCAAGCCGCGCGTCGCCGCTGAAAAGAAGGAATCCAAGGAAGAAGTGAAGAAGTTCGACAACGGCGAGGACAAGTAATATGCAGATTACCGCTTCCCTCGTTAACGAACTCCGCCAGAAGACTGGCGTCGGCATGATGCAGTGCAAGAAGGCGCTCACCGAAACTGACGGCGATATGGAAAAGGCTTTGGAACTCCTCCGCAAGCAGGGTGCTGCTGTTGCTGCAAAGCGCGCAGACAAGGCTGCCAAGGAAGGCCGCGTCTATCTTATCGAAACCGCAGACAAGGCTGCTGCTTTCGAACTCACCTGCGAAACCGAACCGGTTTCCAACAACGACGACTTCGTCGCTCTCGCAGCTCTTGCTACCAAGGCTGTCGAAACGCAGGCTATCTCTTCCGTCGAAGACCTCAAGAACGCTGTTGTTGACGGCGTCAAGATCAACGACCGCCTCCAGGACGTGCTCGTGAAGATTCAGGAAAACATTGACTTCCGCAAGTTCGCCGAAGTCAAGAAGGTCCCGAATTCCGTGTTCGGTCTCTACAGCCACATGAAGGGCAAGATCGGCGTGATTACCGAACTCGCTTTCGAAGGTACCGCTTCTGACGAAGCTGCTCTCAAGCAGGCTGCTAAGGACATCGCTATGCAGGCCGCCGCATTTGCTCCGGTTGCCCTGAACGATGCTGCCGTCCCGGCCGAAACCATCGAAAAGGAAAAGGAAATCGCCAAGGCTCAGATCGAAGCTTCCGGCAAGGCTCCGAAGCCCGAATTCCTGCAGCGCCAGATCGACGGCCGCGTCGCCAAGGTGCTCAAGGAAATCGTTCTCGAAGACCAGGAATTCTTCATGTCTGAAAAGAACCCGAAGAAGCTCTCTGTCAAGGACTACCTCCAGGAAGTCGTTGCCAAGCAGCTCGGCCTTACCAGCTTGAAGGTCGTGAACTTCATCCGCTTCGAACGCGGTAACTAATTAGTAGGCAGTAGACAGTAGGCAGGAAACTTCTCGCAACTGTCATTCCCGTCTCTGAACGGGAATCTCCTTACTGAACAAGTTCAAAATTGGTCGTCCCTCGCGGGACGGCCATTTTTTTTCCTCATCTTCAATAAATGAATTATATTTATTGAAAATGGAGAAAGACATGTTGAAAAAAATTCTGCCGATAGGTGCAGTTGCATTTTTGCTTGTCGCCTGCGATAATTCCTCTTCGTCTCCGGAGCTAGTTCTTTCACCGGGGTCTTCTCAGAATGTTGCGGAAAGTTCCTCGTTCGAAGCTTCCGCGGCAAGTTCTTCATCTGAATCAGTGGAGTCGAAAATCCCCGTGCTGGATTCGCTCCCGTTCGATACCTTGGACGCTAAGCAGGAATTCTACAATTATAAATACGATGAAGTGGACCCCTTTACTCCCGAACAACGTGCTGCCGAAGGTGCCGATGGAGTTTTAGGGCGCTATATTAATGCCCAAAAGAAAGAACGCCCATATTGTAGTATTGACGAAATCTATGAAAGTGGGAAAGCCCGGTTCTCCAGTAAAATTAGCTGGTCTGACGATATCAAGTTTGCATTCCTAGTTCGCGAAGATTCGCTTTTGTTTTCCAAAGCCGGTGATTGTGTGTCTCCTGCCTGGGGCGCTTGCGAAAATGGATATCCGTATTTTCAAAAGATCATGATAGGGGACGAAGCCTTCTACTATGGTAATATAACTGCGGATGCGGGAAAGACTTGGTTGGAATCCCGGTTGATCCGCCTGACGGATTCTACAATCACGATATGGATTAAATCGAATCCGTTGTATACCTCCGTGATTTATATTCATCATGTTGATACGGTCGCAATAATCCATCGAGAAGGGTGGCCTATGGACATGTTCGAAGGGGATTCGCTGGTGACTATTCTCGGTTATACCGATACCTTGCATATGCTTGAAGGCGATTCGGTGACGATGCGTTTCAATGGTATTGATACCATTTTCATAGAAAAGTACAATTTGAAAATTACGGACAAGGAAAACACCTGGATTTTCGAGGATCAAATTTGTGACAAGTATCCGCCAGTTCTCGATACCGTCCCAGCCTCTCCGGAGGCGGAATGCAGAGGGCACGAGATAGATTACAACCGTGCCATCGATTGCATCCGCCGCAACATGAACGCTCCCGAAGGGGTGTATCCCAGGCTCTGCCGCCCCGAAAGAATCGTTAGTGACTCCGTCTGGTGCATCCTTGATAGCGAAATGCCAACTATAAGCGATTAGAGTATTTTTCATAGGAATGAATGTTGTTAAAACAGGTCGTCCCTCGCGGGACGGCCA
>CAMKLO010000090.1 GCA_946413655.1 uncultured Fibrobacter sp. | reverse complement strand
ACTAAGCATATCTCCGATTCCTTCAATCTTCCCGGAAGTCTCGCGGGCTTCCGTCCTGTTCGCTTCGGCTTTCGTTTCTTCGTTTCGGCCTCGTCTCTCAGGAACGGCGCCAATTATAGAATTTTCTGATATCTTTGCAAGGGGTAATCGTGAAAAAAATTCTTTTTTTTTGCTTTTTTTCAATAAAAACGGGTTGTATGCCAGTTCAACACCGTAATTTCACATTCTGTTCACCATTTTTTGATTCAACGCCGCTTTCAACGCGCTTTTTTATGCCATTTTCAACAGATTACAAATACATTCTAACGGGTTCGAACATGAATCCAAGTCAAAAACGGTCGATTTTACCTGCCAACGGAACCATGTCAGCTGCCTCTTGGCGTAATTACGCGTCTTTCGCTTAACATCTTCAAGCACCTTTTGCACCTGCATGCCGTCTTTTGCAGACAAAAGTTCTCTATAGCCAAGGCTCTGCCACGCCGGAGCATCCATTGGTACCGTTTTCGCAAGTTCATGAATCTCGTCAAGCCAGCCATCCGCCATCATCTGATCTACACGCGCATCAATTCGCGCATAGAGTTTTTCGCGGCTGCGATCCAGCCAAAATACGGGCAACACCCCTATTCCGCCCACACGTTCCTTTTGCCAATCCGAGAGTTTGCGCCCCGTCAGCTGATAAACTTCCAGTATGCGGATAATGCGCTGGACATTGTTCTCTTCGACTTTTTCCATCGCTTCGGGGTCGATTACTTTTGCCTTTTCGTACAAACTCTTACTTCCAAATTTAGCGACATCATCTTCGAACGATTTACGCATCAACTCGTCAATTTTCGGAATCTGCGGGAGTCCAAGCATCAGGGATTGAAGATAAAGTCCCGTTCCACCCACCAAGATATAATTCTGATTTGGATTTTCATCGAGAAGTTTTTTCACATTCGCGCAGAAATCTCCGGCTGAATACACCATGCGCGGGTCAAGAAAATCAACCTGATGGTGTTTCACCAGGGCCATATCCGTTGATGAAGGTTGGGCTGTCCCAATTTTGAAGCCTTTGTAAATCTGACGCGAATCCACTCCGACAATTTCGGCGTCAAAGCGTTCCGCCAGTTCTAGTGAAAGGCGAGACTTGCCAACACCAGTGGCTCCAACAAGTGCAAACAGAATAGGCATGCGCTCAATGTAGTTATATTTATAGGCGTAATGATTAAGCTTAAACACATTATCGCTCTTTTTTTAGCATCGGGGATTTTTGCCGGTCTGGCTTATTTTTTGAACAACCAAAAAGAAGCGAAACAGATTCTCGAAGAAGTAGAGGAAACGGTAGGTGTCCGAGAACAAGAAAATAAAATAACGGAACTGGACACGCTACCCTTCGAAATAGGTTTGCAAAAAGAGATGAAAATAATTTCATCGAGCTACTCCAAACGTTCCAAACGCACCATTTGGACTCTCGCTCGGGGAAAGACCATCGTCGTCTATTTGATGCAGGCGCAAAAATTTATCCAAAAGCATGGCGGCACAGTCCTTTTCATGGAAGAACTCAACGACAACCCGAATTCATACCAGTCCGCCAAGGTTGACATTTTGGCTCCAACAGGCGATTCGCTCCATCTGACGCTCCAAGTTTCAGAAAACATCTTCATGAAAAACGCATCGCTAATGTCAATTGCGTTCCAGACAACAAGCCTCTCGCTAGATATCATCCAAAAGCTGAACACCTTGAATTTCCCGTTCGACCTCCTAATCCCTCCCTTCGGTCTAAACGAAAGTTTCTACAAGGATTTGGACAAAATAAAGAACAAGGAAATAGTTCTGTGGCTAGCGATGGAATCCACCAAATTAAACAAAGTCCACAACAAATTGCGCCCGCTCCGCATCCACCATACCGAGGAACAAATCGAGGAGACCATCAAGGATGCAAAAGAAGTTCTCCCCAGCGCAACTGGAATTGCGACACGTTACGGCGAGCAGGCCGTCAAGCACAGGCAGCTTTTGCAGGCGATCATGAAGCCCTCAGAAAAAAACGACATGTGGTTCTTGGACCTGTCGATGGAAGAACGAACCGTCGTTCCGCAGACTTGCAAGGACTTCGATATCACCTGTAAAATTGCATTCCCGTACAACCCGGACAACAGTTCCGTTGAGGATTACGTCCACCAAAAACTCAGAGAAGCCCCCAAAAGTGGAACATCTATAATGGTACTTCCACTGACGGAACAAAATTTGTCTAAAATTGAGGATATAGCCACAAAGGCAGCCAAACAAGGTACGTCTATCGTTGACTTATCCACTTTATTCAATTCTAAATAGGAGAGCCTATGTCTATCAAACTCGGTGTAAATGTAGATCACATTGCGACTATCCGTGAAGCCCGCAAAGGCAAGGAACCCGATCCCGTCGCTGCAGCCATGATTGCAGAACTCGCCGGTTGCAACGGAATCGCAGCACACCTCCGTGAAGACAAGCGCCATATCCAGGACCGCGACATCAGGCTCCTTCGCGGAACAGTTACGACAAAGTTGAATCTTGAAATGGCACCGACGCAAGCCATGCTGCAATTCGCCATCAACCGCCAGCCGGACATGGTGACTCTCGTTCCGGAAGTCCACACTGAACTTTCGACGGAAGACGGACTGAACGTCTCTGCCAAAATCGACGAGCTTTCCAAGTACATCATGACGCTTAGGAACAACGACATCTTGGTAAGCGTTTTCATTGATGCCGAGACAGAACAAGTTAAAGCCGCAAAGAAAGTCGGTGCAAGCTACGTCGAATTCAACACGGGCAAGTACGCGACAGCATTCGAACTTGGCAGCCGCGAAGAAGTTGACCGCGAAATTTCCGCATTGCAAGACATGACCGTTCTCGCCCACAAATACGGGCTGAACGTATTCGCCGGACGCGGACTCAATTACAGGAACGTTGAAGCAGTATCACAAATCGACGGCATCGACGAAATCATCATCGGACACAGCATCGTGAGCCGAGCCGCCCTCGTCGGCATGGAACGCGCCGTCAAGGAAATGATTGACCTACTTCGCCGCTAGCGCCTACGGCGCAGTTACTAGTTAATAGTTACTTCGCCCTCCGGGCTAGTTACTAGAAGTTAGTTACTAGAAATTGCGATAAGAACTTCTCTGGTAACTAGTAACTTCGGACTTTAAACTGTCGCGAAGCGACCTCAGTAACTAGTAACTAAAAACTATTAACTAATAATCCCTATATTCTACATTTTCTAGCACGAGCCCCTGCGGGGGCGCCCAAGTGCGTTCGCCCTTGAACTGCTTGGCGAAAATTTGATTGACCGTTCCTTCAGGATAACGGCCTCGCCCCACATCAAAAAGAGTCCCGACCATCGCCCGTACTTGACGGTGCAAAAAACGGTTTCCCTTGATGTGGAACATGCAACTCCAGTCATTCAAACGCTCCAAACGGAACTCGCTCAACGTACAAAGTGTCGATTTTCCGTCGTTACGCGGAATGCAAAAATCGATAAAATCGTGTTCGCCAAGGAAGGACTCGGCCTCGCGCCCCATTGCCTCAACATCCAAATTCAGCGAACCGCATTCCCAGCCAAAGTCACGCATCAGCGCCACCGGCCGCGTAAAAATCGTATATTGGTAATAACGTAAAATGGCATCATAGCGTGCGTTAAAATCAGGCGCACACGGTTCCAAATCGCGAATGCGGATAAGCCGTTTGGTGAGACCGTTCACAGAACGTACAACCTTCATCGGGTCTAGTTCGCCGTCATAATCAAAATGGACGCACTGCCCGCGGGCATGTACACCCGTATCTGTCCGGCCCGACCCCGTCACGCGGATGGGCGTACGCAACGCCACAGACAAAGCCTCTTCAAGCGTTGATTGCACCGTCACAAAACGGAGCTTGCCCCCGCAGTTCTGTTCTTGCCAGCCGTAAAAAGCGCTGCCCAGATATTCGCAACGAAAGCGGTAACGCATCAGTTACCCGCTTCGACAGCTTCCTTAATAACAGATTCGACCTTAGCCTGAGGAATCTTCAACTTCGAAGCGATTGCCGAAGCCGGGAAGCCCCTGCGGGACATCTGCAAAATCTTGCTGTTCACCGACGATTCACGGTCAAAACGGTTCATCTCGAGAGGATGCGCAGCAACAGCAGTCGCCGCGACTTCGGGTCTCGGTGGGTTTTGTTCCGATGCAGATTTCACCTTCGTACGGTCATGGTGCAACACGTCCGAAAGCGACTGCATCGCAGACGTAATGCGTTCCCTCGCCGTCGGGCGGAGAATGGCCTTGCCATTGAACGGCGACGTCAAAATCTTGTTCTCAGGAACACCGTTTTCATCTTCGAACGCAGCCTTCGGGCCCGCAGCAGGCGTTGCAGAATCAGGCGAAGCATTCGCCTCGACCGCCATCGTCTCGCGACGCTTGGCCGCAAATTCCTCGGCCTCGTCAATAATGGATTTCTTGGGAGCATGAACACGCGGAGCCGCCATCGTCTCGCTATCGTCAATAGCCGGAATCGTTCCGGTTTCTCTCGATTTTTTCGCCAAAGCCTCCATCATTCGCGTCTCGACAACTCTCTTACGATGAATAAGCACAAGCACGAGAATCACAGAGCAGAGAAGCACAGCAAGCGTACCGCCGATAATCCAAAGCCAGACACCTCCGGAAAACCCGCCAACATTTTCTTCAGGAATTTCCGCTTCGTCTGCGGAGTTCGTCCTCATCGCCGAAAGGTCTTCCCAGGCATTGGAGAGCTCCTCACGAATAGCCACCTGAGCATCGGCCTTGCCTTGAGCATTCCACAACGCCACTTCCAAGGAATCAATCTTGGCGCGCGTCTGCATGTAACGGTTAACGTCGAACGAAGACGATGAACCTGAAAAATCAACTTTGAGATAAACAATTAAGGCACAGGCCAAAACAAAAAGAATAACTGGAGCAGCATATTTCTTCATGCCGGAAAATCTAGAAATTATTCTTGAGACATTTTCATTTTGAGAGTTCGACACTAAACAAAACCTCATTTTTACATACTTATTGCTAATTGTAGAAAAATTGCAACACCCCATTGAGAAGTTCTCAACACTTTTCAACACGATTTATGCAAAAAAAGACTAATTACCCCAAACATTAAATACCTTTATGTTCAAGAACTCTTTGTTCTCCTCCTAACCCCAAAAGAACACCTTAGCCCCAACAGCTAAGGTGTTTTTGTGTTTATTTACGCTTTTTTTCTTTCATTCGCCCAAATTTCGTCAAAATTAGACTTTTTTCTAAAAGTTTTTATAATTTCAAGCTATGCAACAGCAAGCACTTAGATTGTCCAAGATTACTATTTCGAATCTCCGCTCCATCCAGCGCGAGACATTTCCTCTTAGCGACTTTACCGCACTTATTGGTTACAACAATGCCGGCAAAACGAACATTTTGATGGGAATCCGCTGGCTGCTTGCAAATTTTTCACTGGATATCTCCTATTTTGACGACCCGAACCACGCCGTCGAAGCCGAAGGGATTTTCGAAGGCATCACGGAACAGGTGCTAAACCGCCTTGGAGAAGAAAAATCGGCAGAACTCATGCCATATCTCTGCGGAACAACACTCCGCGTCAAGAAAATCCAGCGCATCCCAGGCGAACTCCCCGGAAACATCGAATTTTGGGCGTTCACCTCCCCCAATTTCCGAAAGAAAAACGGCAAAGACTGGGTTCGCGTCAATGACAAGTTCATTGCGGCGTTCAACCGCATGTTCCCGGAATCCATCGCCATTTGGGACTTCGAAGGGAACCAGGCCTACACAAAACTCCTGCACGAAATCTTTAGACCGCTCGAACGCAAATTCGGTGGCGAACTGAGCGAAGTCATCGAGCAGTTCACCGAGCTAGTCTCTCCAGGGAGCGACCGGCAAGCCGACGAAATCAAATCCTTCGATAAAGAAGTCAATGCCGCCCTCAGGCCGCTATTCCCAAGCGTCAAAGTGGAGCTGGACATTCCCGTACCGACGCTCGAAACATTCCTCAAAAGCGCAACAATCAACGTTGTCGATGAAGACGACGGATTCGAACGGGACATTTCTCGCATGGGGGCAGGCTCTCAACGCGCTATCCAGATGGCTCTCATCCGCTACCTCGCCGAAATCAAGAAACACCACAACAACCATTACCTGAGCCGCACGCTATTGCTAATCGATTCGCCGGAACTATTCTTGCACCCGCAAGCCGTAGAGCTTGTCCGCGTCGCGCTCAAAAACCTTTCGAACGAAGGTTATCAGATAGTATTTGCGACACATTCTGCACAAATGGTCACGAGCGAAGACGTAAGCACATCGCTCCTCATCCGCAAAAACAAGCAGCGCGGAACATTTATGCGCAAACGAATGGAAGACGCCGTGCGCCAAGTCGTCAAGGACGCCCCGAGCCAACTGCAAATGCTATTTAGCTTGTCCAACAGCAACGAACTGTTATTTGCCGACTACGTGCTGCTCACCGAAGGAAAAACGGAATGGCGAGTGCTCCCCGCCCTTTTCGAACGCATTACCGGACAATCGTTTGCTCTTATCAAGTGCGCACTCGTGCGTCAAGGCGGCGTCAGCAACACCCGCAAAAGCATGCAAGTCCTTGCAGCGATGGACATTCCCGTGCGCGCCATCGTCGATTTGGACTACGCATTTACAACAGCCACCCGCGACGGATTTTTAGAAGCTAACGACCCTGACATAAAGTTCTGTTCAAACTTGTTCCGCGAACTCGCCTTCCAAAAGCACTTGAGACTCGTCAACGGACGCCCCGTAAACAAGCACAGCAACATTCCAGCAGCAAAAGTATATGCCATGATGGCCTCCATGCCCGAAGCGCAAGAACCCATCAGGAATATTCACGAAAAACTTTGCAAACAAGGGATATGGGTGTGGACCCGCGGTGCCATCGAAGAACACCTGGGCCTCGACGGCAAAAACGAAATGGTCTGGCGCAATTTCAATGAACGCTGCAAGTCCAAGAATTTTATACAGACGCTCCCCGACTACGACGGCATTGAAGCCCTGTGCCAGTGGATTATCAGCGGAAGCCGAGGATAGTTCTAAAAGCAGCATAGCCCGCGCAGTTTATTGCGCGGGCTTTTGTTTTGATAAACTTACTTGACTGGACTTCGCGGCTTCGCCTCTCAGGATGACGAACGCAATCCAATCAAGCTAAATGTTGTCGATAATCTCGTTGAAAGCGGCGACGGGGCGCATCCACTTCTTAAGGAGTTCAGCCTTCGGAATGTAGTAGCCACCGATATCGGCTGGTTGCCCTTGCTGTGCCGCGAATGCAGCGACGATTTCGGCTTCGCGGGCCTTCAAGGCGTCGGCGACCGGGGCGAACTTGGCTGCAAGTTCCGCATCGTCCTTCTGGGCGGCAAGAGCCTCGGCCCAGTAAAGTGCGAGGTAGAAGTGGGAACCGCGGTTGTCGAGTTCACCAATCTTACGAGCCGGCGTGCGGTTGAATTCGAGAATCTTGCCGTTGGCGGCATCAAGCGTATCGGCCAAGACCTTCGCCTTCTTGTTGCCTTCCTTCAATGCAACTTGTTCAAATGCAGGCACAAGCGCAAAGTATTCGCCAAGGGAATCCCAGCGGAGGTAATTCTCGGCAAGGAACTGCTGCACCTGCTTCGGAGCGGAGCCGCCGGCACCTGTTTCGTAGAGACCGCCGCCCGCCATCAAGGGCACGATGGAAAGCATCTTGGCTGAGGTTCCGACTTCGAGAATCGGGAAGAGGTCCGTGAGGTAGTCACGCATCACGTTGCCCGTCACGCCGATGGTATCGAGGCCAGCCTTGGCTCGCTTCATCGTTTCGACGATAGCCTTGCGCGGGCTCATAATCTTGATGTCGAGACCCTTGAGGTCATGTTCCGGCAAGTAGGCTTCAACCTTCTTCTGGATTTCGCGGTCGTGAGCGCGTTCCG
>CAMKLO010000089.1 GCA_946413655.1 uncultured Fibrobacter sp. | reverse complement strand
TTTTTTTTATGCTCGAAACAACCCGAATTTACATTGCCGATATTTCTGTATTGAAGGATTCTTCTGTTTTTGAAAACTTGTTGAAGCGAGTTCCTGATTATCGGCAAAAAAAGGCGATGTCGTTCAAGTTCCCTAAGGGGAAAATGCAGTCGCTTGGTGTTGGGCTTTTGCTGCATTTGGCTTGCGTGGAGGCTGGATTTGAAGGGGCGGATGAGCATGTGGCATACGGCGAAAATGGAAAACCGTATTTGGTGGATTTTCCCGATGTGCATTTTAATTTGTCCCATTCGGGCGAGCGTGTGATGTGCGTGCTTTCTCCATTCGATGTGGGGTGCGATGTCGAGATTATCAAGGGCGACCGCGGGCGGCTTGCGGAGCGGTTCTTCAAACCCGAAGAATCCGCATGGATTAAACATTTTGAAACGCTCGAAAAACAATCCGAGGCGTTTTATCGGTTGTGGACGCTTAAAGAATGTTATATGAAAGTGACGGGGCGAGGCATGTCACTTATGCCGGACAAGTTTGCTTTGCGTGTTGATGAAAATGAGAATATATCGCTTTATCACGATGGCGACCGCCCGGAATATGATTTACGTGAAATTGACCTGCACGACGGCTACCGCTACGCCTATTGCATGAAGAACAACGGCGAAAACGCTCCTCAAGAAATAAGGTGTGTTGATTTAAAAGTTTTGTTGTAAAAATCACTGGATCCTATCCCCCGGCTCGGTGGTTCGACAGGCTCACCAACCTTAATTCGGGGCTAAAGACATGAAAGGCTTTGCGAGACTTTGAGCGTTTCCTATTACAATCGCCCATACCTCATACCCCAAAGGGGCGTGAGCCCCGTGCCCAAACCCCATACCTACTTCCTACTGCCTACTTTCTACTTTCTACTCTAATATAATCCACAAGCATTTCGTTCGGGAATTGGGTGTCATCGACTTCAAAGCCGGGCCAGTTGCCTGCGACGGCGACGTTTAATATAAAGAATTGTGGCTTGTGGAAAGCCTCCAGGCCGTCTTTCGCTTTTTCGATGTCAATTTCCTGGTATTTAAAGTCATCTACGTACATTGCGATGAGTTTTTCGTTCCAGACCATCTTGTACGTGTGGAACTGCGTGATGTCAAGTTCCTTGCTTGTGCCGTAGTAATCCTTGGTGTTGTTACCGTAGCTGGCGTGGTTGCCGTTGTATTGCCAGTGGTGTGTGCCATAGACGATGTTTTCGTCGTTGATGGCTTCGATAATGTCGATTTCGCCACAGGCGGGCCAGCTTACTTTGTCTATATTCTGCCCGAGCATCCAGAATGCGGGCCAGATTCCCTTGCCGGTCGGGAGTGCGATGCGGGCTTCAACGGTGCCGTAGGTGAAACTGAACTTGTCCTTGGTAATCATGCGCGCAGAGGTGTACTTGGAACCTTTATAATCTTCTTTTTGCGCACGGATATGCAGAACCCCGTCCTTGATGTAGGCATTCTCTTTGCGGTCCGTATAATATTCCCATTCGTTGTTGCCCCAGCCGCTTGCGCCCGTGCCGATTTCAAAACTCCATTTGTTTGTATCGATTGCGTCGCCATCGAATTCGTCGTTCCAGAGGTAAGGTGAAGAGGAACTGCTTCTGGATTCCTCGCGGCTATCGCTGCTCGGAATGACGGCTTGGGAAGAGCTGCTCGGGACTGCAGAGCTGCTTGCTGGTGCATCACTGCTGGATTTGGCTGATGGGTTGGCTGAATCTTTGCGGCTATCGCTGCTCGGAATGACGGGCTTCGTTCCGCTATCTAAGCTGCTCGACAGATTCTCGATTGCGGTTGCGCTGGACGATGATTCTGCGGTACTCACTGGGGCGAATGCGTTAGATGAATCGTCGGAGCACGCGGCCAAGCAAGCGACGAACGTTATTGCGGCAAACAACGTACGATTTTTTTTCAACCTGCAAACCATAAAACCAAACCTTCCTTTATATTAAATTATTTCGCGTCAGGTTCATTAATCCTGCGGGGCTTCGGGCGGGACTCTCGCGATGACGCCAACGGTTGCTCGCGTTGCCTTGACCAAGTCAGCCGGCGCCACTTTCAACTGCAAGCCGCGTTCGCCAGCGCTCACGTAAATGTACGGGAACTGCATCGCGGTCTCGTGAATGAAAATCGGGAAGTTCTTCTTGAGCCCGAGCGGGCTGCAACCGCCGCGGATGTAACCCGTGAGCGGGGTGAGGTCCTTGAGCGGGACTGTGTCGATTTTCTTGTTGCCGCTTACCTTGGCGGCTCCTTTTAAATCGACTTCGAGGTTTCCTGGCACTACGCAAATGAGGTAGCCGATTTTGTCACCATGTACAAGAATTGTCTTGAAAACTTGATTGATGTCTTCTCCCAAGCTGTCTGCGACATGCTGTGCGCCGAGGTCGTTTTCGTCAACCTTGTACGGGATTAGTTCGTATGAAATTTTCTGTCTGTCTAAAATGCGCGCGGCGTTCGTTTTCTTGATATCCATAAAATAGTCCTTTCCCTTAAATATACTTTAAATGATGCATGAAGGATAGTGGCGGCGTGTCCTTGTCCTATTTTCTATATTTTCGGCACAGCGCAATGAAAAAATATAAAGCCATACTGATTGGAAACGGAACCATGGGCAAACGCCATCGTGCGCGTTTTGAAGCATGTGGAGTCCGCTTTGTACAGGTGGTCGATGCAGATGATGTCATTGTAGAAAACAATGTTGATTTTGCCGTGATTGCGTCTCCGGCAACTTCGCATTACGATTACGCAAAATATTTCCTGGAACGCCATGTAGCTGTGTTTGTCGAGAAACCGCTTGCAATTTCAGGATCGGAAGCTCAGGAACTAGTAGAACTTTCGCAGCGAAACGGAACGGTTCTTTTTGTGGCGCAGTCCGAATGCTTCAATCCGCTGTTTCTGAATTTCCGTAAGCATTTTTTGACGGAACTGAGGTCTCTAAACAGAGGTGATGCGAAACCTGTTAATGCGCGATTGGAATTCCGTCGCGAACACCGTTATTCGGAACGTTGCCGCGATGTGAACGTGTCGCTTGATTTGCTGGTGCATGATCTCGGCTTGTTCTTTACCTTGTTCAAGTTTGAGGATGTGGATGTTTTGGGTAAGTCGGTTGTCGGCACGGATGCCGTAAAAATGAGCTTGAAGGTGGTGCGCGGTCCATATAAGGGAGTCGAGGCGAATTTCTACGTAAACCGCGATAGCGACGTTGACGTGCGCACGATTTCTGTCAGTTATGGCCGTCAGGGAGGTTCTCCCAGCTCCGACTACACCGTGAGCCTCGCTCGGTACAACGATGATGGAGAAATTGCCCACATCCCCGATTCCCTCGAGAACGAACATCGGTTCTTCTTGAAACTCTTGGCGGGCGCCTGCACGGATTGGGGCAAGCGACTGGCGCAGACCGCCGCAGATTGCGTGAAAATAACCTCCCGTATTTTTTTATCTTGTGAAAAGGTATGCTGAATTCTTGTATAAATAAACTGCTTCTCGTGGTTTGTCTTTTACTTTCGTTGAATACTTTTGCACAGACGAAAGATTCTGCCTCTATGATGGATTCCGCGAAAGTTTTGCCAGACGTTCAGGATGTTGACCCGGCCGTTCTCTTGGATAGTATTGATTATTATCAAAATCTAATTGATGATACTGAAGCAACAGTTGGGGATAAATCGTGGGGGTATTTGGGGATAGGCCTTGGCACCGCCAGCCTTGCTTCTGGTCTATATTTTTTGAGTAGTATTGCGGGATCTGGTGGTGCAGGTTATGCCATTGGTGCGGGCGTTTTTCCTGCTGTGCTTATCCTTGGGGGGGTGGGTTTGACCATGGCCGGATGGATCTCATTGTCTTCTACAAGCGAACGGCCAAAACAAGTTGCAGAGTATAAAAAGCGAAGGGATTTTTTTACGGAGCGCTATGACGAAGTCAAGTTCCAATATGATCAAGATTCAAGTTCTGTGAATGCGGCATACGCTGCACTTTTAAGTGATGATATTTTTAGAGGCCTTAAGAAAAAAGCCCAGTGCCGCGAAAAAGCAAACGTCTCGGATTTTTACCAATGCGTAGGCGACCTTTATAGCGAAGCTTCCTTATGGGGATTTTCTTTGGGTGGCTTGTTTGTAACTCTTGGAACAGCCTATGCCGTTAGCCAAAAAAAATTAACGGTATCAACGGCACTCGTTCTACCCCTGATTGGGCTTGGCGTCACCTATGTCGTTTACGGCGGAAAGTTCAAAAGTAAGGCGAATGAATACAAGGCCATGGCGGGCCACTGACTTGCAATTCTAGATCTGTACTCCTGTAAAAAAATCTGCGACGGCGGCCGCAGATTTAACTGGATTCTTCGTAAGCCCCTTTCGGGGCTACTCAGAATGACGGATTACTTCTTTTTGCGGAATAGACCCAAGAAGCCGTCTATAATCGATTGGAAAACGGATTTCTTGCCTGTAGTGCTGCTGGCCTGGCTTGTTGTTGATGCGGGTTTGGGGGCGGGCTTGGGCTCGGCTTTTTGAACGGGCTTGGCTTCCGGCTGCGCTTCTGGCTGTACCGGCTGAGACTCCGGTTGTTCTTGAGGTGGAATTTCAATCTTTGTTTCGGGCTTGGGTTCTGCCTTGACGGAGGCCGTCTTGGTGGCATCGGATTTGCTCTCAACTTTGTCTGGCAGTTCGTTGTTGCATGCCGCAATGATGCCTTTCAGTGCTGGGCCGAACGGCCAGTCGAATTTGTCCTTTCTCACATTGGTGTGGTAGAAAACGCCCTTGAACGCGACTGCTTTTTCGCCACTTGCAAACGGTTCGTCGTTTTCCATGAAGTTCATCGGGATGTTGTGCTTTCTGCCGAGGTACTTGACGAGCGCGGCAACTGCTTCGGTCTGGATGTCCGTCATCGAGGCGTAGTAGTCGTGTCCCTTGTAGGGATGCTTGTAATAGTATTCGCTTTCCGAAAGTTTGCAATAAACTTTGTTGTAAGCGTCTAGCAGGTTTTCGCCAGATAACGTCAACGGACCGTAGTTGCTGATTTCGATACCGATGGATTGTTTCGACATGACCTCGTTCTTGCCGACGGCATTGCCGCCAAGGTGGTAACTCCAGTATGTATCGGGGAAGAGTTCGTAAATTCTCCCGGAACGATCGACTACGTAAGAGACAGAAACGTGATTGCCCTTTGCCGAAAGCGAACTGATGTCGGATTTGATGTGGCCGACCGTAAAGTGCAGACAAATACTCTTCTTCGTTGTCTTGGTTTGGTAATAGTAAGTGTCGTAGTCCGGACGGATGGAATAGATTTTTATGTTGTTCCCGATGTCAAGCGTTTCTTTTAGAGTGTACTTGACTCCGTTCGCGGTCAGTTTTGATATAAATTCGTCTTCCGTTTTTTTGATTTCGGTGGGTATCATAGTTTCTCCTACTTTTTTGCTACAAAATATATACATTTTTTTAGAATAAAATTTTTTAGAACAAAAAAAAGTCCACGATTTTCATCGCGGAACTTTTTAAAGGTTGTAAGAGTTTAGTTACAGCTTAATGCTGCACGGCTTGGCGTTCCAGATTTCTTCGGCGTACTGCTTGATGGTACGGTCAGAGCTGAACTTGCCCATGCGAGCGACGTTGAGGATTGCCATTTCTGCCCAGTGCTTCTTGTCCTGGTATGCTTCGGCAACCTTCTTCTGCATATCCACATAGCTGCGGAAGTCGGCGCAGAGCATGTACGGGTCATGCGAGAGCAGCTTTTCGGCAATGTGCTTGAACGTTTCCGGATGGTCGGGGCTGAAGAATCCGGAATTGATGAGGTCAATCACGCGGCGCAGATCGTCGTCCTTCTCGTAGAAGTCGCGCGGACGATAGCCCTTGGCCAAGAGGTCCGTCACTTCTTCAACGGTGAGGCCGAAGATGAAGATGTTGTCGTCACCGACTTCTTCCTTCATTTCCACGTTGGCGCCGTCGAGCGTGCCGATCGTGAGAGCACCGTTCAAAGCAAACTTCATGTTGCCCGTGCCCGAAGCTTCGGTACCGGCGGTAGAAATCTGTTCGGAAAGGTCTGCAGCCGGGATAATCTTTTCGGCGAAAGACACACGGTAGTTCTCGAGAAACACCATCTTGAGTTTGCCCTTGCAATCCGGGTCAGCGTCAATGATAGATGCGACTGCGTTTGCAAGACGGATAATCTGCTTAGCCATCCAGTAACCCGGAGCGGACTTACCACCAATCATGATGGTGCGCGGCATGATTTCCTTGCCGTCCTTGACCTGGATGTATAGGTGGATGGCGTGGAGAATGTTCAAGAGCTGGCGCTTGTATTCGTGAATGCGCTTGACCTGCACGTCGAAGAACGTGTTCACGTCAACATCCACGCCCTGCGTTGCCTTGAGGTACTTGGCGAGGCGTTCCTTGTTCTGCTTCTTGACGGCCATGAATGCCTTTTGGAATTCGGCGTCCTTTGCGAACGGTTCGAGTTTCCTGAGGTCGTCCAGATCCTTGACCCAGGATTCGCCAATCTTGGAAGAGATGAGCTCGGACATGGCCGGGTTAGCCTTGCGGACCCAGCGACGCGGCGTCACGCCGTTCGTCTTGTTGTTGAACTTTTCAGGCCACAGTTCGTAGAAGTCCTTGAAGAGCGTCGTCTTGAGGAGGTCGGAGTGGAGCGCTGCCACGCCGTTCACAGCAAACGAACCCACGATGGAGAGGTAAGCCATGCGGACCATCTTGCAGCCGCCTTCTTCGATAAGGCTCATGCGGGCGAGACGGTTGTTGTCGCCAGGCCACTTCATGGATACCATGCGGAGGAAACGTGCGTTGATTTCGTAAATAATCTGGAGGTGACGCGGCAAAAGCTTTTCGAACAAGCTGACCGGCCACTTTTCAAGAGCTTCCGGCATGAGCGTGTGGTTCGTGTAGGCGAACGTGTGCGTCACGATGTCCCAAGCTTCGTCCCATTCGAGATTTTCGATGTCAAGGAGGATGCGCATCATTTCGGCGATGGAGATAGCCGGGTGCGTGTCGTTCAGCTGGATAGCGACCTTTTCCGGGAAGAGCTTCCAGTCGTTGTTGTGGAGCTTCTTGAAGCGCTTGATGATATCCTGCAACGAAGCGGAGCAGAGGAAGTACTGCTGCTTGAGGCGCAGTTCCTTACCGTTCATGGAAGCGTCGTTCGGGTAGAGCACCTTGGAAATGGTTTCGGAAAGTTCCATGTCCTGCACAGCGGCGATGTAGTCACCGTTGTTGAAGTAGCTAAGACCGAAGTCGTCAGCGGACTTGGCGCTCCAGAGGCGGAGGTTGTTCACCGTATTGTTCTTGTAACCCGGAATCGGCGTGTCGTAGGGGAGGGCGAGCACGTAGTCCTTCGTTTCCCAGCGGTTGCGGAGACGGCCGTTTTCGTCCATCCAGCTTACCACGTAGCCGCCGAACGGGACCTTGATGGCGTTTGCCGGGCGGGCGATTTCCCAGGGGTTCGGGAGACGCAGCCAGTTGTCCGGCTGTTCTTCCTGTTCGCCGTTCACAATCTTCTGGCTGAACATACCGTATTCGTAACGGATACCCATACCCGTTGCCGGGAGTTCGAGCGTGGCCATGGAGTCGAGGAAACATGCTGCCAAGCGGCCGAGGCCACCGTTGCCAAGGCCCGCATCCACTTCCTGTTCGCGGAGTTCTTCGAGCGTCATGCCGATTTCGTCGAGGGCTTCTGTGACGGCGCTTTCGACGTCGAGGTTCAGCACGGAGTTGCCGAGCGTACGGCCAATCAAGAATTCCAAAGACAAGTAATAGACGCGCTTGACGTCCTTTTCGTAGTAAGTGTTCTGCGTCTTGATCCAGCGATCGACAAGACGGTCACGCACGGCGTAAGCCACGGCGAGGAACTTTTCGTGGTCCGTCACCGTGTATTTGCTGCGGGCGAGCGTGTGGTGGATGTGGTCGGTAAATGCCTTGCGGAAAGCTTCCGCATCGGTACCGAGCACGGTAATGTCACTTGCATTCTTGGTAGTTTTAGCCATAAAAATACCCTTCTGATGTTAAAATTTCTCCAATAAAAGTTTAGAAAATTTTACGGGATTTGCAATATGTTAATTCTGTAAAGGCTAGTTGTAAGGCTTTTCAGAATGTGTAAGTTTTAAATAAAAGTGCAGCCCGCATCTCGCGAGCTGCCTTTACCATTACAGTTGTCCGGGGAGCACTAGCTTTTCCTTAGGCGGGAAGCTTGCTTCGTACTTCTCGAATTCTTCGGGCATTCGCTCGGTTACGAAATAGCCCTCGGGGTCTTTGTACGAGCCTGTCACTCCGTCCAGGAATCCCTCGTCGAGTTCCTTGCACAAGAAGTATGGCGCGTCGCTGTTCGGGTCGTCGGCGTATCGGATGCCCTTGGTGTAAGCGGGGACGAATCCGCTCTTGCCGTAGAATCCGATGTTTCCGACGATGAGCAGGCAGCCGCCTCTCATCTTCCGTGCGATTTCCATGGAATAGTCGAGCAGCGCTTTGCCGTAGCCTTGCCGCTTGTAGTCGGGATGGATGCTGATGGGCCCGAAGGTCATCATGCGGATTTTGCGTCCGTCGTCGGCGTC
>CAMKLO010000088.1 GCA_946413655.1 uncultured Fibrobacter sp. | reverse complement strand
GAGGCTGGCACAATATATCCGAATGCCAGCAAGAAAGAACCAAGAACGGTTCTGAATGTAAACTTTCCCTTTTTCATAACATACCCCAACTATAAAAACAACAAACCCGAAACACCTACTACTGAATATAGTAACATTTTTTTAACAGTAAAACATTAGTTACGAAGATTTTGCGAAAAAAGGTACAAAAACGAGACCATTTTGCCCACTTTCGTGTAATTTATCACAAAATTTGTATTATATAGGAACAATTTGTTCCACGTGAGTTCAAGAAATCCTTGCAAAAAATGAATTCTGATTCTATATTTGCGGGTCCTAGGCCCTGCGCAATGATTATTTGCGGGCAACTCGCCAGGGCGAAAGCAGCAACGGACTTGCGGATCTTTATGTGCTCAGGTAGCCTAGGATTTTTTATATTGCGCCCGTCAAGGGCGTTTTTTATTTAAAGAACGTCACTGGATTCTTCGCTACGCTCAGAATGACGTTGCATCAATCCACGGCCTACTAACCACAGCTTACTGATATCATGATTCTTTGGACGATTCGACATACAAAGCCTTACAATCCTAACGATGTTTGTTACGGGAGACTGGATTTCGATGTCTCCCCCACGTTCGAAGAAGAATCCGCCGGCGCCATCAAGGCGCTTCTTGAAGCAAAAGCCAAGCCCACACGCTTATTTTCCAGTCCGCTTATACGTTGCCTAAAGCTCGCAGAAAAGGCATCCGCGGCCACCGGTCTAGCCATCGAAAAAGAACCTGCCATCATCGAGCTCAACTTCGGCACATGGGAAGGTCAAAAGCTGACCGCCGTTCCCCGTTCGGAGATGCACGCCTGGATAAGCAACCTCCGCGGGTACCGGTTCCCCGAAGGCGAGAACTTCTACGATATCGACGAACGCGCCGGGAAATTCCTCGACTCGCTCCCCGACGAAGGCGAATTCCTGTGCATCACGCATGCGGGAGTAATCGCCGCATTGCAGCATTCGCGGTGCGGACTACCGGACGAGGTCTTCGCCGAAGGAATGTACAGTTACGCCATGGTAACGAAGTTTGAATTTACTCGTAACGAAGACGGGAAGTTCTACGGAACGTTTACGAAGCTGCACGACGGAATCCCGATGCCCACGCTAAAGATGGGCGATTAGACGAATGGTTCATTGACTGGATCCTCCCCCCCCTTACGAGGGTCAGGATGACGTTTTTAGCAGGACAACTGTAAGAGAGTACCGTGTAAGGGGCCCCGTCCCTATACGCGGATTATGACTACATAAGTGCCGGCGCTGGATGCGTCAACCACGAAGTAGTCAAAGAGAACAAGTCCGGGGTGACAAAGTAAGCACTAAAAATCAAATGACATGACGGCTTGGGCACCGCCATCGAAATTTGGAACAAGCGCTAAATGCAATGGGCTATCGAAATCGCTCAGAAGAGCATCTACCGCGGCATCGGCAATAGAGTATAAATAAATTAACACTCCACCCCAAATATATGTGTTACGGTTTTTGCGGTAGTATGTTACGCGCTCGGTGATGCGGTCATATTCTTCGGACCTCGGGCTTTCTTTTTCAACCAAATGTTTACGGTCAAGGTAATAGTTGACCATGTTCTGCGAAGTTGAAACACTCACCGCCGCCCCGAGAATTCCCATATAAACTAGGCCCGCCTTGCCAAAGTCTCG
The DNA here is from genome assembly GCA_946413655.1 of uncultured Fibrobacter sp. Lineage (GTDB taxonomy): Bacteria > Fibrobacterota > Fibrobacteria > Fibrobacterales > Fibrobacteraceae > Fibrobacter. The sequence goes on along the minus strand of CAMKLO010000088.1, from coordinate 7,163 downwards.
ATTGAAAATCTGGCCACCACCCGGCAAAAGAGCCCAAAGCACAGCGGTTTTCATATCGCGATATTCGGAACTCCTGCGATTGTTGTTGTACCAAATGCCAAACGTATCGAACATGCCGTAAAGGTGAATACCGATAAGCCATGCCAGTTCCGCCTTGCGCACATCTTCCTGTTCCATTTTCTTGTCGCTCTGCGCTCGGACGCGTTCCAGGAACTCCAATCGTTTGTCATGATAATACAAGACGCTGTCGCGAGACGATCCATTTTTGCGGGCTTCCAGGACTTTTGTCGTAAAATAGAGAACCGAATCCTGGAAAGGGCGTGCGCGATCCAAGAGTCTATCCCGCTGGTAAGACCTGTTGAAAAAGATGTCGTATATCAGCAAGCCTTCAATGCCTGTCAAGAATCCCCCACGAACGTAATGTTCCGTGTAATACTGGCCGCCACCGGGGAGCAAGCTAAAGAGCATGGCGTACTTGAGGGAATTGTGCTTTGTCGGGATATCCCATTCGTTCACGGGGAGCGTGTCGATAGCCACAATGCCAGTCTTGCCTTTGACTAGCGGAGTCGTAGATGTTTCAAAATCCACCTCGGGGGGCGTATCCGAATCAGTTTCGTCTTCGACTTCATCGTCGGTTACAACGTCCGACACAACATCGGCAACCGAACTGGCGGCGACATCCGTTAGAGAATCTGCAACAGCAGCCGCGTTCGCACTGGAATCTGTTACAGCCACGCTGTTTGCCGTCTTGGCGCTTTCTTGACCCAAGCTATCCGCAAAGACCGATGCCGGCGTCTCTGCGAAAAGAGACGCACACATCACCAGAAGTGCAATTATAATGGATTTTGGAGTCATTTGCGGCGAATATAGAAAAAGATTATACGAATGGTGCAAAAGCGGAGATTCGCAAAGGCTGGAATTTATTTAATTTTGCGTCACATGATGGAGATTCCCGGTCGGAGCCGGGAATGACAATTTTTTAAAATTTTATAAAAATGTCTGTTTTTGACACTTAATGTTTTTAACTTATGGGTGTAATGATGAACGAAACAATCAATATCGAACACGAAATTCACGAGCTGGCCTTGAAAATCAAGGATGAACTGATCAAGCGCGGCGAGATGATGGCAACAGCGGAATCCTGCACAGGCGGGCTTATCGCATCGAGCATCGTCAACGAAGCTGGGTCCTCCGCGATTTTGATGGGTGGAATCGTTGCCTACCAGAACGAAATCAAGCACGAGTTGCTGGGGGTTGATAACGAAATTCTCGCGAAATACGGTGCCGTGAGCGAACAGACGGTAAAAGCCATGGCCGAAGGCGCCCGCAAGCTATTCCACTGCGAATGGGCGGTCGCCACGTCGGGAATCGCGGGCCCAACAGGCGCCGTTCCGGGAAAACCGGTCGGTACAGTATGGATGTGTGTCGCCAATAGTTTGCAAAATGAAGCTTTTTGCGAAATTTTTGCAGGAAATCGGGGACAAATCCGTGAAAAAAGCGTGTATAAGATAATGAGCAAGCTACTTTTTTTACTGAATAGCCAAAAAAGCACTTGCACAAAAGTTCACTAATTAGTATATTAACAAAAAACAAAAAGAAAAACGGAGTCAAAAATGGCCAAAAAAGCAACAACACCCACAAGCAACCTTTCCAGCGAAAAGGCAAAAGCCGTCGAAGCAGCAATCGCCCAAATCGAAAAGAACTACGGTAAAGGTTCCATCATGGCCCTCGGTCAACAACCAGTCGAAGACATCCCGGTCATCCCGACGGGCTGCATCCAGCTGGACATGGCACTTGGCGTAGGCGGGTTCCCCCGCGGACGCATCATCGAAATTTATGGACCGGAATCTTCCGGCAAGACGACGCTTGCTCTGCATGCGATTGCCGAAGCGCAAAAGCTTGGTGGCGTGGCGGCGTTCATCGACGCAGAACACGCATTTGACGCGGTCTATGCCCGCAAGCTCGGCGTCGATATCGAATCGCTCCTCGTCTCGCAGCCGGATACCGGCGAGCAGGCTTTGGACATTGCCGAAACGCTCGTGCGTTCTGGCGCCATCGACATCATCGTTGTCGATTCTGTGGCAGCACTCGTTCCGCAAGCCGAAATCAACGGCGAAATGGGAGACAACCACGTGGGCCTGCAGGCTCGTCTCATGTCTCAGGCCCTCCGCAAGCTCACCGGCATTCTCTCCAAGTCGAACACCTGCATGCTATTCATCAACCAGCTCCGCATGAAGATTGGCGTGATGTTCGGCAACCCGGAAACGACGACTGGCGGTAACGCACTGAAGTTCTACGCCACGCAGCGTATCGACATCCGTCGTATCGCCGCCATCAAGAACGGCGAAGAAGTCATCGGCAACCGCACCCGAGTAAAAATCGTAAAGAACAAGGTCGCGGCACCGTTCACCCAGTGCGAATTCGACATCCTGTACGGTGCAGGCATTTCACGCGAAGCGTCCATCCTCGACCTCGCCTGCGAACTGGACATCATCCAGAAGAGCGGTTCCTGGTTCAGCTACAACAATGAACGCATTGGCCAAGGCCGCGAGAATACTCGCCTGTTCTTAAAGGACAACGTAGAGCTCTGCAACGAAATCGAGCAGAAGATTCGCGAAAGCATGAAGGATGTGGAACTCTTCAAGCTTGGTGAAAACGACGCCGTTGACCTTGGCGATGACGGTGACGGAGAAAGTATCCAAGACGAAGGCTAAACCGTGTAAGACGGCCCGGCACAGACCAGAGTGACAAACGCCAACTGCCTACCGTCTACTTCCTACTGCCTACTACTTAAATTTCTTCCTGAAAAAACATAAACCCTGGTTCTTCCTTTTTTAGCCATTTGGGAAGCGCCGGGGTTTTCTTTTTTTAAGCTTGAGTTACGGAAGTTTAACCATCAAATATTAACGAATATGTCATAAATTTATCTATATTCAAAATATATGATTCGAGACATAAAATTAACAGCTATCGTTGTCTGCATCGCGACAATTTCGCTAATGGCACAAAGCGACAAGCAAAAAGTTTGCCCCCGTCTTTTAACGGACGCCCCTATGATTGTGAACATCGAAGGCCGGTTCGTCAACGAACAGAAAAACAGGACCAGCGCATCCATCGAATGGAGACACCACAACGAAACCCTCGACACTTTTTTTGTAAACCTTTACGACAGTCCTTCGTTCATGTTCGTTACAGCAGGCCACTACCGCTACATGCTTATCGGGGAATCAAAGGCCAAGCGCCAGCTCGGTTTGCACCATCTCAAGGAAAAAATCGGAAAGACCCCTCTAAGACTCGACGACCTAGAACTTTTGGCAAACGGATTCTTCAAATGTCCTGATTCAACAAGACTGAGTATGCCGAACAGCATTCTTGCGACTGCGTATTCCAACATGTGGTGGAGTCTTGTCACCGATTCGCTCCCGCATCCGGAAAAGGTTGTGATGCACGGAGCTTCCAAGAATCGCTATTTCACAATTTCAAACTGGAAATCATACGCGGGCGAACTACTTCCTACGCTCGTGAATGTCGCTAGCGGCGACTACGGCGGAAATCTTTGGATTCGCTCGGCCTATCCAGCGCACGCTCTGGAGGCGGACCCGCTACGCAAGTCGGAGAAACCGAAGATTCTCTTCCCTGTTCCCAAGCTATTCGGAAAAATGACTGCTATGGAAGGGGAAAGAAAAATACCCCTTATACTCAAGCTGAATAAGCAACTGCTGGGCGAATGAGCCGTTATAGAAACGCTTTTTGTCGCGGCTCCACATGCCGCCCTGGACTATAAAATTGTGGAAGCCGTTTTTCCACGAAAGGTGTGCGCCCAGAAGCATCATTCTATAGCTTAGCGATTCCTTCCTGACGTTACCGCCGCTACGCAGAAGCCCGGTCTTGAGATACAACCCTTCATAAACGACGGCCACATTTTCGTTCACCGGGAAGCGCCCGAAACTTTGTATTTCAACAATATAGTCGCGGCTGAACACGGGAATGTTGCGTTCGTAATCGTAGCTTTTACCCTCGAAATCAGTGCTGATGTCCGTGAGTACGTAATGGGCGCCAACGCCTATAACGCTCCCTCGCGGGAAGGTGTAGGTAAAATCCAAACTCAAGTCGAACAACTGGGCGTAGTCGAAATCCGATTTTCCCACATTGTCTAGGATGTAATCGGAATTCCACGATTCAGCAATATGACCGCCGCCCTTGACATCGGCATTGACCATTTCAAGATTCGACTTGAAATAGAAATAGCTTTCATAGACAACGCCAAGCTCTATTTGCGGGTTTATCTTGAACGGCCTAAGCCCCATTCCTGCGCGAAAACCGCCGTAAAACGGGGACAAATCAATGGAAGCGTCCATCTTGAGGTACGACGAAGCAACGCCAATCGGGTCGCCATAATTCAAGGGAGCCAAAGGTTCAAGCCAGGTATAGCGCATGCCCACGTTCGCCTGCGGCACCCATTGCCCCAAAACAATCGGGGTGTTCACCATGCCACCCCAAGAAAGGTTCGGTCCATAGCGGAGTCCTACCAAATTGGACTGGTCAAAGTTAATCGCACCGAAACACAATGAGCCCAAAAGCGCCACATTAAGTAAAATAATTTTAAACAAAGCATTAATCTTATTCATTTCAGTGTAAAATCTAAAAATTATTTAGCTACTTGCTCAATAAATTCTTATTTTGAGGTCATCAAATACAAGGAGATCCAATGAAATTTTCCCATCTGTGCATAATTTCTTTTGGTGCCCTCATGCTGTTTGGATGTACGAACAACAAGTATTCCTCTCCGGTGCTGATTGAACGCGGCGTCGGCCAGAACGAATACGAACGCGAGTACTTCATTTCCAAGGAAAGCATGGGCATCGACAAGCACTTGCAGAACACCTTCAAGCAGGGCTATGTCGAAGAAGGCATGACTACCGACATGGTAAACCTTCTGTGGGGCCCACCCGATATAGAAAAGTCCGATGGTCTTATCTGGGAATACAACACTGCTGAAGGAAAGCTCATCACACGTCTCTTCTGGAAGTATCCGGAACAGGCTCGTCTTAAAGGCTATGAAGCAGAAAAGGTCCTCGACAAGATCGAAGGCGACCGCTACGGTGGCTCTCCTCCGCCGACTTCCAGCCGTTCGAGCAACTACGATCACTAGTTTATTGAGTTCGTAGTTCTGAATTACTTGTTACTGGGGCGACTTCGCCGCAGTTATGAGTTCTAAGTTACTAGGGCGACTTCGCCGCAGCTATGAGTTCTAAGTTACTAGGGCGACTTCGCCGCAGTTATGAGTTCTAAGTTACTAGTTACTAGAAATGTTCTTATTACAATCACTAGTAACTACTAACTATTAACTAGTAACTACTAACTAGTAACTACTAACTAGTAACTACTAACTAGTAACTAGTAACTAAGTAAAACTGCACCCCTTGGTTTAACCGCCGAGGGGCGTTTTTTTTTATACGGGGTGACATTCGCAAAAGGATTTTCTACATTTACGCGCGTTAAATTTTAAAACAACTCAAGGAGTTAATTATGCGTCAGTATATCATTGCTGGTAACTGGAAGATGAACAAGACGGTGAGCGAATCCGTTCAGCTCGCCAAGGATATTGTGGAAGCTGTCAAGGACGTGAAGAAGACCGAAGTGGTCATTGCCCCGACTTATCTCGCCGCCGCCAAGGTTGCCGACGTCATCAAGGGTACGAATGTGAAGCTCGCTATCCAGGACATCCACTGGAAGGACCAGGGCGCATACACCGGTAAGGTTTCCATCGACATGGTCAAGGAAATCGGTGCCGAATACGTGATTATCGGTCACTCCGAACAGCGTCAGTACTTCCACGAAACGGAAGAAACGGTGAACCTCAAGGTCAAGAAGACTCTCGAAGCCGGTCTCAAGCCGATTATCTGCATCGGTGAAACTCTCGACCAGCGCCAGGGCGGCATCCTCAAGGAAGTGATTGGCCTCCAGGTCAAAGGCGCTTTCAAGGACGTTTCCGCAGAAGACGCAGCCAAGTGCGTTCTCGCTTACGAACCGGTTTGGGCAATCGGCACTGGCGTTACCGCTACCGACGAACAGGCTGAAGAAACTCAGGCCTACGTCCGCTCCGTTGTCAAGGAAATCTACGGCGAAGCTGTTGCAGAAGGCATGCGCATCCAGTACGGTGGCTCCATGAAGGGCGCCAACGCAGCCGGCCTCCTCGCTCAGAAGGACATCGACGGTGGTCTTATCGGTGGTGCAGGCCTCAAGGCTAACACCTTCAAGGAAATTATCGACGCTGCCGAAGCCAAGTAACATTTAACGAAAGGAACATCACAAATGGCAACTCTCTTTTGGGTATTGATCGTCCTCCACGTGTTTCTCTGCCTTTTCCTCTCCCTCCTCGTTCTCGTGCAGAACGACAAGATGGGCGGCCTGGCAGGGCTCGGTGGCATGACTTCGCAATCAGCATTCTCCACCGCCGGCGCAGCGACTTTCATCCAGAAGCTGACCCGTGTCGTTGCTGTGATTTTCTTCATCGTGGTTTTCGCTCTCGGCCTCATCACGGCTAAGCAGGACCAGGTGGTTGAACAGTCCACCATGCAGAAGGCAACTAGCCAAAACGCTGCCGAACAGGCTCCGGAAGTTCCGGCTCTCCCGGCAACGTTCAACGCTCCGGCTACCGAAGCTCCGGCTGCCGATGTCAAGGCTGATGCTGCTCCTGCTGCTGAAACTCCGGCCGCACCTGCAGCCGAAGTGAAGACCGAAACCGCTCCGGCTCCTGAAGCAGCAGCTCCAGCTGAAGCTCCGAAGGCAAAGAAGAAAGCCGCGAAGTAAAGATTTAGGTCGCTCGTTTGTTCGAGCAGTCTGACCGCATTCAGAAGTCCGCCCTTGTTGGGGCGGACTTTAATGTTTAAACAAAGTAATAGACATTCGTACTAACGGAGTGCAGGTCCAGAAAATCAAATATACCGCAAAATGGGATTGCAAGGAAGGCTTTCAAAACCATTTCATGATTGGTCTTGGCGCCCATCTCTGGTAAGGGTTGCTAAATTTTAATCTGTAGTTATTGGTCATTAGTATAGTTGCTAGAAGCTATTGACTAAGGACTAACTACTATCTTTGAGGTTTATATGCAGAATACACTTGTTTCTCCGGTTGGAATTTTGGGCTTTGGCGTTGAGGGC
>CAMKLO010000087.1 GCA_946413655.1 uncultured Fibrobacter sp. | reverse complement strand
CCTGGGCTTTGCTCAAAACGTGGGAATCCACGAAAGCACCTTTCTTAAGGGATCTGGACATGAATTAGGCCCTCTTCTGACGACGACGTACGATAAACTTATCGGTACGCTTATTGTTACGAGTTTTGGCACCCTTAGAGTTCTTACCCCAAGGAGAGCACGGATGACGACCACCAGAGGTACGACCTTCACCACCACCAAGGGGGTGATCGACCGGGTTCATAACGACACCACGGACGGACGGGCGAATGCCGAGCCAGCGAGAGCGGCCTGCAGAACCCGAGGATTCATTCATGTGATCGATATTGGAAACCTGACCAACGGTAGCGAGGCAGTCTTCCGGAATGTAGCGGACTTCGCCACTCGGAAGCTTGACCTGGCAGAGCTTGCCGTCCTTGGCAACCAGTTCAGCACCGGCACCAGCGGAACGAGCAATCTGGGCACCCTTGCCCGGCTTCATTTCGATGTTGTGGATAACCGTGTTCAGCGGAATGTCGCGGAGAGGAATTGCGTTACCTACGCGGAATTCAGCGCCTTCACCGGACTTCAGCACATCGCCAACCTTGATATCGGCCGGAGCGATGATGTATGCGCGCTTGCCGTTTTCGTACTTGACGAGAGCGATGCGAGCGGTACGGTTCGGATCGTATTCGATTGTTTCGACAGTGCAGGAGAGACCGGCAAACTGACGCTTGAAGTCGATGATACGATACAGTTTCTTGTGACCACCACCACGACGACGGGAGGTAATTTCACCAGCATTGTTACGGCCGGAGCTACGCTTGATACCTTCGGTAAGCGGCTTGTACGGCTTTTCGGCAGTGATTTCCTTGCGGTCACCAATCTGCTTGTAACGCAGTGTCGGGGTAATCGGGCGATAAGATTTCAGACCCATGGTTATACTCCTTCAAACTCGGCAATCTTTTGCCCGGCCTTCAACGTGATGTAGGCCTTCTTCCAGTTCGGTTTCTTGCCAGCGACCATGCGGACGCGCTTGATCTTGCCGCGGTTGATCAACGTGTTGACCTTGGCGACCTTGACATCAAAGCGCTTTTCGATAGCGGCCTTGATTTCATCCTTGCTAGCGTCCATGGCAACCTTGAACACGTACTTGTGCACATCAGTACGGCGATTCACCATGTTCTTCATGGTTTCTTCGGTGACGTGCGGAGCAACGAGGATTTCACGAATTTCTTTCATTAGCGGCCTCCTTCAAGTTCTGCAAGAGCAGCCTGGGAGATGACAACGTTGTTCGCACGGACGATGTCGTAAGTATTGACATCTTCGACGCGGGCGCAACGGCACCAAGGAATGTTGTTGGAGGAGAGGTAGAGGTTTTCGTCCTTAGCGCTCACGACAAACAGAGCATTGCGCTGTTCGACGCCAGCCTTATTGAGGACAGCGAGGAGATCCTTGGTCTTCGGGGCGGCGAAGCTGAGGGCTTCGAACACGAGGACCTTGCCTTCCTGGGCCTTTGCAGCGAGTGCAGAGTGGAAAGCGATCTTCTTGACCTTCTTGTTTACCTTTTCGAAATAGTCATGAGACTTCGGACCGTGAGCCTTGGCACCACGAACCCACACAGCAGAGGTGTTCTGGCCGGAACGAGCGCGACCCGTACCCTTCTGCTTCCACGGCTTCTGGCCACCGCCGCTGACTTCGCCCTTGGACTTAGTCTGGGCAGTACCCTGACGGTTGTTGTTCAGGATAGCCTTGATGTGGAGGTACATGCAGACCTTGTTGACTTCCTGGTCGAAGAGAGCCGGGAGCTGGATATCATTCTTAAAATCGCCAGTAGCGGCGAAAAGCTTTGCACTAGCCATTAGTCTTTCCTCACCACGATGATGCTGTTCTTCGCACCCGGGACAGCGCCACGGACGAAGATCAGGTTGCGGTCGCCATCAACTTTGACGACCTGGAGGTGCTTCACGGTCACTTTCTTGTTGCCGTACTGACCAGCCATACGCTTACCCGGGAAAACACGACCCGGATAGGAGTGAGCGGACGTACCACCCGGTTCGCGCATATTGTGCGTACCATGGGAACGAGGACCGCTGTGGAAACCGTGGCGCTTGATAGTGCCAGAGAAACCATGACCCTTGGAGATGCCAGAGACGTTCACCGTCTTTGCATCAGCGAAGTCGGCAGCGCCGAATTCCTTGCCAACCGGCCAGGATTCGAGATCAGCGACATCAAATTCGGCAAGGTGTTCGCGGACAGCGACATCAGCCTTCTTGAAATGGCCGATTTCTGCCTTGTTGGCACGCTGTTCCTTCTTGAGACCAAAGCCGATCTGGACAGCAGTGTAGCCGTCCTTCTCTTCTGTCTTATGGCAAACGACCACGCACGGACCGGCTTCGAGAACCGTGACAGGGACGCATTCGCCCTGTTCCGTGAACACTTGGGTCATTCCCAACTTCTTTGCGAGAATACCGTTCATTGTTATTAGACCTTAATTTCGACTTCAACGCCTGCCGGCAAGTCAAGTTTCATGAGGGAATCTACAGTTTGCGGCGTAGCATCAAGGATGTCGATAAGACGCTTGTGCGTACGGGATTCGAACTGTTCACGGGAAGTCTTGTCAATATGCGGAGAGCGAATCACCGTATACTTCTGGATCTTCGTCGGAAGAGGGATGGGGCCGGCAATGCGAGCCCCAGTGTTCTTAGCTGTATTCACGATGTCTTGAGCAGAGCGGTCGATCATACGATGATCGAAGCTCTTCAAGCGAATACGGATGCGTTCACCAGCCATGATTATTCCTTACTTGATGATTTCGGTTACAGAGCCAGCACCAACAGTACGGCCACCTTCGCGGATAGCGAAGCGGAGCTGCTTTTCCATGGCGATCGGGGCGATGAGGTCAACGTGGATCGTGACGGTGTCACCCGGGGTCACCATTTCGACGCCTTCCGGAAGCTGAATCGTGCCGGTAACGTCGGTGGTGCGGAAGTAGAACTGAGGACGGTAGCCGTTCATGAACGGCGTGTGGCGGCCACCTTCGTCCTTCGTGAGAACGTAGATTTCAGCCTTGAATTCGGTGTGCGGAGTCACGGACTTCGGAGCGGCAAGAACCATGCCACGGACGATGTCCTTCTTTTCGGCGCCGCGGAGGAGAAGACCGACGTTGTCACCGGCCTGGGCGTCGTCGAGGAGCTTGCGGAACATTTCCACGCCCGTGATGACGTATTCGGTGGTTTCACCGAGACCGATGCGTTCGACCTTGTCGTTCAGGCGGACGATACCGCGTTCGATACGGCCAGTAGCGACGGTGCCGCGGCCAGTGATCGTGAACACGTCTTCGATCGGCATGAGGAACGGCTTGTCGGTATCGCGGTGCGGGAGCGGGATGTAGGTGTCGCAAGCGTCCATGAGTTCCATGACCTTGTCCTGGTATTCCGGATCGCCTTCGAGGGCCTTGAGTGCGGAACCGCGGATGATCGGGGTGTTGTCACCGTCAAAGTCGTACTTGGAGAGAAGTTCGCGGACTTCCATTTCGACGAGGTCGAGAATTTCGGCGTCATCGACCATGTCGCACTTGTTCATGAACACGACGATCTTCGGCACGCCGACCTGGTGTGCGAGAAGGATGTGTTCGCGAGTCTGCGGCATCGGGCCGTCAGTAGCAGCAACGACGAGGATAGCGCCGTCCATCTGGGCAGCACCAGTCACCATGTTCTTCACATAGTCAGCATGCCCCGGGCAGTCAACGTGTGCGTAGTGACGGTTGGCAGTGGTGTATTCCACGTGGGAGGTGTTGATCGTGATACCACGAGCCTTTTCTTCCGGAGCGTTGTCGATTTCGTCGAAACGCTTTGCGGCGGCGAGACCCTTGGCTGCAAGAGTCGTGCAGATTGCAGCGGTGAGGGTGGTTTTACCGTGGTCAACGTGACCGATGGTGCCGATGTTGCAGTGCGGCTTGCTTCTGTCAAAATGTTCTTTTGCCATTTTTTCCTCTTCTTCAGCAGAAGGTTTATCGCTTCAAGTTCAAGAGAATACATTGATTCTCCGTATTTTCGCAAAGCATAGGAAGCGGTACTCTGCGAAATTGGAACACAAATTTAATAAATATTGGGTAAATTGCAAGTATTTTTCTTTTGAAATTTCGCCAAAAATGCGATTTTTCGGACTTATCCACAGTTTTTCGGGTGTTTGCCGACTGAAAAAAACACGGATTTTTCATAGGATTAAAATGCCCTTTTTTATTCAAATTTCAAAGGTTCAATATTTTATTTCAACTGTAAAACCAGTTTTCTAACATTTTATCAACATTTTCAACAATTCGTCCCAAAACAGCATCCTCAGTCGCGCTCTTAAAAGTAAAAAGATTTTTACATTTGATAATTTTACAAAATTTTACATTTCATCACATTCCAATCCATTGACTTTCAACATTTTGCACTTTCATTCCAAATCCCGAATTTCACAACCCCCAAAAAAATTTCTCTCAGATTTTATTATGTCAGCTGAATAAAAAATTTCATATATTGGCCGAAGTGCCTACACAAATCTCAGCGTACCAGAACCGCTTGAAAAAATTCATCACACCCCTGCTTCTCATCGCCATCGCATCATCTTCCGCGATGGATATGGTCCGTTCCAAGTCAGACGCTCTCTGGCTTGTCCAGCGACCGGACGGCAGCGGCACCACTTGCAAGATGGAATACGGCGAGCCGGCGGAAACCGTCATCGAAAAAAAAGGAACAACATATACTTCGCTAGGATGGAATACGAAAAGGAATCCGAAGAACTCCAAGCCATAGCGGATTCTCTGGGGCGACTCTATTTTAAATATGGCAAATACGATTCCGAATTTTACAAAAAACTCTACACCCTGCAAAAGATGCCTCACCGGATACCCCTAAAAGACGGCTACTGGGTTTACGGCGGCTTTGAAGCGTCATTCTCGCATTTGCAAGGTTCGCAGGATTCCATTTACGGGGAGTTCATAGGATTGCATTTCCTGCTCGGCATGCCCACCAGGATAGGGACATTCGCATTGAGCGCGAGCATCAACTTCGGCATCAACAAAGGGAGTTCCTTCAAAATTCCAAACGAAAAGGACAAAACGGACAGTGCATCCTTCGAGCACAACGCTTTTGTACCCGCCACAGATTTCACCCTTTTGTACAGGCCGATATTCAACATCCACGACAAATATAATAAGTGGGCAGTGCAGCCGGAAATCGGCGTAGGCTATTACGATTTCGACAAGGACGTCTATTACTATTCACTCGGAATAAGGTACGAAAGGTCCGTGGAAAGTCTCAATTACCGATTGCACAACTGGCCCGGAATCATCAACGGCTGGAGCGTCGGGATATCGGCAAAAATGAAATATGCGCATTTTTTGGGTGTCACCGCAGACGTCCGATTTGCATTCCACCCGAGCTATTAAATGCCCTACCCCTTTTTACTCACATTTTTAAGAATTTTGTCCCTCAAACTTATTTTTTAGTTATTCATTCTTCTTTTTTTTCGTGATTATTCCTGCCTAATTTGTTCTAGCTCACTATTACAACGCGAAAACAACGCCAAAATTTTTTTTTACAAGCCATTATATATAATATTTCTATTTTAGGTCTCGGTGTTTGGGGATAATTTCGAGGACGCTCTATGAAATACCCCCTTTTGAAGTCCCTCCTTGCGATGGGGACCGTAGTTTTGACCTGTTCTTGTTCTGACGACAAAGCATCCCCCTCTAACGAGGGCGGAGAAGTCTCTTTTGTTCCTTGTGAAGATGCATGGTACATGCCTGCCGAAGGCTTTGTCATTTTCAGAGCCCAGGAAAAGTTGACCGACTTGACCGGCACACAAATTGGTACCATTGTCAATGTACTGAACACAGATGTCGTCATCGTCAAGGACCTGAACGGGAACAATATCATCAACCAGCTCGACTTGAACGACGAGAGCAGAGTGAAGTTCATTGCCGGTGTTCCAGGTAACTGTACCCTGAAGCCCAACGTTGTGCCCGTCAAGCCCAACGTTTCGTCTTGCGAGGCCGCATGGTACTTGGCCGCTGACAAGAACTACCTCATCTATACTGACCTCATCGTCACGGATGAAGCTGGAACCCCGATAGGTTCCATCACAGCAATGCCCAACACGACCATCGTGAACATGCTAGACCTTTCGGGAAATCCAATCATCAATGGCATCGACCTTTCGACACTCCCGGTTGTGGAGGGTGACGGTGTCCGTTACAAAATTAAAGAACCCGCCTACCACTTGAAAGACGCCACGGGCGATTATCTTATCTACCCGACCACGGTCGTAACGAATCCGAGCGGTATCCCGGTAGGTTATGCTGACTTTGCGACAGGCGCCATTAAGAGCCTCGACCAGACGACAACTCTCACTACAGCACATATCGCGGCCCTCCCCATCCTCATGCCGAACGGCAAGTGCGTGGACTTCGACGCCCCGGTTCCTCCGTCTTCTTCGAGCGTGGTGACTCCACCACAGCCAAATAGTTCCAGCAGCGTCACTCCGCCGACCCCGAAAAGCAGTTCTTCTGCCGTTAAGAGCAGCAGCTCCGTCGCAAAGAGCAGTTCCTCTGCTGTTAAGAGCAGCAGTTCCGTCGCAAAGAGCAGTTCTTCCGTTGTAACCGGTGGCTGCCCGAAAATCACCGTCAAGGGCGGTGCAAGCGGTAGCGGATTTGCATCCCGTTACTGGGATTGCTGCATGCCTAGCTGCGCCTGGAACGAAAACTCTGGCGGAAACCCGACTAAAGCTTGTGATGCTAGAGGTAAAAACGTCATCGGCAACGGCAGCGGCAGTGTCTGCTCCGGCGGTGGTGGCGCCACCTGCACCAGCCAGATTCCGTTTACAGTCGAAGGTTGCGAAGAATACGGTTTTGCCTTCGCCGCCGTGCCCGCCTCCAACGGTGGCCAGTGCGGTAAGTGCTTCCAGCTCACCTTTACCGGCGAAGGCCATTACAATTCTACGAACCCCAACACCAAAAGGCTCAAGAGCAAGGGCAAGAAGCTCATCGTCATGGCCACAAACATCGGTGGCGACGTCCAGCAGGGACAGTTCGATATCTTGATTCCGGGTGGCGGCGTCGGCATGTTCAACGGATGCAGCCAGATGGGCTGGGGTAACCAAGGCCAACAGTACGGCGGTCTCCTCTCCGACTGCGAAACAGAGAAAAACTACAAGGCCGAGCAATACGCGCAGTGCCTCACCGACAAGTGCAACAAGGCTTTCGGCAATGATACAGAAGCAAAGAAGGGATGCATGTTCCTTGTCGAGTGGATGGAATCTGCCGGCAACCCGGAGCACAACTACACCGAAGTGGAATGCCCGGACGTTCTCAAGCAGCGTTACAAATAAGCCTACTTAATATAGTACGCTACAATTTTATGAGTCCAGGCCGCAAGCCTGGGCTTTTTGTTCATTGGTCATTGGTTATTAGTTGCTGGTTATTGGTTGTTGCTAATGACCATTGACTATTGACCAGCCACTTATATTATAAAATCATTATCTTATAAAATTTACGTTGATTTTTTCATGAATCAAACTATCTTTTAGCGTGGATGGAATTGGAACTGCTTTCGAAAGAAAGCTATTTCGGTATATGAGGATACTTATGAAACACCAATTCCTGAAGTCGGTTCTAGTTCTTGGGTCCGTTCTTGCATTCATGAACTGCTCTGACGAGGCCACAAGCGCCCCTGACAATGGCAACTCCGGCAACCTAATCCAGCCTACGCTCTCTTCTTCGGCGACGGCGATTCCCCCACAATCTTCTTCTACAACAAACGCTACGATTGCATCGTCTGCAACCGTACAGCCAGGCGTTTCTTCGGCAACGGTTCAACCAGGAACCTCGTCGGCAAGTATGCAACCGGGAATTTCTTCGGCAAACGCATCGTCTTCCAATAGCAAAGCGGTAACAAGCTCTTCCAGCGTCGCCAAGGCAACAAGCTCTTCTGCCCCAAAAACGCAGAGCAGCCCCTCGGTAGAACAGAAACAAAGCAGTTCCTCGGCAACGCAGCAGACCGTAGGCAAAATCACTGTCACGGGAAGCCTGACCCAGACCGTCGCCAAAAAGAGCGCCATCAGCAAAATCACCTTTAGCGGAGTGGAATCCGAACCGCAGCGCAACTGGAAACTGCATTTCTTGCAAGCAAACTACGACAAGAATGCCAAGACTTACACCCTCGAAGGCACCGTCCCCGATTACTGGAACGAAAGCCAAACCACCGAAGAAATTACCATCGACGGCCAGAAATTCTCCTTTGTCTTGACGCTTGCCGGAAACTCCACGCCACAACCAGGCAGTTCCGCAACATCAAACAACGAAAAATCTTCTTCGTCCCAGCAGCAGCAACAGCCCAAGTCTTCTAGCAGCGTTAAAGCCTCCAGCTCTAGCGTAGCTTCTTCTAGCAGCGTCAAGTCGTCCAGTTCGCAGGCAAATACTAACGCCGCCGCCGAAGAATCCCAGTATCTCAACGCCGGTGCCGGTGGCCAGCAAGGCTTTGCAACCCGTTACTGGGACTGCTGCATGCCTCACTGCGCATGGCCTGAACATGGTGGCTCTGCCAAAACATGCGATGCCAAGGGCAAGACTCCTATCAGCAACGACCGCGGCAGCATTTGCTCCGGCGGCCAAGGCACCACTTGCACTAGCCAAATGCCCATCATCGTAAGTGACAAACTCGCCTACGCATTCGCTGCAACCCCCGGTAACGACAACACCTGCGGCAAGTGCTTTGCCCTCACCTTCACGGGTACCGGCAAGTACGAAACCAAGGAAAACCATCAAAAGCTCAAGGGCAAGACGCTTGTGGTGATGGCCTCCAACATCGGCTACGACGTGCAGGGTGGTCAGTTCGACATCATGATTCCGGGCGGCGGCTTTGGCGCCTTTAACGGATGCAGCCAGATGGGCTGGAATATCCAAACCAACACGACTTATGGCGGCCTCCTCTCCGACTGTGAAAACGAATCCGGCTATGATGGCGACGTATATTCCAAGCGCAAACAATGCCTCACCGAAAAGTGCAACAAATCCTTCCCTAACGATACCGAGGCCAAGGAAGGCTGCCTCTTCTTGGCGACATGGATGGAAGC
>CAMKLO010000086.1 GCA_946413655.1 uncultured Fibrobacter sp. | reverse complement strand
GGGTCGCCATAATTTTTGGCGTGCACTTAAAGCCGACCCCGGCACTCTGTGTGGCAGGGGGGACAATCGCATGTGGAAACGTATCTGCAATTAACGCCGTGGAAGCCGACCCCGGCACAGTGGCCGGGGTGACAAACGCAAAGGCCGGGGTGACAAGACAAAAAGAACCGTGACTGGATCCTTCACATTCGTTCAGGATGACGACAAGGCGAAGGCCGGGGGGACAATGGAGGCGGGAATGACAGTGTATTTTCTAAATTTTGGGGCATGAAACCGTGGAAATTGTTGAGTTCGGAATTTTTGGTGGATACGCCGTGGCTGAAGGTCGCGAAGGAAACGTGCGAACTGCCGAGCGGCAAGGTCATCGATGATTTTTATACGTTGTGGCAACCCGACTGGGTTTTGATTCTTGCGCGGACAACCGAAGGCAAGTGGGTCATGACGGAGCAGTACCGTCACGGGACGGGAAAAATTGCGCTGGAGTTTCCGGCGGGGATTATAGACAAAGGCGAAACGCCAGAAGATGCCGCGATACGGGAATTGCAAGAGGAATGCGGGTACTGCATCGGAGAAGGGAGATGCCCGCTCAGTGGCGGGCATGACAATACAACCTATTTAGGTTCGTTCTCCGTGAATCCGGATAGGCATCGCGGGCGGTTTCACGTGGTGTTTATCGATGGAGTGAAGCGTTTAGGCAAAACGAACTTCGACGATACCGAAGACATCGAGACGTTCCTATATTCAGACGAAGAATTTCAGGCGAAAATCGCTGACGGGACATTCGACCACCCGCTTCAAATCGCAGGCTACTTCAAGTGGAAACTGACTCAGAAGTAAAATACCCGCTAAAAATGCGCGCCATGCGCCTTCCGATATTGATTCTCGGGCTAAACGGCGTTCCCGGCTATGCACTTTTCAGGCACTTCAACAAACTGTATGGCAACGATGCCATCGGGATTCGCCCCATAAAGCACCCATGCGTTTTTGGCGACAACGTTTTCGGCGTGGATGCCGAAGAAACGGAACGTCTGGGCGAACTTTTTGAACGATTCCGCTTTGGAACAGTCATCGACGCCAGCGGGAACTGCGCACTGAAAGCATGCGAATGCGATCCTGCCCGGAGCCGCCTTTTGAACTATAGCCAAGGCGTTGACGCGGCCACGTTTGCGGCCCGCTATAATGCGACGCTCATCCGCATTTCCGCCGACATGGTCTTTAGCGGCAACGAAAAGACGAAGCCGAACCGCCCGTACGTCGAAACGGACCCCAAGGACCCTATCCACAATTACGGCAAACACCAGGCCGAAGCCGAAGACGCAATTATCGCCATCAAGCCAGACGCGGTAATTCTCCGCGTGCCGCTCCCGATGGATTACGCACCCGGTGGATGCGCCGGCGCCATCGATTGGATTACTTACCGGTTCCGCCCCGGTCGCCCGGCGACTTTGTTCACAGACGAATACCGCAATCCGCTTTCGGGTCCGGACCTTTGCCGCACCGTGCAATACATTCTTGAACATAAATTCCCCGCAGGCATTTACAACTGCGGCGGTCCGCGTCGCGTTTCGCTTTACAACGTCGGGCAAATCGTGAACGCCGTCGGCGGCTACCCCGCCCGCCTCCTCCACGGAGTGCCGCGCATCGAAGGAGGCCCCATGCCCCCACGCGTCGGCGACATCAGCATCAATTCAGATAAACTCTACAAGCTTTTGCCACCGGGATTCATCAAGCCGTGGCCCGTTTCAGACAAGCTCGTACCTGATAGTTTCGACTGGCACAAAACTTTTGGACGCCATATTACAGACAAAAGCAAAATGGGTAGCGACGAAGCGATTACCAATTTGCTCGTAAACGGGATGGATGTAGAACTATAGCGCTACCCGCGTGTCAAGCGGAAGAATAGGCCTATGACATGACTACTCATTTCTTCGCCTTTGTTTTCAGCTGCATAAACCAATTTGGTAAAAGATAACCCGACGCCGATGGACCAAGTATCGCTCACCCACCAATCCTTGCCCAGTTCAAAGCGTGTAAACACGCCCCCTACGGTACAATATTCTTGAGCATAAACATCATCTCTCGCCATAGAGGCATCAATTCCCCCCGCAATTCCTACAAAAAGTCCATTCAACGGAGAAGTCAAATCACGGAACGGATAAATGGTAAAGCCAAATCCAAGCGAGCCATAGACTCCATAGGAATCAAAAGTTTCATCCTTGATGCCCAAAAGTTCCTTTTTCTCGCTTTCCAATACGTTATCTACAATAGTTCGAGTTACAGAATAATCTTGTTTGCGAGTTATTCCTTCGCCTTTAAAGAGCCCTACGCCAAAAGAAAAATGCGCCGCAACCAAGTTTCCAAATGACATTCCGAAACGAAAATCAATCGAAGGGAATCCCCAGGCACTAAAACTTTCCTGAGACTCATTTAGCCCATAATATTCCGTTCTTTCACGTCGTCCATCTGGCCTTGTATATTCCCCTCCAGAACGATAACCAAAATTAGATTTGTTCAATTCGGAACTCAAGTAAGAAAGGCCCCAATTCACGCTAAGATAGGAACCGCGATGTTCTCTCGACTGGTGATTTTTTTCCGCACCCGGTACATCATTTTTTTCAGCGACATCAGCATGTGCAAGCGCTGCAATTGCAAAAGCCAAAATACAAATAAATTTATTAAACATTTTCATAGTCAATTAACCACGCGTTATACGGAACGAAAGTGACAGGACATTATCGGAACGATGAGATTCGACAGTATTCCACACAAGGCCGAAATGTGCAAAGCCAAGTCCAAAACCAATAGAAAGGCGATCGTTCAACCACCATTCCTTACCTAATTCCAATTCAAAACCGATGCCGCCATTTCCTGTGACATCAGAGCCACCCACACCAAAAATCGTGTATCCGACAGAGCCACCTACAAACGCCCCATAGAGCGAAGATGTCTTGTTGCGGAAGGGGTAGAATGTAGCGCCAAAGCCCAAATAAGTCCTAAAGTTATATCCATCACCAGATGCGGGATCTTCGCTATATTTGTCCAAATCCGGTTTTTCAACGCATAAATTATTTTCGGCACAAATAACGACATAATGTTCTTCATAGGAATCCACCGTCCCCATATAAAAGGCGAAGTTAAAGACCGTGTGGAAGGCTACGAGATTCCCGAGTGCATAACCAAACTTAAATTCACCTAGCATAAAAGAGAAGCCGTAATACTCGTAAAAGTCGATATCACGTTCAATTCTGTTATTGTAACTGTTATAAGATCTATCCTCGCTATTATTGAACCAGTTTAAAGCAAAACCAAAAGAAGAGCTGTTGTAAAATCCGCGATGTTCACGTGGAGCAGGCTCAGCGATAGAAGGGAACTGAGCAAATGCCAAGCCCGCGGCACACAAAACAAGAATTGCAAATACTTTTTTCATAAATCTATTCCCAGATACTAGCCATGCGTTAAACGGAACGAAAGCGATAAAACATTATCGGAACTATGCGAGTCAAGCGTTTTCCAAATCAAACCGGTATGAGCAAAGCCCAAGCCAAAACCAATGGACACACGGTCGCTTACCCACCATTCCTTGCCAAGTTCCAATTGGAAACTGACGCCGCCATTCCCTGTAGCATCTTCGTTGCACGAATTTATCATTGTAGCAAAAAGCGTATATCCAACAGAGCCGCCTACAAAAAGACCGTTCAAAGGCGATGTTTTATTTTGTATAGGATAGAAAGTCGATCCAAGACCAAAGAAAGTCCTAAAGCTATACGCATTCCTCGATGTATTGTTGATATTGCGGGACTCGTCAATAGTTTCTGGACAAGTCTTCCCAAAAGCACACAGACTTTCGTACACCTCGTAATTATAATCCAGCGAACCGGCAAAGAACCCGATATTGAAAACGAAATGAACCGCCACCAGGTTTGCTATACCGACACCAAACTTAAATTCCGACATCGGAAAGGAAAAACCGCTATAATCATAATAGTCCACATATCTCCGCTTCCCATCAATATAGCCACCGCCAATTTCAAAAGAAGCACCGCCTAAATCTACACGACTATTTTTGAACCAATTATAGGCAAAAGCGAACGACATATTGCTATAAAAGCCACGGTGTTCGTGGGCAACGGGCTTGCCGACAGAAGGGGACTCTGCAGAAGCAAATATTGCAACACACAAGATAAAGATTACAACAAGTTTATTCTTCATATTTTTTACAAAAAATTTAGTTTGGTTAAAACTTAGAAAATTTTGGAAAGATGGAGATTCCCGCTCGGTGGCGGGAATGACAGCGCAAGGGGGAATGACTGTGCAAGGGGGAATGACAAAGGGGGCGGGAATGACAGCGCAAGGGGGAATGACAGTGCGATTAAAAATTCGCGATAAAGTCTCGGTGGAGTTGTTTGTCGCCGTATTTGTCTTCGGCGCCATCCTTTAAATCGGAGGAGGTGTAACCGCTTGTGATTTTGTGCAGACGGACAATGCGCGACAATTCGTCATAGCTAAAGTGGATGCGGAAGGTGCGGTAGGCAAGCACGCCCGTTTTGGCTTTTTCGTCGATGGACAAACGGCGGCGGGAGCTGTCAAAGACGTCCTTCGAAAAATTCCCGCGTGAAAGCTGTACGCGGGCAAAGCTTTCCAAGTCAAATGCGCTACGCTCTGCAATCCAGCGGTTCTGTGCGGCAAACTCATCGGACATTTCAACCGTCCACAAATCGCCCTCTTGCTCTTCGACCCAGCCAGCCTTTGCTTCCGGGAACGCATCGGCCATCGGGATGTACGGTTTGATGTCGAGTACGGGCGTTTCGTTGAGCAAGTCGGCTTCATCTACATACAACGTAAGACCATCAATTTTGAGCAGGCGCACGCAACTGAGCCCAATCGGATTCGGGCGATACGGGCTGCGGCTTGCAAAAGTACCCACACGGTCTTTGCCCTTGGGCGGTACAGGCGGGCGCGTCGTCGGGCGCCAACCTTCATTCTCGTGGAACAGGAAAATCACCCAGATGCGTTCAAAGCCATCGAGGTCGCGGAGCGCCATCTCGAAATTCTGCCCTGGAGAGAGCACAATCCGGCCCGGATGCCCCGCAAAAAGGCGCCCCTGCCGAGGAGCGTCGTACTTATAGACGGCATCGCCGAAAAATGTACCGATTGAATTGATTTCCATAAAATTACCAGAAATAATTACAACTCAACAGACAAAATTTAATAATTTATAGTTCTATGGAAAACGAAATACCAGAAAATGTAAATCAAGTTCAAAGCACCTCTAACGATCCATCCATTGCGGAACAATTTTTGGATTCAATTGCCGACAACGCTCTTTACCACGCTTTTGATTCCGCTGTCGACAAGATTGTCGATGTCACAAAACCTGCTGTTGATGCGATTGCAGATATTGCTGGAACAACCGTAAAGAAAGTCGCCGAAAACGCGGGAGATGTCGTCGATAAGATTGACGTATCAGATGCGGCAGGAGACGCTGTAGGAGACGCTGCGGGTGGAATTCTAGGCGAGGTTCTTGGCGGCATCATCGATAATATTTTGTAGTCAATCGTTTGCAAAAAACGCTCCCACAAGGGGAGCGCTTCAATACAAGTCCTTACGGTTTATTACTTGCCTTTAGGATTGGAGCCGTATGCATTTGAGCCCGGCTGACTATCCAGTAACATGAATACAAGCAAAATAATTCCACCCACGACGGGAATCAAGCTAACCCAGAACCACCATCCGCTCTTGCCTATATCGTGTAAACGGCGGACGAGCACGGACAGGGACGGCAGTATCAAGCCGAGATCGACAATCGTCACGAGGGCCGTAGCCAAAGTTCCTGAGAGCCCGAGGATATTGTCCAACACACCACCCACAACACCGACAAGAATAATAATTATCGCCGCGAACAAGGCGAAGAACCAATATTCCCTTCTTCTTGCTCGACCTTTAAAATCGATATAGTGTTTTAGGATGCAGTTTTTGAAGTATTCCATATTTTTCTCCTTGTGGTTATGGTTAATATTCAACGCTGAATTAGACTCTAAGGCTTCCCCTAAACAATATTTTTTCATTACGAGAATATCAATCTTCCAACCCATGATATATATAAAAAATTCAGAAAAGTCAATAGAAACCATGATATTGGGATTACGTGTTTTGTCGCTTCACACTCCTTTTGCAAAAGTTGCTAAATGGCGTTCCTTCGGAACGCGTTTAGTACGGCTCGGCAATGTCAAAGCAATAAATTGCTTTGCCGCTGCGCTCGCCTTTGGCACTCTTCGAGTGCCTTTTGCTAGGCTCGGAAGTGGGCCTGTAAACAGCCCCGTTTCACTCGCCTTACGCAAAAGTTGCTAAATTTGCGCACGATGAAAGATAAAGCTAAAAAACTGATTGAAAAGTACGAGGAACTGGAATCGGAACTCGGAAACCCGGATGTTCTCGGCGACCAGGCCCGTTACAACAAGATCCACAAGCAATACAAGGGTATCGAAAAAGCCGTCATAAAGGCCAAGGAATACTTGCAGATGATGGACGACCTTGACGAATACAAGGTCGCGCTCGGCGATTCTGACCCGGAAATGGTGGCAATGGCAAAGGCGGAAATTTCGGAAATCGAAAAGAAGCTCCCCGAAGTGACCGACGAATTGCAGATTTTGATGGTGCCGAAGGATCCGTGGGACTTCCGCAATGCGACGCTGGAAATTCGCGGCGGTACTGGCGGCGACGAATCGGCGCTTTTTGCGGGTGACTTGTTCCGCATGTACCGCGGCTACTGCGACAAGATGGGCTGGAAGATGACCATCCAGGACTTGAGCGAAGGCACTGTGGGCGGTTACAAGGAAATCCGCGTGTTCATCGAAGGCGATAGCGTCTATGGAACGCTCAAGTTCGAAAGTGGCGTTCACCGCGTGCAGCGCGTGCCGGAAACGGAAACGCAGGGCCGTGTGCATACGTCGGCAGCGACAGTCGCAATCCTCCCGGAAGCCGAAGAGGTCGACGTGGAAATCCGTGAAGCCGACATCCACATGGACACGTACCGCTCTTCGGGCGCTGGCGGTCAGTACATCAACAAGACAGACTCCGCCGTGCGTTTGACACATATCCCGACGGGTGTGGTGGTGAGCTGCCAGACCGAACGTAGCCAGTTGCAGAACCGTTTGCACGCTATGGAAATGTTGCGTTCCAAGATTCTTGACGCCGTGATTGCCAAGAAGGAAAAGGAAGAAGCGGCAAACCGCAAGGCGCTTGTGGGTACGGGCGACCGTTCTGCCAAGATCCGCACTTACAACTATCCGCAGAACCGCGTGACGGACCACCGCATTGGGCTCACCGTCTATAACCTGGACAAGGTTGTGACTGGCGAACTTGACGAAATCATCAACGGGCTCCAGATGGCTAACGCACAGGAAAAGCTCGGAAAGTTCAACGCATAAGTAAGGGAGATTCCCGCTCCCCGGAACAAGTCCGGGGCAAGCTCAAGCGGGAATGACAATGCCACGTCCATAAGGAAAGTTCCATGCCGCAGCCGCAGATGACAGTGCTTGAAATTTTGAACCGCACCAAGGTCTTCTTCGAAAAGAAGGGCGTTCCCGACGCTCGTCTCGATGCCGAGTACATCATCAGCTACGGGCTCAAGATGAAGAACCGCATGGACTTGTACCTGAACTTCGAGAAGCCGCTCACGCCAGCGGAGCTGGATGTGCTGCGCACAATGGTTGCACGCCGTGCAACGCGTGAGCCGCTGCAGCATATCATCGGCGATACAAGCTTCCGCGGGTTCATCATCAAGTGCGACCGCCGTGCGCTGATTCCGCGCCCGGAAACGGAATCGCTTGTAGATATGGCGGCAGACTGCTTGAAGGGTGTCGAAAATCCGTTCATCGTCGAAATCGGCACGGGCACGGGCGCCATTGCGATTGCCTGCGCGAAAGAAATTGCCGGTGCACGAGTTTTGGCGACGGATGTTTCTGAAGACGCGCTGGCTCTGGCACGAACAAACGCAGAAGCGAACGGTCTCGCGGGAAATTCCGGTGTTGCGAGGAGTTCCAGTGAACAAAGCGCGGCGACCTCGATAGATTCTGCACCTTCGACAGACTCAGCGAGTTCCGCGACGCACGCAAACTCGCAAAACACAGCAAGCACATTGCAGTTCGCACAAGGCGACTTGCTGGACGCCGTAACCGCGGACGTTATCGCGAAAGCCATCGGCGCTGCGACAGACGCGGCGACCTTGGCCGGTCCACAAATCGACTGCCTAGTCGCAAACCTCCCCTACATCCCCGACGGCGAAAAAGACAACCTCCAGCCTGAAGTCGCAAAGTACGATCCAGCACTAGCCTTGTTCGGCGGTGCGGACGGTCTTGACCTTGTTCGCAAGCTTTTAAAGCAGACCGAAGGACGCCTCAAGCAGGGAGCATCTATTTTGCTCGAAATCGGGTCAGAACAAGGCGAAATGCTCAAGGCAGAAGCAGGGAACTATCCGTGGTTGGAATTCACGGGGATTCACAAAGACTTCTGCAACAACGTTAGATTCGTAAGCTACAAAGCAAAGTAATACAGCGTAAGGTGATCCCGGCATAAAGCCGGGATGACAATGTTATGGGAGCTGTTACTGGATGCTTCGCTATGCTCAGCATGACGACGCACAAAGGCCGGGATGACAATGCTATGAGAGCTGTTACTGGATGCTTCGCTGCGCTCAGCATGACGACGCATGAAAGCCGGGATAACATTAATGGAGATTCCCCATCAAGTGGGGAATGACATCCTTTCGCAAAACTCGCAATTTCTCTTGTTGGGGATACCCACCTAAAGGTGGCCATGCGCACTAAAGAGCAAAGCTCTAAGTGCTGTCCGCCCGCTCGGTGGCGGGAATGACATGCTATGATTTGCGCGGTTCTTGCCGCATTTTTAGCACACGCTGCAGCCGAGGGCGGAAAGGACAAACGTTTCGCTCTCCCCCATGCGGTAATACGGAATCAAATCATCGTCATCGATGGCGATACCATCGCCTCCGTTCAGCTGCATCAATTCGTCAATGCGGCGCTTGAAGATGGAAAAGCCGGAATCCCACGGAGACGGATCCCACAGGGAAGGTTCCGAAATTTCGACTACATGCTTGCTTGTCTTTTTCATTTTACGATTCATTTTTTCACCTTTTGGTGTCTAGTGTTCTTACGAGCACTAATATAGAATCATCAAATGTCAAAAGCTGACATTTTGAGCTTTTCGCTTTTTTTTCACTAAATAATTGTAAGGTGATCCCGGCATAAAGCCGGGATGACAACGCTATGGGTGCTGTTGCTGGATGCTTCGCTACGCTCAGCATGACGATGCATGGAAACTGGGATGACAATGCTATGGGTGCTGTTACTGGATGCTTCGCTACGCTCAGCATGACGATGCATGGAAACTGGGATGACAATGCGATTATTCAATTACAGTCGCGGTGACTTGGGCATGTCCGGCC
>CAMKLO010000085.1 GCA_946413655.1 uncultured Fibrobacter sp. | reverse complement strand
GCAGAACAGGACCTTGGTTGCACTAGAACTTAGAGGTGTACCGATTTCTGCCATAAAAAACTCCTTGGTTTACAGGAATAATATAAATATAGTTAGTCCTTGAGGCAACGGACTGCGTTACTCATATTTGATGTAGTAGATGATGGTACAAAAGATCTAAAGACAACGGCATCAGAATCGGCTGAAAATTCCAATATATAATATTCATCAGGTTCATCTTTGTTTCTTGTTGTTGTCCATAAACGGAGTAAACTATTTGCACCATAGTGGCCACCACCTGCTATACTAGCATAAAACCAACCGGTGGGAAAAGCCGAAAAACCATAGGAATCGGTTCCATTGCCACTTACACCATCTTCTGTTAACCAACCATTGGTCGCTTTTAACTTTTTCCCTGCTACATTTTCTCCGCCTACTGCGTTTATAAGGGTTTTAAATTCTTCAAGGCTGGGCAGGTGCCAACCACCAGGACACATTTCCTTGCCCTCTGATAAAAGGAATAATTTAGAGTATTTGCAATCGTCACTTTGATTAGTACTTGTACAACCAGAGTATTCCCCGTTGTTCAAATTCTCGCCCATCCATGTTTGCGCCCCAATTTTTACGTAGGTATAAAGGTCGTTGGTACGGGTATCGCAAAACTTATAGTTCGGATCATAGAACTTGTCTCCGCACATGGCTTTGTAAATAGACTCTGTAGCAGGAGGAGTACCACTACCGCACCATATTATAATGGAGCCATCGCCATGATCACTGAGCGAACAGCCTTCGCCATCCTTCACAACAATAGACTTGGTTCCTCCATCAACTCCAAATGTAATCTTGGTTCCACCGGTGATTTTCTCTGTTTCTACAGTGGGTGTTTTACCAATTGGTCCCTGATCACCCTGATCGCCTTTATCACCCTTGTCACCCTTTTTACCATTCAAAATAACCGCTACAGAATCACCGCCACAAATTACCTTGTATCCACTGCTATCCGCCAAGGCTTCCATCGTACAAGACGTTCCCGCATCGCCGTCATCGCCCTTGTCACCCTTCGGGCCCTGTTCACCAGTTTCTCCTGGGTCACCTTTATCTCCTTTGTCGCCTTGATCACCTTTATCGCCCTTTTTCCCTTGGTCGCCTTTATCTCCCTTCTTGCCGTCTTCGCCATCCTTACCATCTTTACCGTCTTTGCCATCCTTACCATCGGCGCCGTCCTTGCCGTTGAACGAAGTCCATTCCCGGTTGACGCATGCATAAGCCGCGGCGGAATCCAGCGCATACACCAACGCACCCTCATTTTCCGTGGTGCACTTGGGCAAATTCTCGCCCGATTCTATCACCTTCATGCCGAACTCGTTCACATGGGTGATTTCAGTAATATCGTCGCCACAAGCGGCGAGAAATACCATGGTTCCTATCGCCAAAGCCTTCGTAGGGAAGGCTACCTGTAAAAAAAATTTCTTCAAGGACATACTCCCTCCTCTAAAAGTATTCTATTCGCTTAGAACTTCTTATCCACAGGATTAAAGTTGAATTTCAAGCCAGAACGAATCCAGGCATCGGAGCCGTCCTCATTCTTGTCATGTGCGAGATTGCGATACACACGGAAGCCTCCGCCTGCATAGAACTTGAACCAGTCCGTCACAGTTCGTTCATAAACCGCATCGACGAGGAACTGTTTTTCGACCACACCAGAAAGCGAATTTTCCTCTTTCAGAGCCTTGTCGTAGCCCGTATAAAGTTCCTTATCGCCTTGACGGAGCCAAGCCAGCGTAAGCTTCGCGGAATGGCGTCTCCATTTCCAGTTCATGTCAAACCACAAGTCGAGAGCATCACCTCCCCTGCGGTATCCAATGGGATAATCGACAAAAAAGGCGTCTGCAAAAGTGAGCGTATCTTCTTGATCCTGATAATTACTGCGGTAGTTGCGGCGTCCCGTATATTTAAGTAACGGAAGCCTGCTATTGTTCGCCACCGGGTCTGTGCGTACAACATCAAGCCGCCACGAGAACTTTCCGTACCTGTTCGTTTCAAGTTCATGGTAATAGCCAACCATATAATTTACAATAGAACGGTTCGTTTTCATTTTCTTGCTTTCACCGACTGGACTTGCAACATCTTCAAAATTCAACTGCGTATAGAATTTCGCGCCATTCGATGTTTTGTAGCCAAGTTCCACGGACGTTGCCGCAGATGTATAACCCGTTGCGTAATTGTCGTGCCAATACATAAATGGATTAAAGGAGCGGAACTCTAAAGATTTTCCGCCAATCACACTTTGCTCCACAAGATAAAACCAGAACTTGCGGGTTTCAACACCTAGCCTATGAAACACCATGTTCTTCACATTTTCCGTATAGGTGCGCTTGCGCTGGTTGCTCACCTGCATTCCATATTCGGTACACTTCTGTATATAAGCTTCTGTCCCCTTTTCCGGGCAGCCCGTTTCATGATTCATCACATCACCAAACAGCCAAGCGTTCAAGGAACTCAGCAAAAAGTCATAACGGAATATCCCCACATTGAATTTCCATTGAATTCCGTCGTGATACGGCAATCCGCCAAGAAAAATATCGTTTTTGGATATTTTCAAATCTTCAGGGTCGAAGCGACCGAATTTCACAAAACCTACAGGATTATCCCATCTGGCGTAAGCGTTGATGGGCACATTAATATCGAGTTCACTGGGTTTATAGGTAAAATTCGTTTTAAGTTCACTGTTATACCAAGCTTCCAAATCCTTGCGTAATGGAGCTTCTAGCAAAAAGTGAAAATCCTTGTAGCCCGCCCTGAACGCGAGCATAAAGAAAGGTTCAATATGTTCTTCGTAACTACGGCCATTCTCCAAAGGAATCCGAAGGCCTTTCCAACTGTGATTGCCTCTCCCGTAATCTTCAAGGGTATCCACAGCAAATACGGGGTCCGTCGGTCCACCGTTAAATCCGATATTAAAATCCAAACCAAACTGGAAGTATCCTGTCTTTTCCGTCGATTTTTCAGATGGATTTTCTGCGAATGCAAGCGACATCGCCGCAAACGCCCCTACAATGAGAATAAGAATTCCGTTTCGCATAATGTAAATGTATTAAAAAGAGTTACTAGTTACTAGTTCTGAGTTACTAGGTTTTTAGAATTTAGGGTTAAGAATTTAGTTGCGTGGTTCGGCAGGCTCACCAACCTTAGTTCATGTTAGCAAAGAGCGGAGCGCACCGTGAGCCGGAATGACCAAGCGCAAGCTGGTCATGAAGGCGAAAGCGAGGCGAAGAAGGAGGTTCTTATTTACAATAGAGCCGAGCGGAGCACACCGTGAGCCATAAGCGGCACGGCGTAAGCGTGCCGTGTTGGCGAGAGCGGAGCGCCGACGGAGTTTTTCTATTAAATCAAAGCGAAGCGGGTACTAGAAGGACCACCCAGGCAGGGAGACCCGGGTGATCCCTTGTGTTGTGGTGGGTACGCCTTTACGTACCCGGTGTGTGTGTGTTTATTTTCGAAGACATGCCCAAAAACATTCGAACACGTCTGTCGAATTTCCTGTTACATCATTGTTCTAATCGTTTTCACGACTAGAACAAGTCAGAATTCATGCGCATAAAGGCCGGCAACTCGTAATCGACGTTGCTTTCCTTGAGTGCATCATCGTAACCGCTCGGATTGCGCTTATAGGCCGGAGTCTTGTAATCATTCTGTTCAGCACGCAGGTCCTGCTTCATGTTGGAGCCTGCATAGTTGCCGTTAGAAAGCGGATCTGCCTCAGCAACACCCGGCAGTTCTTCGGTTTCTCGCAAAGTGGCGGTAGCCGTAGGAGCAACCACTTCTTCAGCATAAGAAGCCTTGGCGTCAAAGCTCGGAGATGCAAACGAAGAAGCCGGAGCAAACATGGCGGCAGCAGCATTCACCGGAGTAGTCGGACGAGCGGAGCTTGCATAAGAGCTCTGCGGAGCGGCATAAGCCGGAGCAGCCGGGACTGTGCGCTGAGTGACAGCAGGAGCAGCAACCGTCGGGGCAACCATAGCAGCAGCCTGCATTGCAGCAGTAGAGCGGCCAGCGAGAGCAACAAAGTTAGTTGTCGGACGCGGAGTAGCAGCCTGCACAGCCGGGCCCTGCTGATAAGCCTGAGCCTGCGGGAAAGCTGAAGCTATACCACCATAGTTCACGGCAGCAGCGTTGTTCGTGCCACCGCAACCTGTAGCGATAATGGTGATGCAAACCTTGTCGCCAAGTTCCGGAAGCGTAATGTCGCCCACGATGATGTTCGGGTTGCCTTCTTCGCCCACAGCGTCGTAAATGTGTTCCATAGCTTCGTTGTGTTCGAGCAAGGAGTAATTTTCGCCGTGAGAAACGTTGACGAGCACGCCAGATGCACCTTGGATATCGATATCTTCGAGAAGCGGAGAAGAAAGAGCTGCGTCTGCAGCGGCAATGCCGCGGCCTTCACCTTCAGCAGAACCCGTACCCATAAGAGCGCTGCCACCTCTAAGCATGACCTTGCGAATATCGGCAAAGTCAACATGCACAAGACCGTGACGGAACATGATGCTACAAATGCTCTGCACTGCATTACCGAGAATTTCGTCAGCCATCTTGAAAGCTTCATCCATCGTAGCGTTCTTATTTGTATTCTGGATGAGGTTCATGAGCTTCTTGTTTTCGATGACAATGATGGTGTCAGCGGCATCGCGGAGAGCGCGAACACCGTTCTGAGCCAAGGAATTGCGGACATTACCTTCGAAGCGGAACGGCTTCGTGACAACGGCAACCGTAAGCACACCTTCTTCACGAGCAATGTTTGCCACAACCGGAGCGGCACCCGTACCGGTACCACCGCCCATGCCCGCCGTAACGAACACGAGGTCGGCGCCCTTCATGGCGTCCCTCAAGTCATCGATGTTTTCTTCGACAGCCTTGCGTCCCATTTCCGGATCCATACCGGCACCGAGATTTCTCGTGCTCTTTTCACCAATAAGAATCTTGTGGTCGGCGAGACTCTGATCCAAAGCCATAGCATCGGTATTGATGGCATAGTATTCTACGCCCTCAATATTCATCTGCTTCATGCGGTTGACAGTATTGCCGCCGGCACCGCCGACGCCGAACACCTTTACCTTGGCGTTTCTAAATGGAGTATCGTCTCCTGTGACACGAGATTTTGCCTCGAAGTTGATGTTTGCGAAGTCACTCATAGTTTATCTCCCTGATTTGAGTGGTTTATGTTGTTAAAAATAAGTCCTGATAAAATCGCGAAAGCGCTGTAAACCCTTCTTGACAGACACGGCCAATTGGGTTCCTGTTTCGCGTTGTTTCTTTTCGCGATGTTTCTTATTCGCATAGTACAAGAGGCCAATGCCTGTCGCATAAGACGGATTCTGGAACGCTTCCTGAATACCGCTCATGCCTCTAGGCTTACCAATATGGACAGGCTTCTTGAATACTTTGGTAGCAATGTCTTCAATACCGACAAGATTGCAGCAACCGCCTGTAAGCACGATTCCGCCATCAATAACGGTATCCAAATGATGTTTTTCCAAATCCTTTGCCAGAATCTTAAAGATTTCGGCAACACGGGCCGTAATGATACGAGCCAAAAGTTTACGAGAACAAGGGACTTCCCCACGATCGCCTACACCAGGCACAGGGAAAGTTTCGTCTTCAATCAAATTGTTGAGCGTGCAAGTTCCGTATTTTTTCTTGATTTCTTCAGCCTTCGAAATCGAAACCGGAACTTCGAGGCACTTGCTGATATCGCTTGTAATGATGTTGCCCGCCATATCAAGCGATGCCGTATAGCGCACGGAATCCTTCACGAACACGGCCACATCGGCAGAGCCGGCTCCAATGTCGATAAGCGCGACACCCAATTCACGTTCGTCTTCCGAAAGAACGGCAGAGGCAGCCGCAAGCGGTTCGAGAACAAAGCCAGCCACATTGAGGCCAGCGCGATTCACACATTTTGCAATATCCTGGAGAGCGTTCGGGCGTGAGGTAACCACCTGAACTTCGACTCCGAGGCGACGGCCTGAATAGCCCTTGGGATTGCGTATGCCCGTTTCGTCATCTAGCGTATATTCACCCGGGAAAATATGGATGATTTCGCCAGCCTTGTCCGGCAGCGTACTCGCCTGTCTTTGAACGTTGATGATATCTTCTTCACGAACTTCGTTCGTCGGAAGTGTCACAAGTCCTTTGTAGCTGAACGAGGACACATGCTTTCCAGCAATGCCGACATAGACATCGCGTACATCGACACCCGCCGATGATTCCAGCATGTGAACCGCTTTCTGGAGAGTTTCAACAACGGAATCGTATTCATCAGAAGATTCCAATGGGAAATCCCCACACTCTACAACTCGGATAGATTCACCTTCCGAGATACCAACGAATAAATTCACTTTCGAGGCGCCAATGTCAAGCCCGAAAATGTAGTCATTCTTTTTGACTGTTTGTTTACTGTTATCCATTGATACACCTCTTATCAAAGTTCTTTATATACGCAAATCCATGAAATCTCATATCCACCTCGCTAGCGCAAAGGAGATCCTTACGAAAGCCCATACCAAGAGCATCGTACAAGGTAAACAAATCATTATCCCAGTTCGATTCCGGGAACATCACGCGGAATCCGGCATCCTTGAAAAAAACTTCAAACGCAGAATCTTTCTCGGACCAGCCAATTTGCGAAACCTTTTCATACAAATTCTTATTCATTTTCCGCATCGTTGACAAAAACAAAGCCACCTGTTTAATCTTTCCAATAGATTCGTTTTCAAGAATCGGCAAATGGAGTGCTGTCATCATCGACATCGGAAGCGATAGTCCACGTTCAGAATAAACCGTTCCCTTTCCGTCTTCGAGGACAGACAAGATTGGCGATGCTTCTTGGAGCTTGATATAAAGCGATGACGGGAATTTACTTTCCACCTCGGCAGAATGGATTAGCGGAATCTGCAAGAGTGATTTCTTCACGGAGTCAGCGTCCAGTTCAGACATGAGCATGCCCGTTTCCACCTGAGCGCTTTGAACCACATCTTCCCACGAAAGCATGCGATTGCCTTCGATTTCGATATATTGCAAATGCCTGAATTCCAGCGGGTTAATCTGCTGCAGATAGAAACGACTATGCCACAGAGCACCGACGGCCACGACAAGGAGCAGGGCAAAAAACCAGCCCTTGCGCTTGAACCAACGGACGCGACTGCCAATGGCAAGTTTCACCTTGCGGTTGCGCTTGCGCTTGCGTTTGCGTTCGTTGTAGCCGATTCGGCGACCGAACATGTTCGTATCATCTAAGCTCAAATGCTCTTCTCCAAAATCGTCTGGCCCAGTTTCCAAATGTTACCGGCACCCATCAAAACAATCACATCGTTCGGCTTGAGCAAATCCTTGCAAACCGGAATCAAGTTGTTCACGTCTCCGATAAAGCGTGCATCGCGGTGGCCACGATCAGCAGCACTGTTAGCGACCATTGCTCCCGTCACGCCCTCAATCGGCTTTTCGCGGGACGGATAGATATCGGTCACCAAAAGCACATCGCAGTTGGCAAACGCACTACCAAAGGCTTCGTGTTGGTCGCGAGTACGCGTAAACAAATGCGGCTGGAAAGCGACAATAATGCGCTTGTCCGGGAACGCTTCGCGGAAACCGAGCAACGTGGCGGTCGCTTCCGTCGGGTGGTGAGCGTAATCATCAAACACCATGACACCATTCTTTTCGCCTAAGAACTCGAAACGACGCTTGACACCTTCGAATGCGGCAACAGCCTTGCGGGCGATTTCAATCGAAATACCTTCTTCCACAGCAAGCGCCACGGCAGCAGTCGCGTTCAACACGTTGTGGCGACCCGGAATCTGGAGTTTGAATTCACCGAGACTCTTGCCATCGCACAAGATTTCAAACTTCGGGTATCCCTTCACGAATGCGAGATTTTCGACGCGGTACTTGGCCTGACGCGTAAAACCGTACGTAATCACCGGTTTCTTGAGGTGCGACAAAATCTGCTGCACGTTCGGGTCATCGAGGCACACAATCACCTGACCGTAGAACGGAATCTTGTTTGCAAACTGCGTAAACGCATCCTTAATAGCATCGATATTTTCGTAAGTATCAAGATGGTCGGCATCGATGTTCGTGATAATCGCCGAAGAAGGCATCATCGAAAGGAAACTGCGGTCGAATTCGTCACTTTCGGCAATGAGGTAATCACCATGGCCCACCTTGGCGCCACTGCACTTGCCCTTCACGATACCGCCCACGATAATCGTCGGGTCGAGTCCGGCTTCTTCCCAAATAGCGCCAACGATAGACGTCGTGGTCGTTTTGCCGTGCGTACCGGCAATGGAGAGCGTGTATTTGAGGCGCATGAGTTCGCCAAGCATTTCGGCGCGGCGGATTACCGGGATACGGCGGTTGCGAGCCTCGACAAGTTCCGGATTGTCATATGGAATTGCAGACGAATAAACGACCAAGTCCGCATCCACGACATTCTTAGCTTCGTGCTTCGGGTCTATGCGAATGCCAAGGCCTTTCAAGTAATCAATAACAGCCCCTTCGCCCATATCGGACCCCGTCACCACAAAACCATTTTCGTAGAGCACTTCGGCAATACCGGACATACCGGCGCCACCGATACCCACAAAATGAAGGCGACGAACACGTTTACAATCATTAATCTGCATTACGTTCTCTCCATATCCAGAATAATTTTCGCAATCTGGTCTGCGGCATCGGGCATGCCAAGCGTTGCGGCGGCTTCACCCATCTGCTTCAAGCGCTCCGGATCGTACAGGAGCGATTCCACTTTATTCCAAAGATCATTCGGTTCATCATCGAGTTCCACGAGGGCCGCTCCCGCACGCTCGACAACGCGGGCATTGTGTTCCTGATGGTTGGCTGTCGCATGCGGATACGGGAGCAAAATGGACGGCTTGCCAAACGCAAGAATTTCAGCAAGTCCCGAAGCTCCCGCACGGCTGATAATCAAGTCCGCATGTTTCATGTACGCGTAAATGTTATCGAGGAATCCACGAACGGCAACATTGGGCAAAATACCGAGACGTTCATTGATGCTATCGACATTTTTTGCCCCCACCTGCCAGACAACACTGATATCTTCGTGGGCAGCGATACGGCCGATACTTTCTTCAATCTTGTTATTGATGCCTGCGGCACCCTGGGAACCGCCAACGATAAACACCGCCTTGCGTCCTTCGCGGAATTCCACCGGACGTGGGAGGGAATCTGCAGCAGGCAAGTCACGGATTGGGTTTCCGAGAATACGCGTCTTTTCAATCGGGAATCCCTTCATTGCCTCTTCGGATGTCACAAAAATCATCTTGGCGTAACGGGAACCCACCTTGTTTGCGACACCAGCAACAGCATTCTGTTCTTGCAAATAAACCGGAATGCCCATGGAACCTGCAGCAAGTACGATCGGGAGCGAGACATAACCACCCGTCGCAATCACCACATCTGGGGCGACCTTCTTCACGACACTTTTTGCACGGACCAGAGACTTGGTCAAATTAAAAGGCAAAGCCAAATTCTTGAGGAACGGGCCACGATGCAACGGGACTGCCGAAATGTATTCATACGGCCAATTCTTTGCCACAAGGCGTTCTTCCATAGAATCCTTACGGCCAGCAAATGTAATCTGAGTTACACCCAACTTTTTCAAGCTCT
>CAMKLO010000084.1 GCA_946413655.1 uncultured Fibrobacter sp. | reverse complement strand
GAAGCCGAAGAACTTGTTGCAAACGATCACAAAAAGAGCGTAGAAATTATTGCCAAGTGGATTAAGCTTGACACGGCTCTCGTCAACAAGGCGTTTTACAGCGGTTACGTGACTCAGGATACCGACCCGAACGTAAAAGGCGTTGAATTCTTTTGGGATTTCTTGAAGGATGCGGAATTCATCAAGTCCGACAAGAAGGTCTCTCAATATGTTCTCACGAACTACTATCGTGACGCCCTTGCCGAACTTCGCAAACAGCAGCCTAAATCTGAATTCTACGCGCAGGCCGAAAAGATTTTCCTATCTAGAAATTAAGGAACAAAAATGACTCAAATACAAAGTGGTTTCGAAGCGACAAATCTCGTTTTTTCCTATGATGGCAAACCCATCCTGAAAGACATCAACTTGAAAATCAAACCTGGCGAGTTTGTATGTCTATTAGGCGAAAGCGGAAGTGGCAAGACCACTTTGCTGAATCTTCTCGCAGGGCTGACTAAGCCAAATGAGGGACATGTTTATTGGAATGGGAAGGAAATTGAAAGGCCTTCCGCAGAAAGGAGCGTGGTCTTTCAGGACTACACTCTTTTTCCTTGGCTAACGCTTCACCAGAATGTTTCGCTTGCGATCAAAAAGACAAAAAAAATCAAGGGAAGTTTTGCAAAACATTTGGCAGAAGAATACCTGAATTTGGTGGGGCTTTCGGGAAGCCTTCATAAATATCCCTTTGAACTTTCGGGCGGTATGCGTCAGCGCGGAGCTATTGCAAGAGCGTTGAGCGTCGGCGCAGATGCCCTTCTTTTGGATGAACCTTTTGGTGCGCTTGATCCTATAAACCGAGCAAGCCTTCAAGATTTAATTCTCGAACTTTGCCGAGGCTCTAAAGACCGCGCGATTACAACTTTGTTCGTAACGCATGATATTCGCGAAGCCGTTTATCTCGGAAGCCGAATTATTGTGTTGGGCTCTACACCCGGTCGCATCATCGCCGATATCCCGCTAGATTTCCCCGTGAAAAAGAGCCGTAGCGAATGGTTCCGCAACGAAAAAGTTCAACAAACGATTACCGCCATCGAAGAGGCTTATCACAAAGATATTCTTGAAAAACTTGGTCATGTTGTGCAGGGAGGTGCAAGTATATGAGATTTTTTATAAAGTATCTGTCTAAATTTTCGGGTGTTCTTTTCCTTCTGTTTTTGCTGGGAATCTGGACATTTATCAGTAGCGGCCCGGAATGGAGCAGTCAATACTTGTTCCCATCGCCTAAAGCGATTTTGACGGCGCTTTTCAATTCTCGCGAGGAACTTTTGCGCAGTGCATGGTCATCGCTTTTGAAACTTGTCCCTGCTTATTTCGCGGCTGCCGTCGTCGGAATCTCTCTCGGAATTGTTTCGGGGTCCGTTCCGTGGGTTAGCAATATGCTTAAGCCCATTTCAAGGTTTGCAGCCCCCATTCCGCCTAACGTTTACATCCCTTACGCCATCGCCATTTTGCCGACATTTTACTTGTCCTCAACTTTCATTATTTTCATTGCGGCCTTTTGGCCTATATACTTGAACACCGCCGCGGGTGCTGCGGACATTCCTGAAAAGTACAGGCGAAATGCCGCCATTATTGGAATTGGCAAGTTTGAATACTTGTGGCGAATTGCATTTGTTGCAAGCCTTCCGTCCATATTTTCCGGGCTTTCCGTAGGCATGGGGCTTTCGTTCATCATGCTCACCGTTGCTGAACTCTTCGGCGAAAATACAGGCCTTGGGCACTTTGTGCAATTCTACGCTGACTATTCCGATTACCCCAACATGGTTGCCGGAATTTTGTGGACGGGCATTGTTGTCCTTGCGATCATGGAACTTTTTGAATTTGTAAAACGCAAGGTGCTATTCTGGACGAAGGCGAATTAAGTCGACGAGTGTTATATTAACGTGCTTTTGGAAAACCCGGTTGCAGAATTTTGCAGCCGGGTATTTTGTATGGATTTTTTACAAACCGCAATACATCAGATGAACGCCCTCGAATGCGGACAATCCAGTTGATGCACTGAAAAAGGCTTTGTCGATATCTTTAGGAGAAAGGTCGTGACAATATTGGATGCCCGATTTTTTCGCCAAATCAACAACTTGAGCAGGGTCATATCCTTCGACCATACACTCGCCGCACGATGCCGCTATTTGTTTTAAGCGGCTGATTTTGGTTGTGTTATCCGCACTGTCTCGCTCTTTTTCGTAGTAATCGAATACGACTGCACTATTGGGGGCTGCAATCTTAGAAATTTCCGCAATAGTCTTGAAAAAGATTTCAATAGGAATGTAGTAGGACACGCCGAGAATCGAAAAGACGGAGCGTTTTTTCGGATTAAAACCGGCGTTTACCAATCTGCTATTGATGCTATCCTTGTTGAAATCGATTTCTACAAAGTGAACTTTGGGACGCCTCTTTGTGAAAAGTTGTCTCGTCCGCTCGATTTTGAAAACTTGTGTTTCGTACAGATCCAGTTCAAAGACATCGACGTTTTGACTTTTGTTCCTAAGCGCAAAGGAATCTAGGCCCGCACCCAAGAGAACGTATTGCACATCTCCTGTTTTCTGCTTGGCATCGACAATATCTTCTGCAAATCGATTTCGTGGAAGAATGATGGGGAGAAGGTATTGGTCAATAAAATCCTTAGCTGGGTAATCTTTGGGCTTCGGCTTTTTTGCAGGGAGGAACCGCCTTGCGAGATTGCGTGCATGGCGGTATTCCTTCAGGCTCACAAAATTCTGCGCAAATTCGTCTTCAAAAATTTTTTCATTTTTATCATGGGTATGTACGGCACGAGCAAGAGCGCATAAAAGCGCAGTTTTGCTAATCATAAACTTGTGCACTCTAATTAAAGATGAATTTTTATGTTATTTGTATAAACCTTTGCTAAAGTAACGATCGCCACGGTCTGGGGCTACAAAGACAATGTTCCCGCGAGCGCCCGATGCAATCAGTTTCTTGGCTGCTGCGAAAGCGCCGCCCGAAGAAGATCCCGCAAAAATTCCCTCTTTTTGCGCGAGTTCACGGGAACCACCGAAAGCGTCGTCATCGTTAATTTT
Source organism: uncultured Fibrobacter sp. (assembly GCA_946413655.1). Lineage (GTDB taxonomy): Bacteria > Fibrobacterota > Fibrobacteria > Fibrobacterales > Fibrobacteraceae > Fibrobacter. The sequence continues at coordinate 6,663 of CAMKLO010000084.1, read as the reverse complement.
GATGACGCGGTCCACAAGCGACATGTCCATAGTGTCTGCAATAAAATCGTTTCCGATTCCTTCAATGTTGTAGTCTCCATGTTCGCCACCGCCCATTGTAGAGCCTACAGGGTCAGCGAGCACGCCTTGGATTTTGGGGTTGCGTTCCTTGAGTGCCTTGAGAATGCCGCTAAATGTACCGCCGCTTCCTGCGCCTGCAACAACATAATCGACGTTGCCTTCGAGATCATCGTAAATTTCAGGTCCTGTTGTTTCATAATGGGCCCGCGGATTTGCCATGTTGTGGAATTGTCTAAGAGAAATGGAATCCGGAATTTGCTTGAGTAGTTCTTCTGCTTTCTTTTCGGCGCCGAGCATGCCTTCTTCACGCGGGGTGTTGATGAGTTCTGCGCCAAGCGCACGCAAAAGCGTCTGCTTTTCTTGTGAAAATTTTGTCGGCACCACAAAAATCACTCGCACTCCGCGGTTCAATGCTGCAAATGCAATTCCAAGCCCGGTATTGCCTGCGGTCGCTTCGATAATCGTTCCACCTGGTTTGAGGGTTCCTTTTTCAAAGGCTTCTTCGACCATATAAAGCCCGGCGCGGTCTTTTACGCTGCCCGAAGGGTTCCACAATTCAAGTTTTACGAATAAGTTTACACCTTCAGGAACTCCAACATGCGTGAGCTTTACGAGCGGTGTTTTTCCAATCAGGGATTTCATGGATTCGTAGTAATGCATATAAATTTCTCCATTTAGATTGCTTCTGCCACATGTTGCTCGTAGCAAAATTGTCTATGGTTCTTTACAATGACATGTATCGCAAAGTTGAAACATACGTCATTGCACAAAGTGCATGACTGCGTCGGCTCAACCATGCCAAAGAACAAGTTCTTTGTCGCGGTATTCGCCTAGCACGTCATTGCGAGCGTAGCGAAGCAATCTATTATTGTTATGCTTGTGCCGCGTTGATGGCTTGGTTTACATCCGATATAATGTCATCGACTTTTTCGACGCCCACGGACAAGCGAATGAGCCCGTCGGTAATGCCGACTTTTTCGCGAATTTCCTTTGGGATAGATGCATGCGTCATTGTGGCTGGATGGCATACGAGGCTTTCGACGCCGCCCAAACTTTCAGCGAGAGAAACGAGTTTTAGAGCTTTGAAGAATTTTTTGATATCGTAATTTTCACGAAGTTCAAACGAAATCATAGCGCCACCGTTTTTGGCCTGTTTCTTGTTGATTTCGTAGCCTTGTGCTGTCGGGAGTCCCGGATAATAAACGTGCTTTACTGCTTCGTGCTTTTCGAGATAACGGGCGATGGTTTCGGCATTTTCTGTGTGACGATCCAAGCGGACGCCAAGCGTCTTGATGCCGCGAATCAAGAGGAAAGAATCAAAAGGTCCGAGAACGGCCCCGGTTGCGTTCTGCGTAAATGCGAGTCTTTCGGCGAGTTCCTTGGAATTGACAACAGCAAGCCCTGCCACCAAGTCGCTGTGACCGCCTAAATACTTTGTCGCAGAATGCACGACAATGTCAGCACCCAATTCAATCGGACGCTGCAAATAAGGCGTCATAAATGTGTTGTCGACAATGGTCAAAATGTTGTGCTTCTTGGCAATTGCGGCAACGCCTGCCAAGTCCGTCACCGTCAAGAGCGGATTTGCAGGGCTTTCGACAAAGAACGCTTTTACATCGGGCGTAATTTTGGATTCAAGCGCTTTCAAATCGGTCGTGTCTTCGATGGAATAAGTAATTCCGAGATTCTTAAAAACTTTGTCCAAAACGCGGAATGTGCCGCCATAGACATTGCTCGAAATGACGATGCGGTCTCCTTGTTTAAAAAGCGAAAGGACGGTTGTTGTTGCAGCCATGCCGCTTGCAAATGCAAAGCCTGCAACGCCTCCTTCAAGTTCTGCAATCAGCGCTTCTAACGCCGCGCGCGTCGGGTTCCCTGTGCGGGAATATTCCCACCCTGAATTTTCGCCAAGGCCTGCCTGCTTGTAGGTAGAAGTCTGGTAGATAGGGACGTTTACAGCTCCTGTAGTTTTGTCGCCATCAATGCCGCCGTGAATGAGTTTTGTTTCGATATTGTTGAAGTTTGACATAAGATAATAATCTCCTATGACGCTATTAAATGCTAGCGCCTTTGTGGTTTAAATTTTTTTTGAATAAAAAAATCCCGCTACGGAACATCAAACCGAGCGGGAATCTGTTTAAAAGAATAGCCTAAAAAACTAGATGCCCGTCCGACATCGACAACAACAAGCAAAATTCAAGCTATTGAACAGAAAATTCATTTTATATCCTATTTCTTTTGTAGGTTTAATTTAGATAAAGCCTTTCGTTTTGGCAAGAGATTTCTTTATACTATTTTTTTGGAACTGGCAATAACGATTTTCTATAGCTGTCTTGTTGCTGTGTTTTTTTCGAATTTAAAACTCAGCTGAAATTAGTTGCTTAAACAAAAATCTCCTGCGGAAAAATTCCCGCAGGAGAATCCATGTCAAAAAAAATGTTTATTTACCTTGCGCCTTCCGGCTTCAAGAACTTGTCTGTATTTTGTTCGTACCACCACTTGGTATAGGGCAACTTGATTCGAGCGGCAAGACTCTTTTCAAAGCTACGGTTCTTGATGGTATCGAGGATGCTCTTTGCAAAGTTGAGTGTTCCTTCATAACCGAAAATCATGTATTCGTCGGCGACGAAGAGCGCGGCGTAACCCTGCTTGATGGCCCATACAGTTGAACCTGGATGACGGCTAAAGTAAATGTCCGGCTTGTGATAGTTCAACACGCTCATCACTTCGTAGTTTTGTTGGTCAGCCACAGTGAGCTTGAGACCCTTTGGCGATGTCTTCAGCAAATGTTCGAGTGCTGGCGGAATTTGTCCGTTATCGTACTTGTAGTCATAATGCCAGGCGAGTCCATGAACCACTTCCATTCCGAGTTCCTGCAACACGCGCGAAACTTCGTAGGTGTAGCCCGGGCCCATACCAATCACGGCGCGGAGACCCTTGAGTTCCCTCTTGACTTCTTCGATTTGCGGCAGATAAATGGCGCGTTGGCGCTCGATGTAGCGTTCCACTTCGGCTTCCTTGCCAATCGTTTTGCCGATAGCACGGAACCAAGTTTCAAAACCGGTAATGCCGTTCGGGTTAATCGTACGCACATACGGTACGCCGTAAGTTTCTTCGAGGGCGTTGCCGAGGTAGGTGCCGAGCGTTCCGCAAATGCAAACCATCGCCTGGGCTTCGCTCAAGTGCGAAAGTTCTTCGACCGTGGAGTTGCAATAAACGAATTGTGGTTCCGCACCGATTTCCTTGAAAAGTTCCGTAATTTGCGGACGTGCGCTTTCAAAGAAGTTCTTGAAGATAATCTTGTTGTTCTTCTTCTCAGGCGGTTTCACGATGCCCTGTAAAACGGCGTGGTCTGCAATATCGAAACCGCTAGCCCAAATGCGGCTCTTGAAACCTTCGCAATGGATTGGAATAATTGGAATATCGTATTCGTCGGCGAGTTCGTCGGCGAGACCGTCAACGTCTTCGCCAATCACGCCCGACACGCAAGAAGACGAAAGGAAAATCGCTTCCGGGTGGAACTTTTCGTACGTGTACTGTGTTGCCTTGCGGAGTGCTTCGATAGCGCCAAAGACCGTATCGTTTTCGTTCAAGTCCGTGCAGACGTAAACGGAATTTGTCTTTTCATTAATGCGTTCGGCGAGTTGGCGGAATTTGACATCTTCGCCTTGTGCAAGCGCAACGCAACCGGCTGGAGCGTGGTAGACGACAGCCACATTGCGGATACTGATGAGCTGGTCCAAAGCGCAACCCGAAAGGCAAGAACTTGATTGGCTAAAGCAGCGTTCACGATTCTTGACAGAACCGCATTGAGAACGGTGTGCTAGTGTATCCAAGTCACCCGAAAATCCAGTGATGGATCCAAGACGGTTTTCGCGAACACCGACGTTTGCATTTTTAAAATTAAATGGCATTAGATCCTCCTTAAATTTTCAGCATGGAAAGTGCTGCAGAGTAGATGTCTTCCAACAAGTAAAGGCCGCCGGAGTAGCCCGCCACATGCGAGTTAATGACGATCTTTTCAATCATCGGATAGCTGATGTTCACGAAGTGGCCCTTGAGTTCGTGGGCAAGTTTCTTTTCCCAGTTCGAGCCGATGATGAGCGGGGAGCCGCCAAAGTCCATTTTACGGATTTGATTCTGGAGGTCGAATCCGTCCGTGGTGAACTCGACTTTTGTCTTGATGTCGTAATTCAGCGTGTTTGTTTCCTTGGTGACGGCATCGCGGAAAGCCTCCGGCGTATCATCCGTAACGAACAGCTTTTGCGGGAAAAGGCCCATGTCGTTCACGAGGAATTTGGTCACTGCAATTACGTACTGGGCTTCGCTCACGACGGTAAAGCGTTTGCTCACGATACGGCTTTCGAGAATCGTATCGGCGTAACGTTCCAGATAGTAGAAGAACTGCGCTTCGTTCTGTTGGATAACAGATTCCGTGAGTTTTTTGTCTGCGCCCGTAAATTCTGCAACCGTGCGGAGGAACTTTGTCGTTTCAGCAGCACCAATTGGCAAAGTGGGGTAGTGTAACAGTGGGATGTTGAATTCCTTTTCGAGATACTGAGCGCTTTCGAGGCCTGCCCACGGCGAAACTAGAATCGTGTATTCTGCCGTCGGAATCTTTTGCAAGTTTTCAAGCCCGCGACCATAACCGAAAATCGTATTCGTCTTGAGACCGATGGACTGCAAAAGACGTTCGAGTTCACGCAAGTTACCGAGCCAATACGGGTCCTGTTGCGGCACGCCAGCGAACAAATTGACAAGTCCCTTTTCCTTCGGGGCTTCGCCCTTGAACTTTCTTACATACTGTTCAAAGATGCTCTTCAAAATCCAATCGTGACCGATATAGTTGTTACCCTTGAAGCCCGGCGTTTTTGCCCAAATGACCGGTTTTTCTTCGTCCTGGAATTCTTCTGCAACTTCTTGGATATCATCACCGATGATTTCGCCCGTGCAACCGGAAAGCACTACGAATAAGTCGGCATCAATGATTTTGAGAGCGTTGCTGATGGTTGAACGTAACTTATCTGCACCGCCAAACACGACTTCTTTTTCGCTGATACTTGTGCAAGGATAAATGTTGGGGCTGAATCTGCCGCTCGTGCCGTTGTTATCGTTCAGCTTAGAAGCGCAACCCGGACCGGAATGCAAAACGGGAATTGCTCCGGGAATGGATTGCACGGTCTGCATTGCTGCCAAAGCGCACTTGTAGCGTGCCTGATCTAATATTTTAGCCATGAGAGAAAGTCTCCTTTACACGGATGCGATCCATGTAGATTTGTGAACCAACATCATAGACGCCGGGAACGCCAACGGCATCTGCTCTGCAGTGAGCGCAGTGCTTGAAGACATTGATAAATACGCCTGCCTGTTCTTGGGCAATAGCGAGGCCCTTCGGGGTCGGTGCAGGAATATCCTTGAATCCGTTTTGCGGAATCAGCGGAATGATGTTATATATAATTGCACCTGCTTCGCGGACGGTGGCGGCGACATCTTCAATGTGCTTGTCGTTGATGCCCGGGCAAAGAACCGTATTCACTTTGATGAGTGTTCCACTCTTTGCAACCTTGCGAATGCCTTCCAGCTGATTGTGAATCAAGATTTCAGCCGCTTCGACGCCTGTATAGGTCTTGCCGTGGTAAAAAATTCTTGCGTTAATCATCGCTTCGATTTCCGGATCGACAGCGTTTACTGTAACCGTAAGCGTGTCGATGCCCACATCGATGACTTCGTCAGCCTTGTCGTTCAGCAAAAGTCCGTTAGTACTCATGCAACGGATAAGGTTTGGAAATTCCTTTTTGACGAGGCGGAATGTATCCAGCGCAAATGGTGTTGCTAGTGTGTCGCCAGGGCCTGCAATACCCACCGTAGTAAGATCCGGTACGAATTCAAGAGCCTTGCGAATATAGCCACATGCTTCTTCTGGTTTGATGACTTTACTTGTATTTCCCGGGACTTGCGCATCTTCGTTGATGCGACGGTCGCAAAAACGGCACTCGATGTTGCAACCCGGAGCGACGGGCAAATGAATACGCCCTTTACGATTCTTGCATGCACCGAAACAGGGGTGCTCTCTAAAAACTGTCTCTTGATTTGTTGCCATAAAACCTCACAAGGCAAAAGAATCGATAGACCGCGAAGGTAAAATTCCTACGGGGCTAAACTTCCGGCGTGCCGGATTAGTTTATGTGAATTAAAAAGAACGGTTACCTAGCGTTCTGTAGTCTGTTAAATTTTTACTTCTGTTCCGAAGTCCCGCATAATTTAAAAAGCGTAATAGGCAAATGCAATATAAAACCCTGTGCAAAAAACAAAAAAAATGAGTTTTGTGGACTAGTGATAGACACGGGGTAAATGGTGCTATAAAACAAAACTATAGCAATGACGTAAATCATAATTTTTTGAACAAAACGGGTTGAAAAAATATTGAAAAGGGTTGACTTTAATTCTACAATTGACCCTACCTAGCGTTTCAGTAGGTAATAAAATACCTAAGGAGACAAAAATGTCAAAGAAATTACGTCAAATTGCTATTTACGGTAAGGGCGGCATCGGTAAATCTACGACGACCCAGAACTTGACCGCAGGCCTTGTAGAACAAGGTAA
>CAMKLO010000083.1 GCA_946413655.1 uncultured Fibrobacter sp. | reverse complement strand
CTGAACCACGCGTGGGCAAGAACGGCGAAAACTATGACGCAGTCTTGTACAATGGTGTGGCACAAAAGCTCGTGCTCGACCATGTGAATGAACTTGCTTAGTGATTCGTCATTCCCGCGATGACTTTGTCATGCCCGACACCGATCGGGCATCTCCATACACGGTTATATTAGCAGATACTATCTCAGCCTGCGTAGGCCTTTGGGCATCGGGACTTCCTTGCCGTCTTCGCCGAGCAGGTAGATATTGTCGAGGCTGATGTAGCCCTTGCCGCTGTGGCGTGCACGGAATGCGAAGTTCTTGATTTTGGTCGGGTCGAGCTGCGGAATCGTCTTGCCCCAGCCTTCTTGCTTCATGTTCTCCCAGATGAGCGTGTCGCGGACCCAGTTGCCGCGCGTGTTCTTGAGGCGGACCATGAATTCATCGTAGTCTTCGACTTGGCTCGACATGATTTGTAGTTCGATGTAGCCTTGCGGATTGTTGTGCGTTGTGGCGTAATCGAAAACGATGCCGACGGATTTCTTGACTTCTTCGGGGACGTTGTAGTATGCGCCGGAGTAGTTTGGCCAGCCGAGATTAGGCGGTTGTTCGACGATGAAGTCGTGACGGATGTAGCCGCCAAGCGGAGGATTCCCGTTATACACCTTGGCGTCCATGGAGGTGGCGTTGTCGCCGTTGACGACCGGGAACCACGATACGTTGTCTAGACCATTGTCGAAATTCTCCATCACGCTTGTGGTGCGGTAAGCGCCACGGACGCGGAACGGAATATTGAGCGTATCCTTATATTTCCATTCGTTCGTGACGGTGAGTTTAATTTCTTTCTTGCCGATAGATACTTTATTTGTGACAGGGACTTGAATGTGGAAACTTTCGATGGACGAATTCCATTTGCCGTCATCAGGTGTAGCGCGGACGGTAAGCGTCCCTTTATTGTCCCACTTCTTGATTTGGATGTTGGCTCCAGCGAGCGGTTTTGAAAAATGAGACGAGGCAGTCACGAAGAGGTCGAGCGTGTCGCCGACGGTCATCACTTTCTTTTCGAGAGCTGCGGCGAGAATCTGTGGAGGGAGGGGCTTTGCTTGGTTGTATGCGTTCATGCGGACAACGACAGTTCCGAATGGAGGAATTTCGATATCGCGGTTCTTGCCTTCGAGCAAACGACCGCTTGGTCCCATTTTCGGGTACGGGTAAGCGTCTTTTTGGTCGCCAATCCACTTGAACTGTTCTGCTCCGAATACGTCAACTTCGGTGCGATAGTTGCCCGGCTTCTTTTTGTCGCTCTTGAGATTAACCTGTACAATTTGTTTTGAGTCCGTGAGGTTCACAAGCAGAACTCGACAGCTGGTGTCGCCGCTATCATTGGGATCGTACCATTCGTCTTTATAGCATACGGCGTATGGCACGACGGATTCGGTCGTGCTCTTGGCGGGAACCACGGCGTAGCCGCCTTCGCAGAAACGCCTGAGGAAACGCCTGAACGCCATATAGACTCCGTAATATTCGGCGGTGGGTTCAAGGCTTCCCCAGAGGTTCCAGGAACCTTCCTTGACGAGAGCGGTCATGCTGATAGTTCCCCACGTGTGGTCAGGGCCTTCAAAGACGTTGCCGAATGCATCCCACGGGAGAGCCTGGAATCGGTCGCCAAAGCGGACGAGGTATTGTGCGAAAATGTTTGCGATGCCGGCGGCTTGCGGGTAGTCCATCCAGATTTGGCTCCCTTGCACAGACGTGCTGAATTCCGAGAGAAACACGCGGCGCTTGCCTTCGAGATACTTGTTCATCCAGGCATTCAGCGTATCGGCGTTGTGGCCGACATCCATCGTTGCCTTGAGCATGTCTTTGGCGTTCAGGTTGTTCGGTGCCCAGTACGGATAAGTGTGCAAGTCAACGACATCGAGATAGCGTTTGCCGTCAGCCTTTTCGGCTTCACCGACGATGCGCAAAAATTCGGCCATCCAGTATTTCCCATCGTTGAGGCCTGCACCCTTCTGTTGCATTTTGTGCGTGCTGAAGAGCGGACCGTGCAAAATGATGCTCGGGTCAACCGCTTTCATTGCGCGTGCGTATTCGATAAAGCGTGCGGCATATTGCCTTGCCGAAAGCGGACCGGATTCTTCCCATTCGCCGTCAAGTTCGTTGCCGATTTGCCATTGCTTGATGTTGTATTTTTTGACCTTATTGGCGTAATGGACCCAAGCGGCTGCTTCCTTAGACGTGCCTGTGCCTGCGTTGACGCAAATGACTGCTTGAGCCTTTTGACCGTTCACTTTCGGAAGCTGGTTGATATAAGTCATGAACTCTTCGAAATGCCACTTGATGTTGGTCCAGTCGGTGCGCGGCTTGTCGCCATTGCGGGTGGACATCGCGAAGAACTTGTAATCGTTCCCGGCGAGTAAATCATCGATGCCGCTATAGAGTTTCATTTCTCGAATCTGCACGCCTTTTGACGGAAGTTCGGTCGTCTTGAATTTTACAGCAACATAGCGTGCGCGAGTCGTTGCGAACTTGTATTTAGTTTGGTTGCCCGTGACTTTGACGGTGCCCCATCTTTTTAGCTTGTTTTCTAGATTCTGGTGGACGCCCGGGTATTCGGCGTAGTCATCGGTCCAGTACGAGAGTTCGAAAGATTTCGGGCGGAGATTGCCCCAGTCTATGATAATGGAGTCGAGGTCTTTCTTTTCGGGGAACTCAATGACAACCCAAGGCGGATCCTTCGGGTCAAGTATTTCGCCCCACCACATCGTATTCATGTCGCCATCGGCAAGGTGACTGCGTCGGATGAATCCGTAGTTGTCCTTGGTGGTGCCGCGATAAATCGTTTCGCCAAGGAATCCCGGTGCCCAGCTTGTGTCGCTTGGAATCCAAAGTCCCGTGCTGTCGTACTTGCCGGCTCCATTCCAATGGTAGTCATTGCTCAAGCTCCCGTTTGGGAAACGGAAAATCGAGTAACCGCCTTTGGCGAGGGCGGGTGTCATGTCGTAATAGCGGCTGGGCGGGTTCCAAATGGCAAGGTCGGCGGCTAGCATGTTATCCGTGTTGATTTTAATGCCCGGGCGAGTGTCGTCAACCTCGATGACGTTCTGTGCCGCAAATGCGGGGATGGCAAGCGCAGCTCCGCACAAAAAATTCTTGACGCTGGATTTCATTTTCATAGCGGCCTCTTTTCAAAAGGGTAGGGGGCTAACTTCATGTTTTAAATGTAATAAAAGCGATCAAATAGAAAAAGTGCTTGAAAAGATAACTAAGGCCTGATTCTGATATTGGTTCTTCTTGTCAGAATTTTTCTGTTTATGAAATATAAGACGTATGCAGCCAAAAATGAAATTAGCATGGTAAGAATGTTCGACGAATCTTTATCCAGAAAGTCAATAAAATCAAAGAATAACTTGTATATAAAAATGTGGCTCAAATATAATTCTAAAGACATAAGTCCTATAACGGTAAATATTTTATCAACTGTTTTATATTTCTCAAAAAATATTGCAAGGAGTATGCAGAGCACAGGAGTTATGACGATGTAGGGAAGGTATGCTAGCGAACATGTTTGTAATTTGCTGTGAAAAAAATTCATAAAGAAAATTAAAATGATGAAAGCAATAATTGCGGAACTCAATCCTATCTTTTTTAATTTGTTTGTTAGTTCGATATTGCACCCGTCTTTTGCCCAATGGCCAAATATTGCGCCAATGAAAAATATCGGAATCCTTGCGTATGTCAGTATAATAAATCCGCCGTAGTTTTTGTTGTTGTAACAGAGAATACAAGTTAACGCATAGATTAACATTAAAGAAAATCCTGCTCCGATGAAATAAAAGGACGTTTTTATCCCGTTTTTTTTGAACAGCCTAAAATAGATAGGGTATATTGCATACAAAAAAACTATGCAAGAAATAAACCAAGATTCATCGCGGAGACCAATCCAATAGCCTAATGTTGTCGCTCTGCATATCAAGGAAGAAAAGCTTCTGAAACTAAAATCCATTTGTGCTAAATAAACAACACTTAGCACAACCCAAAATTCAGGGAGAATGCGGAAAAAGCGGCTCTTGTAATATTTCCTTATATCAAAATTTTTTCTAGACAGTGAATAATAAAGGCCAAAACCCGATAGAAATAAAAAAATATCTACGCCACCATAACCGATAGACCTAAAAAAATCCACTGCGGCTAAATCTGTAGGAACTCGCAGATGAAACAGCATAACCCATAATATGGCAAAGCCCATTATGGCACTTCTGTGCTTTGATACTAATTGAAGTATGTCGTTCATTTGAATTCGGTTCTGAAGTTGTTACAAATAAATCTAATAGCAAAAAAGAAGAATGTTTTGATAATTGAGTGTAAAAAAGTTCTACATTGGTGTAAAAAGGATTATCAAGTAGGTTTTTATGGAAGAAATTTTCAGGACCAAGGGCACATGTGCCACGACCATCCAGTTCACCCGCGATGGCGATAAAATCCACAATATCCGTTTTACGGGTGGCTGTAACGGAAACCTCAAGGCTATTGCCAAACTTTGTGAAGGGATGACTGCCGAAGATATTGCTGCAAAATTGCTTGGCAACACCTGCGGTGGCAAGCCGACTTCGTGTGCAGACCAGTTGGCAAGGGCTGTTCTTGGTCGCGAACCGTAATCGTGAACTGAAAATAGATTTCGCTAGAGGCCGTGTTGAAACGCCGCCGGAAAAACCGCACACCCATGAATCGCTCGCAGATGATGCAGGCGGTCCATTCGGAGGATACGAAGCCAGAACTGTTGGTGCGTCGTGCGTTGTTCAAGGCGGGGTTCCGCTATAGATTGCATCGCCATGACTTGCCGGGTTCGCCGGATTTGTTTGTTCTTAAATATGGCGTAGTCGTTTTCGTGAACGGATGTTTTTGGCATCAGCATGGTTGCAAATTTACAAGCCGTCCCAAGAGTAATTCTGAGTTTTGGGATAATAAGTTTACGAATAATGTTGTTCGTGATGTCAAGACGAATTGGGAGTTGTCGTTGCTGGGTTATCGCGTTGCGACCATTTGGGAATGTTCCGTCAAATACGATTTTGTTCGGTCTATGGAGCGGCTCAAATCTTTTATTGTAAGTGATGAAGAAACTATTGAAATTTGAACTGTGAACTAAAAATGTCTATTTTTTTGTTGATTTAAGAAGGCTTTATTATGCGCATTCTCGAAAAAATCAGTGAATTTGTCGGCAAATGGATGGCTGTTGTCGTTTTGGTAATCGCGTCGCTCTCGTTGTTCGTACCAAAATCGACGCTCTGGATAGAGCTTTCGTGGGTGAATTACCTTTTGGTGGTAGTGATGTTCGGTATGGGACTTACGCTCAAGTTGAACGATTTCAAGCTTGTGTTTACGCGCCCGAAAGAAATCACCATCGGGTGTGCCTCGCAGTTTATTGTGATGCCCGCACTCGCGTTCTTGCTTTCGAAGGCATTCGGGCTCGACGCCGCGCTGATGGCGGGTGTGGTTCTCGTGGGCACGTGCCCGGGAGGCACTTCGAGTAACGTCATCACGTATCTTTCGAAAGGCGATGTTGCACTTTCTGTTGGCATGACAAGCGTAAACACGCTGCTCGCTCCCGTGCTGACTCCGGCGATTACCTATTTGCTGCTCCGCACGACAGTGAACGTGGATGTGATGGCGATGTTCCTCTCCATCGTGAAGGTCGTCATCGTGCCGATTGCGTTAGGATTTGTCATAAACAAGTTCTTTGGCAAATGGACGGCGCGAGCTGTGAAGGTCTTGCCGCTCGTTTCCGTGATTGCGATTGCGATGATTGTCGCGGCAGTTGTTTCGCATAATGCAGAGAAGATTCTTTCGACCGGCGCTATCGTGTTCGCCGTGGTGATTTTGCACAACCTGCTCGGTTATGGCTGCGGCTTTGGCCTTGGAAAATTGCTGCACTTCTCGACACCCAAGACGAAGGCGCTTTCCATCGAAATCGGCATGCAGAATTCTGGCCTCGCGACAAGCCTTGCGGCGACCGCGTTCTCGGGCCTTGCCATGGCGACCGTCCCCGGCGCCATATTCTCCGTGTGGCACAATATTTCGGGTGCGATACTTGCGAACGTTTATCGTAGAAAAGAGTGAAAACTCGGTAGAGTTAAACGTTACGTCCCTCTGTCATGCCCGCCTTGAGCGGGCATCTCCCTTTTATGACTAAAAGTTAAAAAGTTTAAAATTACTTCTTCTTTGCAGACAACTTCTTGAATTCGGCTCGAGCCTTTTTCATGTCGGCGAGGAATGTTTCGTCATTATGCAGACTAGCAAAAGCTCCCGACACAAGAACCTTCGAGGCGTCAACATCGCTTTGCCAGTGGAACCCGGCAATCACGCGGCTTTGCCCCCATTCATAAGCGTACTTCAACAACGCATCTTGTGCAGCAGGATTCACTTCAACTAGTAACAGAGCCATCGACCATGCAAGAATCGTGTGGCCCGACGGGTAAGAACCATTCCTTCTTAAATATTCTTCGTCTTTGGGAACTAGCGTCGGTTCGTTGAAACGGTCAAATGGGCGACGCCTCATGTAGTGCTTCTTCGGGACTCGGCCTACCTGGCGGAGTGTTGCAATCCCACGTTCTATTACGTTCATGATGGCGGGAGTCTTTTTTGCAGAAATCTCCATGCCGAAGGGTTCGCTGAACATCCGGACCATTGTGTCCAGGTTTGTTTCCGCCTGTGCAATCGCAAGAGCTGCTCGTGCGGAATCCGCTCGCATCGCTTTGCCCCACATGTACTGCGAAATATCGTACATGAACTGCACCGAAGTGGTTTCCGGCGGCGCAGGGTAGAAGTTGAGCGCGTTCGGGAGAACGTCTGCGTTCATGTAAGGTTTGGCACTTGCCGCAAAACAGCAAAGAGCTGCCCCGCAAACGGCAAGGGCGAAGATGGATTTTTGGAGAATTCTAATCATATTTTAAAGATATATTTTAAAAACACGCGTGAACGTTTGTTGCTGCAATGAAATGCGCGCTAATCGCGTCCGTAGAAAGTTTTCGTGTTGTAGTACCAGGCCACCTTGCGATAAACTGGCTCCAACAGCGAATCGTTTTCGTTCAAAAAGAACGTGTGCCTTTTCGTGCACATAGACACCAATTGCACGCAATAACGCGCAGTCGCTTCTGTGTGGTGCTTTCTGTGGAAGCACGAAAGCGTAAGCAAGCGGTTGTTCTCCATCGCTTTTTCGACAGCGCCACGATAAACGCGGGGGAGGTTGCACCCGCGAATCCAAACCGCAAACGCCCCGTTCGCAAGCGCAATGTTTAAAATACGACGCTCCGCATCAGAATGAAACGTGCTCACAAGGCATTGATGATATCGTCCCATTTCTGTGGCCCATTGCTCCAAGCGGTAGTCGTTCGCATCAAAATCTCTCGACGCGAAAACACCGATTTTCGTTTCTGGCCCATACCACAAGCGTTTTGCCCCTGCTGTGTTGATGCCGATAAGTTTGATTTTGTTCATTTTTTGCTCCCTTAAAAAATAAAGACCGCCCCGCTTGCGCGGACTGCGATCTAATAACATCACCCTTTCTGGTGCTGAAGGTAATATACAATTAAAATTTGAGAAAAACAAGTACGGTAAAAGAGGTAAAACAGCGAACGAATTTGAGAAGTCTCTTGCGCGTACTGTTTGACTTTTGTATGTTGTGCGATATGAAGTTCAAATTTGTTTTGAAAATTGCATTACCTATTTTGCTTATTTTGGTTGCAGGAACACTTTTCTTTCTGTACTATAGCAATCGTATTCCTGAAAATGCTTTGGTGTATTATCGCATTAAAGATCATAAGGGTGAAATTTCTGTATGGCGAGCCTCTAACTGCGAGATAAAAGGGAATGAATTTCAGTGCCATGCAGAATTGTGTCCCGATGATAAATTTAAAGGTTATCCACTTTCGCGGAAATATAAATCGGACATAAATACGTATCAAGATACAGCCTACATAAATTTAAATTTTGGTTTGTTCAAGAAAACGAGTTATATCCCTCGTCCTGTATATGCAAAATTTGACACCGCTTATTTTAAAAAACAATTTGCCTCGGTAAAGGAAGCTTTCCCTTGTTCTCATTCAAAAAAGTTTTCGTCTCCTTATGAGTTGACTGCCATTGATTTGCCTAGAGGCGTGACTTTCTATGATACAAAAAAGAAAAAAGATTCCCCAAAAACGGCAAAGTCAAAAGAAAAAATCGAGCGCAAAGATTCTTTAAGTTCGAATCTCAAAACGGTGTCGGCAATACATTCCGTTTCTATTTCTTGTTCTGATTTTTGGGGGCGTGCGATTCCGCACTATAAATGTTATTGCGATAATTATCCAACTTATTGCGGGAATCCTAAATACACAAATATGCCTGCACCTCCAGAATCTCATTTTTATGCGATGGACGTATTGTCTTTAAAGGATAGTTCTTTCATCTGGAAATTGATATACAAGACTCCTCATAGCGAAGCTGATACGCTGGAAGTTACAACGACAGTCAAAAGAGAGTAATATAAAGTGTTAAATTATATGAAATATTTTGTTTTTGCTTGTCTATTTATTTTGCTTTTGCCGTTCTATGCGGCTGCAAAAGAACTTACCGCAATTGGGTTTGTGGAAGACCCCAAGGCGTATGAACATGATGGATATTATATCCGCTTGGCGTTTATTCGTACGGATAAAGGATGGTCTCCATCGTGTGAGTTTCTCGAAGGCGAAGATGCTGGTGGAATTTTCAAAAATGTAAAGTCGTGCACGCATAAAATCATGAAGCGATCATGGCAAGTGATTAACGCCGATGGCAAGTGCATCGATGCAGGAACATTGAAGTTTATGCATCGCACATGGCGTGAAATCGGACTTGCGAAAAGTTCGCGTTCAATAGAAAATGAAATTCAATTTGATTCTTTAAATCGTTCCCTAGAAACATGGAAAGAAAATGGGAAAGGGATGCTCCCATTACTTGCAGTCCCGTTTGGAACGAATGTCGAAAAAATAGAACCCGTTGCAAAGAACGGTTCTGTTGAACAAAAAATAAAGGATAAACTTGTAAAGCAGTACTTTAGAAAGAAAAGAACCGTTTGCAAATGTGATTCTAACGAAACTCTTATTTCTAAAAGAAAAGCTAAGGCAAGCGATGTCGTTATCAAACCGTTAGTAGGGTATAAGGATAACATATCTTTTTATGAAGTGCTTATCCCGGACACTTCTGACTGCGGCATTATAGATGACGAAATGGAATTGATGGCTGTAAAGAATGGCAAAGTTGTAAATCTTACGGAATCATCTGGAATGGCAGATGACCGCCCGACTACAACTGCAATGACCCTTTTCAATAGATATGTCATTTCGACGAAAGATTTGCAAGATACCGTATATGTGTTCTTTGCTGGCGGCTATAATCTTGACGGATACGTACTGCTAGATTCTGAATTGAACGTGCGCGGAATTAGCACGTGGAATTATCATTAAGAGGAAAAAATATGAGCATCGAATACAAAGACACTCACGATTTTTCGGAACAAGACTTAAAAGACCTCTTCCTCTCCGTCGAATGGTCCTCGGGACATTTCCCCGACAAGCTCGTCATTGCGATGAAGAACTTCAAGACCGTCATCTCGGCCTGGGACGGCGACAAACTCGTCGGCATGATTTGCGCGATGGACGACGGCATCATGAACGCCTACGTGCATTACCTGCTCGTACGCCCCGAATACCAGGGCCAAAGCATCGGCAAGGAACTCGTGGAACGCGTCAAGGAAATCTACAAGGATTACCTGCGCGTAGTCGTGGTCGCCTACAACGAAGAACTCGCCTTCTACGAACATTGCGGCTTCAAGAAAGCAGATGACGCCAGCCCGATGTTTATTACCAGTTTGTGGACGTAGGGGTCTTTTTCACCCAATAGCCGCCAGTCTTTTTAGAACCACGGCGTTCAATAATCTTCTTTTCAAACAAAGAGCGAATGATTTTATTGAAGGTATCTC
>CAMKLO010000082.1 GCA_946413655.1 uncultured Fibrobacter sp. | reverse complement strand
GAATCCTTACGGCCAGCAAATGTAATCTGAGTTACACCCAACTTTTTCAAGCTCTCGGCAATAGCCACCGCTGGGAATATATGGCCACCCGTGCCACCACAAACAAAGAGGAATTTTTTCATATAAATCTCCTTCTTGCCCTAAAATTCGCAAACTGTCCCATCTCAAACGATACCGGGCCACTCATGTAAGGTTCATGGATGCTTTTACCAGTCGTCGGACGAGAAATATTCAAAAGGATTCCGATAAACGCCGCAGAGAACGTCAAGTTCGTGCCACCAAAACTGAGGAACGGAAGAGGCTGTCCCGTTGTAGGGATAAGTCCGACACACACGCAAACATGAATAGCGAAATTCAGGAACAGCGATGTCGTAAGCGCTACGGCCATGTACTTTCCGAAACGGGTCGAAGAGCGTCTTGCAATATTGTAACCTTGCGAGAAAAGAATCGCAAAAGCGAGCAGTACAGCAAACGTACCGACAAATCCAAATTCTTCACCAATCACTGAATAGACAACATCCTTGTGCGCTTCGGGCAAGTAACCCAATTTCTGTTCACCCATGCCAATGCCTGTTCCGAAGAACCCGCCATTTCCAAGAGCTTCAAGCGCATGTCGCCCTTGCCACTGCGAAGCCGTCATCGTCCCTTCGTCCGAGAAGAACGCCATGATGCGGCTACGGGAATGCGGTTTCAAAAGCAACGCGATAAGGCCAAGCGGCATACTCACCAAAACACTCAAACCTACATACTTGTAATTTGCCCCGGCAATCGAAAGCAATACAAGCAAAAGCACGCTGAACATAATAAGCATCGAAAAATTCGGTTGGCAAATCAACAGAACCGCCGCTATAGAGAACGGAACCAACGGCTGGATAATCGTGCACTTGAGAGTCTTGATTTCGTCACCAGCATTGGAAAGCTTCGCGCAAATCCACGCCACAAAACCAAACTTCATAATTTCAGAAGGCTGGATACCCCAAATCCAACGGGAAGCACCCTTCACCTCGCCACCAGAAACAATTGCGGCCAACGTAAGGACCGCCCCGACCACAAAGATAAAGCGGGCGCCCACTTTCCACAATGCATAATCGACTTTGTAGAAGAAGAAAATAGCGACCACGGCAGCAAAGAACTTATGAAGATGGGCCTTCAAATAATATTCCGCAGGTAAATTGCGCGATGCAGCCACAGGCGCGGACGCTGAATAAATAACAGCAATGCCCGCACACATCAAAACGATGGTGACGATAAGCAAAAGCTTGTTCATTCCTGTGGACTGAGAGTTGGACATCTTAACTTGAGAACCTTACCTTAAACCTTGAATTCCGCCTTCATGTGGAGAAGCGCATCGACAACTTGTTCCATATGCATGCCGCGACTCCCCTTCACCAGGAACACATCGCCTTCGGCAACTTTATCGTTCAAGAAACAAACCACATCTGCAACAGAATCGAAATGGAATACGTTTTTCATGCCACGGGCTTTTGCACCCTCCACGTACTTTTTCGCTTCTTTACCGACGGCAAGGAGCATGTCGAAGTTCATCTCCGGCACCATGGCGCCAATCTGCTTGTGCATATTGCCACTTTCCTTGCCAAGTTCGAGCATATCGCCAAGAACCGCAATGCGCTTGCCATCGATCCTCATGTTGCCCAATGTCTGGAGCGCCATCTTTGTCGAAGACGGGTTTGCGTTGTAGCAATCCGAAATAATCTTGAAACCGTTAGCGGTCTTTATCTCCATGCGCATGTTCGTGGAGACAAAACCTGCAAGAGCCTTGGCCATGTCGCCTTTCGGAATGCGGAAAGTCTCGCCTACAGCAATTGCGGCAAGAGCATCATAAAGATTGTGGTCACCGGGAACGTTCAAAACAAAATGTGTACGGCCGATATAGAAATCCGCACAGAGGTTTTCATTCCACTTGAGCTTTTCCGGTTTGATGATACCACGGCGGACACCGAACGTCACCACCTTGAAATTTTTGTTCGCTTTCACCTTGCAGAGGCGTTCGTCATCGGCGTTCACAATCAGCGTACCGCCCTTCTTGAGGCCTGCAACGATGTTGATTTTTTCATTGAAGACGCCATCCAAGTCGCCAAGGCGTTCGAGGTGGGAGGCTCCAATGTTCGTAATCACGGCCACATCCGGTTCCGTCGCCAGTGATAGCGGGCGGATTTCGTCCGGACCGCTCGTACCCATTTCGACAACAGCAGCTTCGTGGCTGTGCTTAAGCTGGAAAAGCGTCATCGGCACACCGATGTGGTTATTGAAGTTTCCCTGCGTGGCATGGGTGTTGAACTTCATCGAAAGCACGGCCTTCGTCATTTCCTTCGTAGTCGTCTTGCCGTTACTGCCGGTGATGGCGACCTTCTTCAACTTGAAAAGTCTTTGATAGCCCTTGGCTAATTTCAAGAGTGCCTGAGTCGTATCTTCGACAGGAGCGTACATCTTGAAATTCGGATCGATAGCAGTTTGGTTTATAACGCTCATCAGAGCTCCATCCTTTTCCATTTGAGATACAAACTGGTGGGCGTCAAAACGTACGCCCTTGATAGGCCAAAAGACAACGCCCTTGGCGCTTTCGCGAGAATCCATGCAAAGATTCACCTTGCGTTTCAAGGTGCGAGCCGGAACACCGACCGCTTCGGTTTCCAGAATCTTGAGCATTTCTCCAATAGTCAAATCAAGCTTTAGCATTCCATCGCCTTCACCGCGATTTCGCGATCGTCAAAATGATGCTTGGTCTTGCCGATAATCTGGTAATCTTCGTGACCCTTACCCGCAATCACGAGCCAGTCGCCGTCACAGAGTTCCGCACAAGCGCGATAAATTGCTTCTTCGCGATTCTCGACAACCTCAAACTTGTCCGTCGTCATGCCCGCACGCACATCTTCGATAATCGCCGTCGGATTTTCGGTACGCGGATTATCAGACGTGAGCCAAGCCTTGTCCGCAATGCGCTCGGCAATGCCGCCCATAATCGGGCGCTTCGTCTTGTCGCGGTCACCACCGCAACCAAAGACAGTCGAAAGTTTGCCGCGGCAAAGGCTGCGAGCCGTATTCAGCACTCGTTCAAGAGCATCTGGCGTATGGGCATAATCCACAATGACATGTTTTCCGTCCTTGTTCCAGACCTTCTCGAAACGTCCCGGAACGCGAACCGTCGCAATCGCCTTGCGCATCGCCTCTTCGGAAATTCCCAAAGCGTGAGCCCAAGCCAAAACGAGGAGAACATTATCCACGTTGAAATCGCCGCAAAGCGGTGTCACGAACTTTTCCTTCGCAATCGCGGGGAGCGTAAATTCGAGGCCGTCTTCCGTATTCTTCACTTCACCGAAAGGCTTGATATCGGCCTTCGCCTTGCCGAGTCTCGAAACAGCGACCTTGCGGCACTCGAGAACATCAAAGAGCTTTTCGCCATGTTCGTCGTCAATATTGATAACCGCCACGCCATTTTCAGCAAGATACTTTGTAAAGAGCAACTTTTTCGCTTCGAAGTAAGCGTCCATCGTCTTGTGATAATCGAGATGGTCCTGCGTCAAGTTGCTAAAGAGTCCACTCTTAAAGTGGATTCCCGCCACACGTCCCTGGTGCAGCGAATGCGAAGAGGCTTCCATCACGAGATCGGTACAACCCGATTCCACGGCGCTAGCTGCAAATGCAAACAAATCAAGCTGACCCGGAGTCGTAAGCGTCGCCGGCACGGACTTGTCGCCAATCTTGTTCTTGATGGTACCCAGCAAAGCCGTCTTGTGGCCCGCCGCTTCCAGCATCGCATTCATGAGGAACGCACTCGTCGTCTTGCCGTTCGTGCCTGTCACCGCATGGCAAGTCAACTTGTTGAACGGATCCTTGTAGAAAATCTTTGCAGCCTCAAGACGCGCCGCTTTCACATCCGGAACCTGAATCCACTTGGACGTAAGCCCCTCTGGGGCCATAGTCTCGCCCACAACCGCAACGGCACCAGCCGCAATAGCGCTACGGGCAAACGTTTCAAAGCCTTCCGCTGGAACGGAGAAGAATAAATTCCCCGGTTTCACACGGCGGGAATCATCGCAAAGCCCCGTCACGGACAACTTTTCCATAAGTCCTTCCGAAATCATCAGCTTTTCTCCTTTAAGGTCAATTTGCAAACAGCGCCCTTCTGCAAAATTTCTTCTGCTTTTGGTTCCTGGGCGACCACGCGACCTTTTCCTGTATATTCAACATTCATGCGGATGTTCCCCATCACTTCGAGAGCATCCTTCAACGAAAGACCTTGCAAGTTCGGCATCTTGCTTGCCACGGCATCACCGAGCAAAAGCGTTTTACCGGTAGTTCCACCCACATCGACTCGTTCCGAAATCACTCGGCGACCCTTACCCTCGAAGTGGATTGAGCAACGATTCTTTCTGGCGTAATCCTTCGCCGCAACCATCGTCATCCCCGCAAAATCCTTGTCACAGGGAGAACCCAACTTCACCTGTTTCAAGTTGTGAGCAAGCGGAGAGAGCGCCGGATGGTAATAGACACCTTCCATAATACGGCGAAAAATCGGGCCAGCGGTAAGGCCGCCCACATGCTTTCCTTGCGGATCATCCACAAGGACCAAGCACACATAACGGGTATCTTCAGCGGGGGCAAGCCCGATGAACGAAGCTACCTGCGAATTGCGGTCATAGGAACGTGTCGCGGCATTGTATTTTTCAGCCGTACCTGTTTTGCCACCAAACAGAACATCGGTAAGCTTTTGCGATGCGACGCGTTTTGCAGTACCGCTATTCACCACGCGATAAAGCATCTTCCGGATTTTCGAAGCCGTCTTTTCAGAAACGACCCTGCGGAGTTCCACCGGTTTATTCTGTTCAACAACATCACCATTAGAATTACGCCATTCCTTTACAATCTGCGGACGCATGAGAAGCCCGCCATTGGCAATAGCCGCATAGGCCATGACCATCTGGATTGGCGTCACGGAAACAGCATGCCCAAAACCCATCGTCTTTAACGTTCTGTCATCACGGGTCAGTTCTGTCGGCGTCAAGAGTTTTCCGTTTTCTTCACCGTCATAATTGTCAAACGCCCTCGTGCCAATGCCAAAAGCACGCGCCATCTTGAACATGCGTTCCGCCCCGACCTCAGATGCAATCTTTGCAAACACAATATTCGAAGACTGCACCATCGCCTCGCTCATGTCCATATCGCCGTAAACGTGGGTATCGCAAATCTTTTCAATTTTCGGGTTCCATTGCCAGCAGCGACCTTCGTTCGCAAACACTTTCTCCGGGCTGACAGCGTTATTTTCGAGAGCGGCAGCGGCGGTAATCACCTTGAACGTAGAACCCGGTTCATAGGACATCGAAATAATCTCGTTTTTCGCCACACGACCAAGCCCCTGAATCTTGGAATTCGGGTCAAATGTCGGATAGCTCGCCATCGCAAGGATTTCGCCCGTATAAGGATCCACGACAACAGCACTCGCACTCGTCGCATTGAATTCGGCAACGCCATCCTTCAACGCCTTTTCGACAATTTCCTGCATATTGCGGTCAATCGTCAGCACAAGATTCATACCGGATTTAGCTTCGACGACATTCTTTGAACGGTAATAAACCTCACGGCGGTGTACATCCTGAACACTCACGCGCAGCCCTTCGTCCCCACGGAGGCTGTCGTCAAAAATCTTTTCCATGCCCATGCTGCCGCTACCATTATAGCCCACTTTCCCCACAATCTGCGAAGCAAGAGTTCCCTGCAAGAATAAGCGGCTGTAACCCAAATTATCGCTTGTATCGCGCATGCTTTCGGCAAAAACAATCCCATTACGGTCCATGATAGAGCCGCGTTCTGCATACAAGTTCTTCGCATGCGTCACCATCGACTTCGTATTCACCTGATAAACACTGCGGTTTACAACTTGAATATCGAAAGTCTTCAGCACAAGCACACCGATTGTACAAAGTACAAGACACTTCAATATGAACAGGGGATCTGCGCCGTACTTATTCATTGGGCACCCCCGTCACCATAACTTTTATCGGCACTTCATAAAGTCCAAGCCCCGAGCGTTCAGCAAAATCAGCAAGGTATTCCAGCGACGTAAGCTTGTTGATTTCGAATTCCTGCAAAAGAATTTCACGATTCAACAAGTTCACCTTTTCCCTTAAACCATAGAAGTTGCCGTAAAGATGATTGATGCGATTTTGCATATAGACAGGAACCATGCAAACCATCAAACCCATCAGAATAAGAGGCAAAACAATGCCGATAAAAACATGATTTCCCGACTTCACGGTTTCGTTCTGCACATTATCGATCATACTCTTTCATAGATCCTTAGCTTTGCAGAACGAGCCCGGCTGTTCCTGTTGATTTCTTCGACCGAGGGCAAAATCGGCTTACGATTCACTTTCTTCAAGCGCTGGTGGTTTCCACCACACATGCAAACCGGCAGGTTTTCCGGACAAACGCATGCTTTTTCAAATTCTGCCGCCGTTTCCTTGACGCAGCGATCTTCCACGGAATGGTAGCTCATCACCACAAGGCGGCCACCCACCTTGAGGCAATCCACTGCAGCGCGGAGACTATCTTCAATCTGCTTGAGTTCGCCATTCACTTCCATGCGGATAGCCTGAAACACGCGAGCGAGTAAACCATTCGCTTCACGCCGTTTATCCGGGAAAACATCTTCCACAACGGTTTTGATATCGCTCGGGAGCACATCACGGCCTTCGGTGGTAATTTCTCCCACCTTTTCCTTGATGCGAGTCGCTAGTTTAAAAGCGCGATCCATATCGGCGTTTCTGCGAAGTGCAGCAGCCAAATCATCAGCGGACACCATGCGGAGCCATTCCTGGGCAGAAACGTTCTCGCGGCGGTCCATCCGCAAATCGAGCGGATTATCGCCTACAAACGTAAAACCACGGCTAGAGTCATCGACCTGATGGCTGCTGATGCCGAGGTCATAAAGAACGCCGTCGAGTGTATTCGACGCAATTTCATTCCCGAGTTCGCCAAACGGAACCGGATGGACAATAAACTTGGGGAGAACGCCTGCAAGGCGCTTCGTTGCAAACTGGACCGCTTCATCGTCGCGGTCAAAAGCATGCAGCGTGCCTTCGGGACCGAGCTTTTGAGCAATAGCGTAAGAATGGCCGCCACCCCCAAGGGTGCAGTCCACATACACTCCATCGGCCCTGATGTTCAAACCATCAAGACATTCCTGGAGCATCACCGGATCGTGATAGAATTCTCTCCCTTGAACTCCAGCAACCGCGGCTTCGGAAATTTCGTTTACATGTACTGACTTGCGGAGATTCTTATCTGCCATTATCCCCCTCCGTCAAGCCTTCACCATAGAACGCGGCATCGAAAGCGTTGATAGCTTCATTTGTCTGTAAGCCATACTTTTCGTTGTAACGTTCAGGATTCCATAATTCGAGAGTCTTACCGCGGGCCTGGACATAAAGCACTTCGTCTTTAAGGCCGGCATACTCCAATAAAATCTTGGGGAGTAAAATGCGATTCTGGCCGTCCATCTCCACGACTGTGGGGCTGAGGCCTCTCCGAACTAAATCGGCTTGACGGCGGTCGGACCTAGCATCCAAGTCCGCCATGAATTTCTCAAACTCGGGTAGGACGAACAACCGGAGGGTGCGGTCCGGGCCACGGGTGACCACGAACTCATTCCCTTCGGACGCCAAAAGCTGACGACGGAATTCCCTAGGGAAGGAGGTCCTTCCCTTTCCATCGATCGCCGTTTGGGCTTGTCCTATGAAAGAAGTGAAATTCATATTTGACACATTTTACCACAACACTATTCACACGTGGAAAATATATCCACTTTTTACCACTGTGGCAATAGAAAACGGGGTCTTAACTTAAAAAAAACATACTTTTTAACTCAAGTGTACAATATTTTACAATCCGTTATTGCTCATTAGTGCAGTCGTAGATAATATTTACGTAAGATTTCCATTACAATTCATTAATCAGGGTATTTAGCTGATAGAACATAGCCGGGAGAATTTGGAAGTAAGGAAAGTTCTAAGTTCTAAGTTCTATGCTCTTATTCTATATTCTAAGCTCTAAGTTTCAAGCTCCACCAACTGTTGGCAAAAATGCTCCTCCGTGTGCCCGACTTTTACGATTCGTTCCGTTGCATTGCAGACAAATGCACCGATACCTGCTGCGTTGGCTGGGAAATCGACATCGACGAGACAAGCGCAGCACGTTACGCGAAAGTCAAAAACGACTTCGGGAACACGCTCCGCGAAAACATTGAAGACGGACATTTCAAATTGCACCCCGGTGACCGTTGTCCGTTCTTAAGGCAAGATGGGCTCTGCGACATGATTTGTCACCTTGGCGAGTCTAGTTTGTGCGACATTTGCCGTGAACACCCGCGATTCGTCGAAGTCTATGGCGACATCATGGAAAAAGGCCTCGGACTCTGTTGCGAAGAAGCGGTACGACTTCTGCTTGCGAGCAAAGGAACCGCCACCTCGCCCATCGCTTTCGTCGAACGCGAAATTGACGACATCCCGGACGAAATTCCCGACGACGCCCGCGAAGCCCGAGATGCCATTTTCGCAGAACGCAATCATTTGTTCGAAATTCTTGCAAACCACAGCAGACCGTTCAACGAACGTCTTATCGAAATGCTGGACTACGCCATAGAAACAAGCGGCTTCGATGACTCGCACACAGACGGATCCACCACGGCCGACCACGACCTCCAGATAGAACAAATTCACAAATCTTGGATAAACGTTCTCGGCAAAGGAGAAAGCTTCGGCCCCGCCTGGGACAAAGCGTACAAAGAACTGGCCCAAGTTTCGCACACGCTAGGCGCAGGCAACAAAAGCAATGCAAACGATTCCAGCTCATTCGGTCAGAGCGTCGGACTCTTCACCGAACGTGACGGAGAAAAAATCGTCGCTTACCTACTCTTCCGCTATTACGCCAAAAGCCTCTTCGACGGGAACAGCCTTACCAAAGTCCAGTTTGCCATCTATTTTTGGATTATACTCCAAAAGTTCGGCAACATCCTCGCTGGCACAAAAATCGATGCCGTCAAGCTCTTGAGCAAGCAGACCGAATATTCCGAAGAAATCATGGCCATTTTAGAAGAGGAATTCATAGAAAATCCGGTTTTTTCAGCCCACAATTTCAAAAGAATTTTGGCGGATTAAGGTGATTTATGTGAGATAGCGCAACTTTTACAATTATTTTTCTGTTTTTTGTATTTTTATAACAATGTGCCCCTGTATTTTTTCGTATTTTACAACTGTTTAAAAAGGTTCACTACAATCGATTCAGTTTGAGGAGCTTTTATTATGATTTACCGTATTTTGACTTTAATAGCTTTTGTCGCTGTAACGAGCTTTGCACAGCTCGCACCGGAACCGCAAGTCGCCGATATCAAGTTGATGATGGATTCTACCACCAATCAACCTATGAAAATGGACTTTTCCAAACACCTTTCCGGCATCAGCGATCCGGGAATTCTGTTCAGCCATTTCAGCAACCGTCCGTTGCTCATCTACTATTTCAGCCCAAAGTGCCCGCACTGCCAGAAGCACTTCCCCGAGATTCAGAACCTCATCAAGGAATATGAATCCAAGGGACTCACGGGCATCGCCATCGGCTTGAACGGCGGCATCAAGAAGAACGACATCCGTCTGTTCATCGACCAATACCATGCGGTCATTCCGGTATTCCAGGACACCGACAGCAAGTTCGGGCCGGCTTACGGCACGGGCTACATCCCGGTCGTTTACTTGGTGCAGAAGGACGGCACGTTCTACCGCTATGAAACGCTCAACGAAGCGAACATGAACCACTTGCGCTCGACGCTGAACACCATTTTGAAGAAGTAACATGTCATTCCCCTAACGGGGCTTGACTGCTGCGGGTATCAAATGCGAGTTCACAAGCGACCTCTCGCTTGATACCCTTGCTTGTCATTCCCGCCTTGAGCGGGAATCCCCATTTTTAGACAGCCCCGACCTCTGTTGGGGTCTTTTTTATATTGTCGGCGGGA
>CAMKLO010000081.1 GCA_946413655.1 uncultured Fibrobacter sp. | reverse complement strand
TTGCACAAGAGCCGAGCGGTCTCATTAACCGTGAGCGAGAAACGCCTGGCATTAGCCAGGCGTTTTCGCGAGAGTGAGCGTCGCTCACATATTTCTTTTTGATTCTAGACGCGAACGGATTACGTATGAGCGTCAACC
Source organism: uncultured Fibrobacter sp. (assembly GCA_946413655.1). Classification (GTDB taxonomy): domain Bacteria; phylum Fibrobacterota; class Fibrobacteria; order Fibrobacterales; family Fibrobacteraceae; genus Fibrobacter. Next base: position 10,118 of record CAMKLO010000081.1, on the reverse strand, counting down.
CATTCGGCGTTCTTCTTGCAAGCTTCGACAGACTTGTCGAAGGCAGCCTTTTCTTCTTCGCTCATCTTGACTTCGATGATCTTCTCGACACCATTTGCACCGACGACAACCGGCACGCCGCAGTAGAGGCCGCTAACGCCGTATTCACCGTTCAGCTTGGCAGCGCAAGAGAACACGTTCTTCTTGTCGAGGAGGTAAGCTTCGGCCATGTGGATGGCAGAAGTAGCCGGGCTGTAGAAGGCGGAGCCGCGACCGAGGAGGTTCACGATTTCGCCACCTGCACCAGCGGTACGCTTGGCGAGTTCAGCAAACTTTTCCTTGCTCATGAGCTGAGAAACCGGGATACCGCCCACGGACACGCATTCCATGATGGAAACCATCGTGTCGCCGTGGCCGCCCATCACGAGGGCCTTCACGTCTTCGACGGAAACGCCGAGTTCGTCAGCAACGAAGCAAGCGAGACGAGCGGAGTCGAGCACACCAGCCATACCGATGACCTTGTTGGCCGGGAGGCCGGACTGCTTCTGCATGTTATAGACCATGGCGTCGAGCGGGTTCGTGATAACGATGACGAATGCGTCCGGAGCGTTTTCCTTGATGGCTTCGGCAACAGTCTTGATGACGCCGCAGTTCTTGTCGAGGAGGTCGTCACGGCTCATGCCCGGCATACGCGGGAAACCAGCGGTAACGATAACAACATCTGCACCCTTAATAGCGGAATAATCGGTAGAACCCTGAAGATCGACGGACGAATTGATGACGGAACGGCCTTCCATAATATCGAGAGCCTTACCCTTCGGCATGCCCTGAGTCTGCGGAATGTCGATAAGAACGACGTCGCCGAGGTTCTTCTGTGCAAGCACGAGAGCCATTGTACCACCAATTTGACCAGCACCAACGAGTGCAATCTTCTTTCTAGCCATGATTAACCTTCCTTTTAAGGTATTTAAAAATTTACGTGTCAAATATAGCAAAAGAAATGTAAAAACGGCAATATGAACCAATATTACATATTATTTATTTGAGGGAAAAGGGGAACGTCTTCCCCTCGGCGGCACCTCGTTGCCACCTACCCCTTCGCCTAGGGGCTCCGCCCCTAAAACCCCACAAAAAAGAACAAATATGCATATTTCTATATTAATTATATGAAATTCATAACGACCCTTATATTGTGCATTTTTCTACTAGCACCATCTAGTTTTGCAATATCGCTTACCCCACCGCAAGTTTATGCAATTAAAGAAGAAAAAACAATAACTTCGACCGAAGATACAAAAGACTTAACAAATTTATACGTATATCTGGCTCGATTCTTTTCTGTATCTATTACACTTGGAGGCGTTTTTACAACAATTGCAGGAAGTTGTTTCTATGGTGGAGGAAATGACAAATCCAAAATAACCATCGCAGGCGGTATCGGAATAACCATTTTAGGCGGATTCGGTATTTATTGGTCGTTCTAGCACGACATCACAAAAGAACGCTTCAGGAATGACAATGCGTCCGGAAAGACAGGGCTTTTTCCGCCCGCATTTCTAGTAACTCATAACTAGTAACTAGTAACTATTTTTCTATCTTTACGCGCACTATGAGTATTGCTATTCCTCAGTTGCCCAAGGGCACACGTGATTTTTATCCGGAAGCTGAACGCATCCAGAACTATATTTTTGACACTTGGCGCAAGGTCGCCGAAAGTTTTGCCTACGAAGAATATGAAGGCCCGATGTTTGAACATTTGGAACTTTATACCGGAAAATCCGGCGATGAAATCGTAAGCCAGCTTTACAACTTTAAAGACAAGGGCGACCGCGAAATTGCACTCCGCCCCGAAATGACCCCGACACTTGCACGTCTCGTTATCCAGAAGGCCCGCGAACTCAAGAAACCGTTCAAGTGGTTCTCCATGCCGCGCCTGTTCCGCTACGAAAAGGCACAGAAGGGTCGCCTCCGCGAATTTTTCCAGCTGAACATGGACATCATCGGTACCGAAAGCATCTATGCCGAAGCGGATTTGCTGGCTTCTATCGCGACAATGCTCCGCAAGTTCGGTCTCAAAGACAGCGATTTTGCCATTGGCGTTTCGAGCCGCAAGCTCCTCGCCACCTACCTCGAAGAAATTGGCGCCCCGAATCCGGCCCTTGTCTATCCGGTGCTCGACCGCCGCCTGAAAATCGGGCCGGAAGCTTTTGCCAAGGCTCTCACCGAAGCGGGTCTTTCCGAAGCGCAAATCAAGCAGCTGGACGATTTCATGAGCTGTAAGTCTATTGAAGAAGTGAAGGCCGCCGTCAAGAGCGAAAACGCGATTGCCGCACTCGCCGAAATCGAAGACTTGTTCGCCACGCTTGCCGCGGCAGGCTTCAGCGAATGCGTGAACCTCGACCTTTCCATTGTTCGCGGCCTCGCCTACTACACCGGCATCGTGTTCGAAGTGTTCGACAAGGGCAAATCCATGCGCGCTATCGCAGGCGGTGGACGTTACGACAGCCTCACCGAAAAGCTCGGTGGCGACCGCATCCCGGGTGTCGGTTTTGGCATGGGCGACGTGGTTTTGGCAGACCTCCTCCGTGAACGCGGACTTTTGCCGAGCCCGAAGCAGCATGTGGATTTCTACATCGCTAGCTTCACCAACGACATGAAGAAGATTTTCGAAACGGCCCAAGTGTTCCGCGCAAACGGGAACTCGGTCTCTCACCCGCTTTCGACCATGAAAATGGGCAAGCAGCTGGAACAGGCGAACTACCAAGGCGCTTCTATCGTCGTTTATGTCGATGGCGACAAGGCTGCCGAAGGCCAGTTCGAATTCAAGGACCTGCGCGACGGAACCATGCACGTGGGCGATGTCGCCGCCATCGTTGAACGCAGCAAGCAGAACATCGAAACAAAAAAGGCTTAAAGGAGATCCCCGGTCAAGCCGGGGATGACATCTCTGCATGACACCAGTAAAAACACTACTAAGCATTCTTTCATTGTTCCTCGTCCTCGGCGTGATAGCACTCGCCTACCCCGAAGACGGAATTCAAATCGGCGACACAACGCTGCGCTATCCAAAGCTCTCTGAAGTATTCGAAAAACAGGCTACCGACTCTGCCGGGAACGTCATCAAGGACGAATCGGTCGATCCAGAAGACGCCTTCCGCGAAATGATGGAAGAAACAAAGCAGAAGCAGTTTGCTGCATACTCGGATTCACTCAAGTACTACGAGGACTTCTTTAGAGAAGGCCGTTCCCGCTTCGACTTGCCGAACGACGACCCCACGTGGTTTGACCGATTCTTCTTGCATCTCCAGATGGCGAAGAAGGATTCCAGCGTCGTCCACGTTATCCACTACGGCGACTCCCAACTCGAAGAAGACCGCATTTCATCGACAATCCGCGAAGACCTACAGAAAGAATTTGGCGGTCATGGTCCGGGCCTGCTCCCTGCCGTAGCGCATATCCAGTCGATGTCCACCGCCCAATCCAACAGCGGCAACATGCAACGCTACATCATTTTCGGGCATAAAGAAGACCAGGCTGCGCACAATCGTTATGGACTCTTGTTGCAGATTGGCGAACTCAACGGTTCTGCGTCTGTCGTCGTCAAGAAGCGCGAAAGCCGCAAGGAAATTTATCCGCATGTAGGAGACTACTCGACGATTAAGGTTCTCGCTGGCAAGCGTGGAAAGCTCAAGCTCACCCTCACTTACGATGTCGCGGTTACTGAACAGGTCGGCGAACAAGCGGATGGCACTCCCAAGTTCAAGACAAAAGTCAAGAAGGTTACTGCCGAACCTCCGACTGTGGATAGCCTTACCAAGCTGGTTGTTTATACGTGGAAACTCCCCGACACAACTTCGAATATCAAGATTTCTATGAGTGGCCGTAACGAAATTTATGCGATTTCGGTCGATGGCGCTTACGGTATCGCTGTGGATAACGTTGCCATGCGCGGTAGTTCCGGTACAATATTCCACAAGGTCGATAACGAGCTTCTTGCCGAATGCTACAAGGCGATGAACGTCAAACTTATCATGATGGAATACGGCGGGAACATGGTGCCGAACATGTCGGCAAAGACTGTTGAGTGGAGCAGGAAACTCATCACCAGACAAGTTCACGCAATCCAGAAGGCCAATCCCGATGCGGACATTCTCTTTATCGGCCCAGCCCACATGGAAAAACAGATTGGCGGCAGATGGCAGACGTATTCGGGCCTTGCCATGACCATCAAGATGCTTCGCGAAGTCGCACTTGAAAACGGGCTCGCTTACTGGGACATGACCCGCGTGATGGGTGGTGAAGGCTCCATGTCAAAATGGGTAAAAAGGAATCCTCCCCTCGGTTTTACGGACCATATCCACTTTACGCGCCGTGGCGCAGCCAACATGGGCGACTTATTCTGCTCGTCGCTCCACATGTACTACGATTATTTCCAGTTCCGCGACAGGCACAAGCTGAACGATTCGAAACTCAAAGATATCCGCAAGATTTCGAACAAGAAAAAAACAGCCGCCGATACTACTACCAAAGTAATCGACTTGAACGCAGAAAAGGCAAAAGCTCAATCCAAGAAAGCCGGAGGAGGCGTATAAGTGAGAAAAAAGCTTGCCGTCATTGCAGCCATTCTCGGCATGTTTAGCCTGGGAGCATCGGCCAAAGACATGGTCATCACTCCTGGTTACTATGATGTTGACTTTGCAAAATATGATTTCATCGACACGTCCTTGAACACAATCCAGTTCCCGAAGGGCAATGCGAGTTTCGAGCCATTCTTCAAAAAACTCGATACGCTTGTCTTCGAAAACAGGGGCAAAGTGAGAATTCTCCATATCGGAGGTTCACACTTGCAGGCCGACGTCATTTCCGGACGCATTCGCGAGCACATGATCAAGGAATATCCGGGCGCTTCGGCAGGTCGCGGTTTTGTATTCCCGTATTCGGCAGCAAGAACAAATACGCCGGCAAGCTACGCCAGCTACTACAAAGGCATCTGGGACAAGAGCAAGAACGTCCAAAAAGAAATCACGAAACCGCTCGGTCTCCTCGGTATCGCCATCAGCACTAGCGACCCGCGTGCCGAAATTACGCTTCTTCTGGACAAATACAACAGTGAACCCATTTGGGGCGAGACAAGTTTCAGACTTTTTGGATTCAGCGATAGCAACAACGTTACACCGGTTCTCCGCATAGATTCGATGGACGTATTCGGGACGCTCGATTCGGCAAGCCAGAGCTACGTGTTTACGAGCCCTCGCCCGATTGACACGATTCAAATCGCTTTCCGCTGGGCCGATACAACGAAACAAGCTGAAGTAGCGGCGTTCATTACGGACTCGCTCTTCAAGGATTCCGTGGCAAGGGCCGATTCCCTCGCCCGCGTGGCGGATTCGTTACGCCGCGATTCTCTTGGTCTCCTGCCGTCTGCAAGTTCCCGCACAGCAGAACTAGCCGCAGATTCCATGTTCCAAGGCGACTGCGAAGACGTTCTCGATACGAACTGCCTCAACCGTGATGAAGATTTACAAGGAGCCAAAAGAGATTCCTCAGCCGTCGATACGGTTCCGCCGCGTCCGCGCTTTACTCTTACGGGCATTCTTGCCGAGAATAACGCACCAGGCATCACATATTCGAACGTCGGCATCAACGGTGCCAAAGTCGCAAACTATTTCGAAGAAACCTGTCCGCTGTTCGAAAAAGAAATGTCTTACTACAGGCCAGACCTCGTGATTTTCGCTATCGGCATCAACGACGCGAATGTCGAAGTCTTTAACGACAGGCAGTTCCGCGACGAATACGACATGCTTATCAAGCGGATTCTCAAGGTCAGCCCCAAGACGGCATTCATTTTCGAGACGAACAACGACTCCTACCGCAAGGTACGCAAGAAAAAGTACGTGCAGCACCCCAACGGTGAAGTCGCACGCAAGGCTTTCTTTATGCTGGCGGATAAGTACAAGGCCGGAGTTTGGGACAAGTTCTCCATCATGGGAGGGCTTGGTTCGATGGCCAAGTGGGAAAAGGCCGACTTGGCAAAGAAAGACAAGGTACATTTCAAAACTGCCGGTTATCAGCTGCTTGGCGATATGTTCTACAAGGCGTTGATGCAAGCTTACTTTGACCACATTGCAGACCTCCCCGCTGAAGAACCTACACAAGCTCCGCAGGCAATCCAAGCAAAAAAACAATAATTTTACAAGTCCAATAAAACATGCTTGACTATATCATTCCCTACTTGACACGAACGTTCGCATTTGACCCGAACTCCCCGCTCCTTTTTACCCAGTTCTATTTCTGGGGATTCTTCGCGGTCGTCTTCGCTATATTCTCGATTATTCATAGCAAACTACTGTTACGCAATGCGTTCCTCTTCGGCACTAGTTTGTTCTTCTACTACAAGACGAGCGGAAGTTACGTCTGCATCCTCATCTTCTGCGTCATTGCGAACTTCTTCATCGGCAAGTGGATTGAAAAGTCAGAAACAAAATGGATAAAGAAACTCTTGATGATTATCGTAGTCATCATCGACTTGCTGGTACTATGTTATTATAAATACTCCTATTTCTTCTTGGACGCGCTTTACGACTTTACCGGCATCGAGCTCCATGTCTATAACTTCTTCGCGGCAGCAAGCAACGAACTGTTCGGGACGCATTCGCTCGTCGATCAGATTATCCTTCCGGTCGGTATTTCGTTCTTTACCTTCCAGGCGATGAGCTACTGCATCGACATTTATCGCGGCAAGATCAAGGCTGTCGATAACATTCTCAACTTCGGCTTTTACCTTTCGTTTTTCCCGCAGCTCGTGGCGGGCCCGATCGTGCGTGCCGACAAGTTCGTGCCGCAGCTTTACAAGCCGTATTTCCTCCCCCGTCGCGCATTCGGCATGGCCGTATTCTGGATTTTGAACGGTCTCGCAAAGAAGATCATTTTGAGCGACTACCTCGCAACAAACTTTGTCGACCGCGTTTTCGATACACCGCTCCTCTTCACGGGCGTAGAAAACCTGATTGCGCTTTTCGCCTACTCGTTGCAAGTCTATGCCGACTTCTCGGGCTATACGGACATCGCCATCGGTGTCGCCCTCCTCATGGGTTTCCGCCTGCCGCAGAACTTCAACAGCCCTTACAAGGCAAAGAGCCCCACGGAATTCTGGCGTCGTTGGCACATCAGCCTTTCGAGCTGGTGGCGTGACTACTTGTACATTCCCCTTGGCGGTAACAGAAATGCCACCGTCGGCACGTTCTTCTGGATGGGATTTTTGAGCCTTGTCGCCATACTCCTTTCTGGCAGCATGTGGGTCGGCATCGCACTCGGCGTTTTCTTCCTCTACATCTCGATTGTCGCCTACTTCAAGCCGGAATCCCGCAAGACGATTACCACGAACATGAACGCCATGGCAACGCAGATTGTCGGCGGTTGGTGGCATGGTGCCAGCTGGAACTTCATCATCTGGGGCGGTTTGAACGGCTTTGGCCAGGTGTTCAATAAGCTCTGGGTCAAGCGCAGCGCGACCGTCCGTGCCTCGATTGCTCTCGGCCTGTTTGCGCTGAGCGCAATTCTCTATAAGCATTTCACAATTCCCATATGCGCGATTACCGCCGTCTGGTTCGGCGTTCTCTTCTTCGGCATTTACTCGACCATCATTTTCCACCTATTCTTCGAAAAGAAAGCAGAACAATACTCAAAGCAGCTGGACTGGATTAAGACCGCCTGGAACGTCACGCTCACATTCGTGTTCATCACGTTTACGCGTCTCTTCTTCCGCGCCGGCTCGAACCTCGACCCAGCCGAAGCAAACGAAGTCGCCTGGAACACGGCAAAGAACATGGTGCACCAAATGGGAACCGCCTGGCGCGTGGACATGATTTTCCCGATTGCCTGGGAACACATCAACATTATCCTCGTATTCATCGCAGGTATGCTTATCCATTGGATCCCGAAGCGCGTCAAGTCCCGCTACCGCATCATCTTTGCGTCTCTCCCGATACCTCTGATGGTGCTCGCTACCGCGTTCATTATCTTTATCATCTACCAGTTCATGAGCGCAGATAGCTGCCCGTTCATTTACTTCCAGTTCTAGCGGCGGAGCCGCGGCAGTGGACTATGAGCGCGCACCAAAGGGGCTTCGGCCCCTTTTTTGCATATAATACACCATCAAATTTATCGTATCATTTTTCAATGAAAAACGCAAATTTTACATTGAAAAAACATCTTTGAGCCTTCTATTTAATTTATTTTAATCTATAGACAAGAAGGTTTGCCCCATGACAAAAAAGTTCCACAAAATACTGGGAAAATTTTTCCTCTTTTGCACCGCATGCGCTTGGTTCGGATGCGACAATTCCAACGGAGAGTTTCCGGCAAACCCGCCAGACAATTTCGCAAACGAAAATTCTTCGTCAAGCGAAGCTTTTTCTTCCAGCGAACAGCGTTCATCAAGTGCAGAACTATCTTCGTCAAACGAGGCCCGTTCAAGTTCTAGCGATGCACAGGCAAATTCAAGTGCTTTTAATAGTATTCCTTCAAGTTCATCTATCAGCGTTGCAAGTTCCTCCAGCGAAAAAGCCCCGATTTCATGCAAGGAACCTATAAGTTCATCGTCCGTCAAAAGGGAACCTCCCCAAAAAGCATCTTTTGACATTGAGCGAACACTATCCGTCATGAGCCATGACACGACCGGACTCATTGGGCAATGTGTTTCCGCAGAGCAATATTGCGCGGTACAGTTGCATAGTGATTCCCATGATTTCCATGAATATGCAGTAGATAAAAAGGAAAGAAATCAAGCAAGACATTTTGTCAATTCAGAACTGGATTCCCTCCTAGCAAGTCCACACGGAGCAACATTTTCAGAAGAAAAACGAAACTGCATTTCGAATTTAAAATACGCAATCTCTCAAATGGAAATGAATCTTGCAATGTATGGTGTTCCTCCATGGCATAATTGCGAGGGTAAAGAATTAGTCCAAATTGACGAAAACTACATCGAAGCTTTTCTAAAAATTGACAGTCTATTTCGTGTGGAACACAAGAAAATCCTCGAAGAAACAAACGAAAAGGCTGCACACTGCGACTCACTGGAATAGCCTTAGGAGAGAATTTCATGTTCAAAAAAATCCATAACATTCTAGGAAAGTTGTTCCTCGCGTGCACCGCTTTTTTCTGGTTCGGTTGCACCGACTCAAACAGCGAATTTCCTGTAAATCCGCCCAACATCGCCGATCAAAATTCATCATCTAGCAGCCTCACTAACGAGAATACATCTTCAAGCAGCCTCGCCAAAGAAAGTTCATCGTCAAATGAGTCGCTTTCATCAAGTGCGCAGCCATTTTCAAGTGCAAAGGACTATTCATCGAGCGCAACGGCCTCCAGTTCATCCAAAAACGCACCGTCAAGTTCTTTTAATAACGCACAATCAAGTTCATCTAACGCCCCCGTAAGTTCATCGAGCAAACTTACTTCAAAAGATTTACCCAAAGTATCTTTTCTTGATATCGATCAAATTATAGAGAAAAACCATGCCCTCTCCGATACTGCTGGTTTAATGGGCAAAAAAGTTTCCGCTTCGGACTATTGCAGAACAACATTGCAGGGGGTCAGATATAATTTCTACGATAGTGCTTTACCCCATTCAGCCAGAAGTACAGCAAAAGACATGATTGATGACGAAGTAGATTCTCTTCTTGCAAGTCCTCAGGCAGCCACTTTTTCAGAAGAAAAACAAAAATGCATCCTGGATTTAAAATACAGTTCGTGGGACGCCCTTCCTGATTATGGAATTCCAATATGGTATTCTTGCGAACATGAAAACGAGGGCAAAGATTCCGTAAAAATTGATGAAGCATACATCAGGGCGCTTGAAGCCAGAAACGAGCTTTTTTACGAAGAATACATGGATGTTTTCAAAGAAACAGTCAATAAAGCGGTTCGCTGCGATTCGCTCAAATAACGAATCTAGGAAAAACTCATGTTCACGAAAGTTCGTTGTATTCTAGGCAAGCTATTTCTCTCTAGTGCGTCATTTTTCTGGATTTGCTGCGACAATGCAAACAGCGAGTTTCCTGTAAATCCGCCCAACCAAGCCAACGAAAATTCTTCGTCAAGCGAAGCTTTTTCTTCCAGCGAACAGCGTTCATCAA
>CAMKLO010000080.1 GCA_946413655.1 uncultured Fibrobacter sp. | reverse complement strand
TGCCGGTCGTGCCGACCTTGGTGCAGCCTTCCTGGTAGATGTCGCCAGTGCGGAAGCCCTGGGCAATCACCTTTTCGCAAGCCGCTTCGATAGCCTTGGCCGCTTCTTCTTCCTTAAAGGTGTAGCGGAGCATCAATGCCACGGAGAGAATCTGGGCGAGCGGGTTTGCGATACCCTTGCCAGCGATATCCGGAGCGGAACCACCGGCCGGTTCGTAGAGACCGAAAGAACCTTCGGCGATAGAAGCGGACGGGAGGAGGCCCATGGAACCGGTGAGCATTGCGCATTCGTCGGTGAGGATGTCGCCGAAGAGGTTCGGGCAGAGGAGCACGTCGAATTCACGCGGGCGCTTCAGGAGCTGCATGGCGGCGTTGTCCACGTAGAGGTGTTCGAGAGTCAGTTCCGGATAGTCCTTGATGACTTCGTTCACGACTTCGCGCCAGAGCACGCTCGTGGTGAGCACGTTGGCCTTGTCGATGGAAGCAACCTTCTTGTTGCGGAGCATGGCGGCATCGAAAGCGAAGCGGGCAATGCGTTCGACTTCGTAGCGGCTGTACTTCATGGTGTCGAAACCGATTTCTTCCTTGGAGCCCGGAACGCCTTCGCGGCCCTTCGGCTGGCCAAAGTAAACGTCACCCGTCAGTTCGCGGACGGTGAGGATGTTGAAGCCGTCGCCCACGATGTCGGCACGGAGCGGGCAAGCGCCTGCGAGTTCCTTGTAGACGCGGGCCGGGCGGAGGTTGCAGAAAAGCTTGAAGTGCTTACGGAGCGGGAGCAAAGCACCGCGTTCCGGCTGCAGGTTCGGGGGGAGGTGTTCCCACTTCGGGCCACCCACGGAACCGAAAAGAATACAGTCAGAAGCTTCACCGAGCTTGAGGGTGCTTTCCGGCAGCGGGGAACCGCTTTCGTCATAAGCGGCACCACCGACGTTTGCCCATTCGGCGTTCACGTCGAAGCCGAACTTCTTGGAAACCACGTCCAGCACGCGGACAGCTTCTTTCATGACTTCGGGGCCGATACCGTCGCCCGGAAGCACTGCAATCTTGTAATTCTTGCTCATTGTTAATCCTTGTTTTATAATTTGAACGGCGTAAAAATAGAAACTTTTGCTGCTATTTGTCCTTGACACAGCGGATTCCGAAGCGGTAGAGGTTGTTACTCATGTTTATCGATCTTTTATTAACTCTCTTGTTCACGCTATTGGCTTGTGTAGACGACATGATGTAATAGTAGCCCCCTTTTTTTTCAACGTCTTCCGCACCAATGCACGCCACGGCCTCGTCACTGACATTGGCCAAGTCGTAGCCGTCATTATACCGGTAGCAGGTATTCGGGATAATGCTCATGCCATACGTATCACCACCCTGGCTGTATGAAGGCCATCTGAATGTGTATCTCAAATCGTAGGCATATGTTACCGAATCGTTTGCTTGGGCAAAGGCGAGCAGGCTATCCCAATCTGTGGTCGTTGAAACATGCCAGCCATCGGGGCAGAGGGGGTTCGAACCTGTTGAATCAAATGGGTAAGTGTAGTGTAATCCGTAGATGTCGCAGGAATCTTTTCTGCAGGTGCTGTTTTTGGATTCGTATTTGAGGTTTTCGGCCATCCATGTTGTGCCGTTGATTTCTACAGTCTTATATTCATGGCCGTCGCGTTCATCGACAAGCGTGCCGTATGTCCCCTTATACCCGTATACAACCTTCTCTTCGCTCACGCAGCGGACATTCAACTTGATATTTCCTTTAGTGCCTAATTTTGTAATATTCACTGTATCCGAATAGGTTCCATAATAGACGCGCAAGGCTTGGGCTACAGAATCACTCACTTCTGTACTAGACCACAGGTAAGCGGCCTCATCAATCACGACAAGCGAGAATCCCGAACTGTTTTTTCCCTTGTATGGAGTATTCTCCTGGGACACCAAGGAACGGGCATTCCTATAGGGAGTCGCTATATATATCATTGTATCAAGTTCTTCCTTTGTGGGCAGGCGCCAACCTGCAGGGCAGGCCGTCAACGCATCTTCGTACAGATAATACCTTCCGTATCGGTTACACGAGAACGAATTAATATCGCGGGTTCCTCCATCGCAGACGCTGCTATCTGTCTCAAAATTTAGGTTTTCCGCCATCCATCTGGTAGGCCCGATGTCTATGGTCTTGTAAGTCCTGTTATCGCGTTTATCGGTAAATTCCCCATATTCAATATTGGGGTTCATGAAACTAATGGTATCATCATAAAGGCGACCTTTCATACAGAGCAATCCGGACACATTCGCTGTATCGTCCTTGAATGTCGCGATATTTGAACCCTTTGCAAAAACAACGCTTCCCGTTATTTCGCCCTTCTTGCTTCCACCTATCAGGAACCTTGCCTCATTGCCATCCGTGGGCTTAATGCCGACACCAAATGCGTCAAGGGCGTAATCGTCGCCCCATCCTTCTTGCGCCTTGAGCGTGTACCCAGCAAAACAGGTGCCACCGACAGTATATAAAAGGTCGTCCCATTCGCTTTTGCTAGGAATGTGCCATTCAAAGGGGCAAGTCTTCTTGCCTTTTTCTTCAAAGAACAGATAAAAAGGCCCATATGCATCAGTTTTATTGTTAGAACTATGCGTCCATCCTGAAACACGGATGCTGCCGTCAGTTTCTTTTATACACTTGTTTTCCCCATTTTTATTGCAAGCCATTGTGCTAATAAAAGATTGTGGTTCAACTCCGTTACACTCCTTGCGGTCATTGCCTCGCACTCCCAATGTAGTCGTCGGTCTGGTTATATCGGGAATCAAATCTCCTTTGATGCACCGCAACGAGGCCGGCGCCGTAACTTTTGCGGGTCCATAGTCATCGACCCCCCAATAGTCGAACCTAATGAATTCTGGCTCAGCGGACGACCATTGATGAATTGTAAAGAAATCTAAGGCTGCTTGATCTTTTTTCCCGGGGACGGCGATTGATAAACCATACGCATCAATTCCCTCGTAATAATCATTATCCTTGGAAAATAGATACGGAGATAGATCAGCCCATTTGTGGAAATTGGGCGACGACCCATACAGTTTGTCTAGCAACTCAACCCATTCCCATTCATCCGGAATTCTCCATCCATCTGGGCAGATTCCCTGTAGAGGCGGACTACACATATCATGGAGTCCACAATGAGATTTAGTGGAATCGAGAATATCACCCCAAGTGTAGATTCTTCCATATTTGGTGCAGTCCTTGTTGTCACCTTCATGGCAACCGAGGCTTGATGCTTTCGCGTAGTTCAGGTTCTGTGCCATCCATGTCTGCCCATCAATGGTAACGGTTTTATACTTGTGACCGTCGCGCTTGTCGGTAAACGAGCCCGTCTCGATTTTAGAGACATCGAAAAGGGAACTTGACGAAAGCGGAGCCCTATGGGAAGAGCTGGAACTAGTACTGGAACTGGAGCCCTTCTTGCTCGAACTGGAACTTTTTTTGCTAGATGAACTAGAATCCTCTTCTTGAGATGTTTCTTCATCAGGTGCGGAAACGGATGACTTGTCATCTCCGCAGGATGTCATGGCTAACAAAAATGCTGTTAGTAGAATGAAAATTTTATCTCTCATAGAGCCCTATTTGGATGAACGCTGCAATAATGTTTATATAAAGTTTTCTTTATAAAATATAATTTTCTGAAACTTTGAAACAAAAGCTTAATTCTGTTTTTGCAGGCTTTACTCATCTAGAATAAAATGAATTTGTTTTGTGCGCCTAACTGTAATCTGGTTCCGGTAGATCCCGAAGCAGGAGAGGTTAACGCCTTCAATGGTGGCGGCTCCGACGAACTTGGCCACCCCGTCAGCAATAACTTCAATAGTGATATGTCTATATTATACAATTGAGCGGAAAATTTGCTTTTTTCCCTTTAAAACGAGTTCTTTTTACAATTGGAGGTTTTTTCACAATTGTAAAATTGCTTTTGCTTATTTATATTAAAGGAGTAAATATCTCTCATAAGGAGGTGGTTTAATGTATAAGCATTGGAAAAAAATTTTGCTGGCGATGACTGCATTTTTTTGGAACTCATGCGACAATAGTTCCACGCCGACCGCTCCGCAAGTTACGCCAAATTCAAGTTCGGGAACTAATATAGAACCCACTTCGAGTTCTGCAACGAACACGCCTGTCTCCAGTTCCGCTGTTGAAAATACGACTCCAAGTTCTTCGGAGCAAAATCCAGGTTCGAGCGCAATCGCTCCGAATCCAACTTCCAGTTCCGTAACGGCAAAGTCCAGCTCTGCGGCCGCGCCGTCTTCAAGTTCCGTCAAGGAAAAAGTAAGTTCCAGTAGCTTGGACCAGAATGCAGACCTTTACGGTTGTCCGCCAGATGTTTGCGGTGCCGAACTTAGTAGTAGTGCGGGCATGATTATTGCACCCAAGTATGGCGTCGTGATGAGTTCTAGCAGCAAGGGCATGATTGCCCCCAAGTACGGCGCTCCGATAATAACCAGCTCTAGTGGTGGCTTTGAGGCTGTCCCGTTGTACGGAGTCGCGTCGAGCGTTTGCATAAAATCAGAAGGGGATTCGACCTTGAGTTGTAATGGCGGGGTGACTTGTGTCGAATCCGTAACGGAAAAATCGCAGCTTCCGAGCTGTTCCGGTGACCAAATCTGTGCAAAATACGGGGTCGTCATCATCAAGAATCAGGTTTACAAGTGCGATGACGGCAATGTCTATAACGAAGCGGAATTCAAGGCCCGTTATGATATATTGACTGTTGTTGAAAATGACAAGAAAAAAGTCCCTTGCTACAAGAAAGGGGATAGCATGGAATGTGACGATGGCGAATCCTTTGAAGTTTCAAAGGATGGAAATGGGAATGTAATCTACCGTAGTAAAACCGTGGATTTGAGTGAAAAAGAATTTTTGAAAAAATATGACGTTCTGGAAATGGCTCCGGCTCTTTACGGTCCGCCCTGCATGTTCAACGGTACTTGCGACGAGGAAAAGTAGTTGTTAGTGTTTAGAGCTTAGAGCTTAGAAAATATCTAAGCTCTACCAACTAAAACTTTACTGGATCCTTCACTACGTTCAGGATGACGTTACTAAATTCTACTGGCTGAAAAAATTAACATTTCATCTTTCGTCTTTCGTCTTTCGTCTTTCGTCTCCCGTCTTTCGTCTAAATATGCATCTCGGTCTAAAGAAAAAACTTGCTCTTGAGGCGTACCGCCTTTATCGTCATAGTGAAATCAGAACGCACAAGTTGACGTATTTCTTTTGGGAATGTACGTTACGTTGCAATTTGCACTGCTTGCATTGCGGTAGCGATTGCGTCGCGGATGCCATTCCGGACATGCCTCGCGAAGATTTTTTGCGTGTTTTGGACAGTCTCGCTCCGCATATCGACCCTAAGAATTTCGCAGTTGTGATTACCGGCGGGGAGCCTTTGATGCGCCCGGACCTCGAAGAATGTGCTAAGGAAATCAAGGCTCGCGGTTACCCGTGGGGAATGGTGACAAACGGTCTTGCGTTGACTCCTGAACGTTATACGAAACTTTTGAATGCGGGACTCAAATCGCTTACGATTAGCCTGGATGGCCTCGAAGATAACCACAATCATTTCCGTGGAAATCCGCACAGCTTTGAACGTGCCATACGGGCGATAAACATGGCTGCGCATACTGATGGCATCTTGTTCGACGTGATGACTTGCGTGAACAGAAAGAATCTCAAGGAATTGCCTCAGCTGTTTAACCTGCTTTTGAATCTCGGCGTCAGGCGGTGGAGAGTTTCGAACGTGTTCCCGAAAGGTCGTGCCAAGGATAATCCGCTGTTCCAGCTTTCAAACGAGGAATTTCGTCAGACTTTTGAGTTTATCCGCGAAGCGAAGGCTCAGAATCTCATGAATGTGAACTACGATTGCGAAGGGTTCCTTGGCAGTTACGAAAAAGTAGTTCGCGATCAGCCGTTCTTCTGTTGGGCGGGCGTGAACATTGCGTCGGTGCTTTGCGACGGGAGCATTTCGGCGTGCCCGAGCTTGCGCGGTGACTACATCCAGGGAAACATCTACAAAGACGATTTGTGGGATGTCTGGCAGAATCGCTACCAGGTGATGCGCGACCGCAGCTGGGCAAAGACTGGGGAATGCAAAAATTGCAAATACTGGCGCTACTGCGAAGGCTCCAGCCTGCATTTACGGGATGAGCAAACTAAAGAACTAGCTTACTGCCATGTGAAACGCCTTGAAAACGCCGGCGTGTAATATGCCCAATGTTGGTAGGGTCTTTGCCGTAATGGGTCTTGTTTATTGTTGATTTTGCCTAGTCCGTGCGGTTTCCCGCGGATGGTGACTATGGTGTTCCTGCTTGATGAATTCCTTGTCGATGTGCGTATAAATCTGCGTGGTGCTGATATCGGCGTGGCCGAGCAGTTCTTGTAAAACGCGCAAGTCCATTCCCGCTTCGAGGCAATGCGTGGCAAAGCTATGGCGGAACGTATGCGGCGAAACTTGCTTGCTCAAGTGCAATGTGTGCTGCTGCACAATTTTCCAGGCCCCCATGCGGCTCATCGGCTTGCCGTGGGCGTTAAGAATGACGTTGTCCGTTTGGGGATGCGTGAGCGGGCGACCTCCTTCAATCCAAGCTCGAAGGTTTTCTTTTGCCTTGCTGCCGAGCGGCACGAGGCGTTGCTTGTTGCCCTTGCCAATCGGCGTGAGCCATTCGTTGTCGAGGTCTATTTGCGAAAGCTTGATCCCGAGCGCTTCTGAAATGCGCAGCCCGCCACTGTACATGAGTTCGATGAGTGCGGTATCGCGGAGCGGGTTCTTGCCGTTCGCGGCACTCTCGAAAACGCTATCCACTTCTTCGCGGGTGAGGTACTGCGGCAGGTAGTGCCCGAGCTTCGGAGTCGCGAGCATCGATTCCGTGCTGTAGTCGTACTCGCCTTGGTTCTGCATGTACTTGAGGAATCCTCGCAGGCTAGAAAAATGCCTCGCGACGGACGTGGGGGAGTATTCCACTTGCCCGGCGGTGAGTGTCAAGAATTCATCGAGCGTTTCGGGCTTCAAATCCTTGAGGTCAATTCCATTGTCGTCTAGCCATGCGATAAAATGCCGCAGGTCTTCTTGATAGCTCTGGATCGTGGCGGGCGAAAGGTTCCGCTCCACTCCGAGGTGCGAAAGAAAAGCGTCTAGACGGTTGGAATTGAGGCTCATCTTAATCCTTGACACAACGGATGCTGTATAGGCGATTTCGGGACGTCTCTATGTTTTTTGTGAAATCTGTTGCATTTGTGGTTTGATTTGCATCGACGAATGCTTGAATGTAATGATAATTCGAGTCGTTAGGAACTTCCATTGCAATGCAAACTCTAGGGCTGTAGTCTTTACTTAGTTTATTAAGTTCGTTTTTAAACGAACTTAATTGGGAGGGGTCTTTAAAACACCCGCTAGGAATAATATTTAATCCGTATTGGTCTTTGCCTTTTGCTACTGTCGTGTATAATCCAGTCCATCTGATATGTTCCCAACCATAGACAGATCTGAGTTTTGTGGCAGCAGAATCGCCAACAAATTTAATCAAGTTGTCCCAATCCGTTTCGGTGGAAACATGCCATCCGGCAGGGCACACAGGCTCGGTCGAATCAGTTTCAAAAGGAGCTTGGTAATAACAACCATATTTAGCTATGGAATCCATGTACGTGTAGCATCTTGCTTCGTCGTTGGGGCGATAGCGGAGATTTTCCGCCATCCAAGTGACTCCGTTGATTTCGACGGTTTTGTATTCTTGGTTGTCGCGGTCATCCATCAGCGTTCCGTATTTTCCCGCATAGCTGTAAGTGATTGCCGTGTCGTTTACGCAACGGACGGACGCGTAGGTTCTCCATGATCCAGATGTTTTTGAATAACCTACATGTAAAGTGTCTGACACATCGCTTTTGTATGCATATAATCCGTATGCAGTAGAATCAGATTTTGGC
Organism: uncultured Fibrobacter sp.; assembly: GCA_946413655.1. GTDB lineage: Bacteria > Fibrobacterota > Fibrobacteria > Fibrobacterales > Fibrobacteraceae > Fibrobacter. The sequence continues at coordinate 2,464 of CAMKLO010000080.1, read as the reverse complement.
GTGCTGCTCCAAAGGAATGCCGCTCCGCTATAAGACAATTTTTTTGCTTGTTTTTTGTCGTAAAAACCACTAAAAAATGTAGAACCTTCTCCACTACCCGCCATAACTAATGAAAATCCGTAAGTGTCATCACCAAAGTTGTAGGCCGAGAACAAGTTTTTTGTATTGCGGTAAATGGCTCCGAAATACATCAGTGTGTCGAATTCAGCCTTTGATGGTAAATGATACCCTGCGGGGCATGCGTTTTGAGCATCTTCGAACGAATATAACCGTCCTAGGGATTTGCAATAACTTGAATAAAAGTAGTCTTGATAACAGACGCTAGAATCGCTTTCGTAATTCAGGTTCTGAGCCATCCATTTTTGCGGACCGATTATTGTCGTCTTGTATGTTTTCCCGTCGCGAGAATCAGTGAATTCTCCGTAATTGAAATTTGGATTAAAGAAAGAACTTGAGATATCCGGCGCAGGGGTGCTTGAGACGCAATAAAGATTGGCACTGTAATCCGCATTGTATTGTAAAAAGAACGATTTTCCTGTGGAAAAATAAGCCATGTACTTATATGTTGTATTTAAGCTATCTCTGACGACAAATGTTGTTGCTGTTTCTTTTTCATAAAATTCTCGCCCTTGAGAAACTCTTTTTTTCTCGTAATCAAACCATGTGGAGTAGTAGCCTGTCGGCTTAATGTCAAATCCGTAAGCGTTAAAACCATTCCCGCTTTCCCAGCCTTTTTGCGAAGCCAACATTTTGGTAGCAAAACATTTCCCTCCGACATTTTGAATGAGTTCGTCCCAATCTTCTGGGTCTGGAACTCGCCATCCTAAGGGGCATGTTCGTGAGTCGTAAAGCGGATATACGGTTTTATCGTAGTTCATCCATTTTTGATTTCCGATTTTTATTGTTTTTTTGCCCTCAAATTCGCCGTATTCGCAATTGTCTTTGCCATTGATATTGCAAGGCGGAATCTTAGGGGTCCAAACCGAATCTTTGCAGTTTTTGTCGTAAGACCTGATTGTAGCTGGGTTGTTTAAATCTGGTTTGGGGGTTGGATCTTGGATGCAACGAAGATATGCTTTTGGATAGTCTTGGGCAGATCCAGACAAGTATGCGTCCTCACCTAATTTAGCGGTTACAACGCGTCTGTCGTCTCTTTGGTCTCTGAAGTTTGTTGATGTCCAAAATTCCACGGTAAGTGCAGAAAATCCGTAAACGTCAGAACCGTAGAAGTCCTTGGAGCGAAGGCGATAACCTGCTTCAATTTTTATTCCGTCTTTATCTCGAATGCCGATGCGAGTTATAAGTGTGTCCCATTCATCTCTTGTAGGAATTCTCCATCCGTCGGGGCAAATACCTTGAATGGGTTCAGCGCATATTCTATAGGGTTCGCAATAACCTGAAGCGGCATCGATTATGGCTTGCCATTTGTAGAGTAATCCTTTTTTCTCGCACTTTTTATCTGTGGAGTCGGCTTCGCATTCGCTGTCGGAGCTCGTCTTGTAGTTCAGGTTCTCGGCCATCCATGTTTGGTCGCCTATGGTTACGGTTTTATAGACTCTTCCGTCGCGCTTGTCGGTGAATTTTCCTTTGGTGACCGTTTTGGGGTCGATTTTAAATTCTGTGGAGTAAGTTTTTGAACTGGAAGAATTTTTTGTAGAGGAGGAGCTATAGCTTGATGAAGAGTTTTTCTTCGAAGAAGAGCTTTTTTTCGACTTGGAATCTTTTTGGGAAGAACTTGAGACTTTTTCATCGTCATCAGGAGAACTGGGGGATTTGTCGTCGCCACAGCAGGCGAAAAATAGAGATAAAAGCAGTACTGGAATGACTTTTTTTTTCATGGTATGAATATCAGAGGGTTCTTACAACATAACAATATAAAAAAATCAAAAAATTTCGGCCATTCCCCTTGCCAGTTCACCCTGTTATTTCTATAATTGTGCGCGTCCAAGCGACAATGGATGATTAGCTCAGTTGGTAGAGCAGCTGACTCTTAATCAGCGGGTCGCAGGTTCGACCCCTGCATCATCCACTAAACACCAAACCGCAAGGCAAGGTATTGCAAATACAAAAGCGTCAGACAAAGCTAAGCGTCTAACGAACTTTGAAACTGCGACTTTTGATTTTTGCAAAGACATAGCTGAAAGGCGACCAAAGATTTTGGATGATTAGCTCAGTTGGTAGAGCAGCTGACTCTTAATCAGCGGGTCGCAGGTTCGACCCCTGCATCATCCACGAAACTCCACCTAAAATGGTGGAGTTTTTTTTGTTTTGGAAATTTCCTGATAGACCATCATTTACAAAGAATGAAAAACAAAGAAAAACGATGTATATGCTTTTTTTTGAATACAAATTTTTTATATTTTACCTTAAGTTAGGGTGTTTGAATACACGACTCAAAAAGGGATTGTAAATGAAAATAGTTCTTCCTGTTGCTGGAAATGGGCTTCGCCTACGTCCATACACG
>CAMKLO010000079.1 GCA_946413655.1 uncultured Fibrobacter sp. | reverse complement strand
ATTCTTCGTCCGGCGAGCAGAACGAAATCGCCACACCATCCTTCCCTGCGCGAGCTGTACGGCCAATGCGATGCACGAACGTTTCGTGCTCATTCGGCAAATCGTAATTGAACACATGACTTACGTCATCCACGTCAATGCCACGTGCCGCAATATCCGTGGCGACAAGCACACGAATTTGTTCGCACTTAAAGTTCCCGAGTGCTTCTTGACGGCGATTCTGGCTCTTGTTTCCGTGAATTGCAGCACACTTGACGCCCGCCTTTTCAAGCACACGCACTATTTTATCTGCACCATGCTTCGTGCGGCAGAACACGAGCACCTTTTTCATCTCAGGGTGTTCTGCCAAAAGTTCCTTGAGCAAAGCACCTTTACGGCGTTTGTCAATGCGGTAAAGCTCTTGACGGATGCGTTCAATCGGAGTGCTCTGCGGAGCAACTTCCACACGCACCGGATTCGGGCGCAGAATCGTCGCGGCGAGTTTCGAAATTTCATCGGGCATCGTCGCACTAAAGAACAAATTCTGTCTATCCGGCGGAAGCATCGCCACAACCTTGCGAATGTCATGGATAAAGCCCATGTCCAGCATGCGGTCTGCTTCGTCTAGAACAAAGAATTCCAATTTTTTCAGCGATATAGCTTTCTGCCCAATCAAATCGAGCAACCGTCCTGGAGTCGCCACAAGCACATCGACTCCGCGAATCAGTTTATTCTTTTGCGGTCCATCACCCACACCGCCAAAAATGCACGCCGTTGAAATCGCCGTGAACTGCGCATATTCCTTGAAGCAGTCCTCCACCTGAATCGCAAGTTCGCGCGTCGGCAAAAGAATCAGCGCGCGGCAAGTTTTTGGCGAACGGAACTTCCCGGAATCCAGTAAACGCTGCAAAATCGGGAGCGCAAACGCCGCCGTCTTCCCAGTCCCCGTCTGTGCAATTCCCAACAAGTCCTTGCCTTCGAGCAAGCTCGGGATGGAACGTTCTTGAATCGGGGTCGGGGTTTCGTAACCAACAGCGCGAACAGCACGCTGCAACGGATTTGCCAAAGGAAGTTCTTCAAATTTCATATTGCGCCAAAGATAGAAAAAGAGGAAACAGGCCTCAATTCAATCTACTGCTTGCGACGATCCAGCCCTGCATGAGCGGCATAAAAAGCCTTCTTGTCTTCGTACATGCGGGAATCAACGACATTGATAAAAGTATCTTCGCTTTCAGTCTTCGTGTCAAACTTGTGGAACCCGATAGATACAGACAGTACATACGGTTTCGATTCAGTCTTGTTGAATTCATCAAAACGTTCACGAATTCTAGAAATACGATGTTCTATAGCCGCATCGTCTTGCGTATTAAGTAAAATAATAAACTCGTCCCCCGCATAGCGGATGACACTCCCAGAATTATTGACCGCCGATTTAAGGATTCGCGCCGACATCAACAGCGCATCGTCCCCCGCCGCATGTCCAAATTCATCGTTTATATGTTTGAACCCGTTCAAGTCAATCATAATTCCGGTGATATCAAGTTTCGGGCGATCGATATACTTTTTTAGCAAGTAATGCAAATAATGGCGGTTGAACAATCCCGTCAACTGGTCATGGTAAATCATCTCGTTCTGCAGGCTCGCCAACACACCCGCAATAGAAACCGCGATACTCGTGGGAATCACCGAAATCCCGTAGAACAGCGACTGGACAACGCCACCAATGATAATCGGCACAATATAAACCCATATCGGGAAAAACTTGAGAAAGCCGCCCTTTGCCTTAGCCTTAAAATAAATGACAAGACTATTGACAATCAACAAATAATCTATAGTCAAGTACAAAGGATAAAGGTAGGTCCTGAAATAAAGGTTGTTCTCATCGATAGAGAACACTATCGGCACAAAGAAATTGACCACAAGCAAAGCGAGACACACACCGACCACCGAATTCAGTATAAGTCTAGTCCGGCGGCGCATCCCCCCGTTCAAATGGAACGACAAAAAACGCACCCAGAAAAAGCCCGCCAGCATATTCGCAGCAAATAGCCACGTACTCGTCACATAAACAACAATCTTTGGAAAGAGACCAGGCACGCCTTTCATCGTATAAGAAAACGGGTCCGCGATGCAGCTAGTCAAGGCGAGGAACATCATTATCAGCAAGTTCTTGTCGGCTCGACTCCTCGTCTGAAAGCGCCAAAGGTTACACACGATCATGACTGCAATCAGAACAATCCCGATTACGTTTGTAACATAAATGCTTTCTAAATTGAAAAGCGGCTCCATATATTCCAACCTTTTTTCAAATTATAGATAATATTTACGTAAACAAAAAATACACATATAAAAAAGACTGTCCAGCGACAGCCTTCTATATCAAAAAAACGATTTTCCCTTTATTTAAAGGTATTCAATAGTCACGTTAAAGTTTTCTTTACAGCGAAGCTCGTCATTATCCCAGTGTTCAGGCCCGCCGGCAAATAAATTAACGCCCTTTTCAGCAATTTTTGCGGTTATATCATCCACAAAATCCGACACCCTCCATATTCCACTAAGGAGGTTGTCGCATTCCCTTCTTGTCAGGGTATGTCGTCTCTTATCGTTTTTTTCGTTCGGTATTCCTTTTTCTGCTATTTCTCCATGACATGCATACAATCCGTCATGGACAAAGGCAGCAAGATTGTAAATGTCGGCATTTCCCTTGACCATCGGAAGATAAGCCGGCAATTCAGTCTGGAAAAACTTTGGAGCCGACGTGCCGTTCGTCTTGAAACCTCTCTTGAATGTTACATACAATCGAGCTTTATGCCATTTTTTCTTGCCACTATCGAACCTGGTGAAACGCTCTATATCGACCTCGAATTCTGCATCTTCCGTCAAGCAGATTACATATTCCACTTGATCTTTATCAAGGTTTTTCAATTCATCACCATCAGGCACAAAAAGCGATTCGTCATCAAACACAAGCCCTTTGATGACTCTAACATCCTTCACTTTAATTTTGTCATTTCTAGTTTCAGCATCTTCGATAAGCGAACAGATGGCCGATTTGATTGTTTTTCCTACCGACTTGATAAAGCCCCATAAACTCATATTTTTTCCTTATGATTAAGTTTGATTTACAAATCAATATATACAAAAAAGTTTAAATAAGCGAATTCTTTTCATCACGTTCTTTATGTTTCCAGTAATCTAACTTATCCGGATCCAAACCAATATGTCTTGCAATAAAGGCTGGGTTGCGCCCCTGCTTTCGTTGGCGTTCGTAATCGCGAAGGGCCTTAACCACAACACCGCCCAAAATAACGCACGCAGGCAAGTTGATGAGAGCCATGCCGCCCATCGTGATGTCTGCCAAAGCCCAGCACGCATCCATCGGGGTTACTGCGCCGAAAAGCACCACGAGGCAGCACAAAACATGAATCAACGCCATGGCCTTCTTGCCAGGCATTTTCTTCTTGTTGATAAAAGCAATCGCATTGTGCACATAGTAAAGGTTTCCGAGAAGTGTCGTAAACGCGAACAGCGTCATTGCCACCGTGATAAACACCGGACCCGCCGCATCAAACGTCGTCGAAACGGCCTGTTGCACATACATTGCGCCCGCATTCTCCGCAGTCCCCGGCACGCCAGAAACAAGGCACATCAAGGCAGTCGCCGTACAAAGGAAAATCGTGTCGATATATACAGAAAGCACCTGCGCAAGCCCCTGCTTTACCGGATGCGAAACGTGAGCCGCAGCCGCAGCGTTTGGCGCAGAACCCACGCCGGCCTCATTGGAGTATAGCCCACGCTTTATGCCGTACATCAAGCAAGAACCAGCGACACCACCGCCAATCGCCTCAAAATCAAACGCATCCCGCATAATCGCGACAACAACGGAAGGAATCATATCGTAATGAACAACCAACATAATGTACGCAATCAGCACATAGAAAATGCCCATAAAAGGCACCAGCACGCCAGTCGTCTTCACAATGCGCTTACCGCCTCCGAACAAGCAAACGCCCACCAACACCGCGAGGATAACACCGATAAGCCACGGCGTCACCGAGGGGTTATAAAAACTGTAGGTTTCAAAAGTCGATTGCAAGTTGTACGAACAAAGTAGATTAAAACCAAATGCATACGTCAAAATCAGGAAAACAGCGAAGAGCACGCCAAGCCAGCGATGATGCAACGCACTTTCAATGTAATACGCCGGACCGCCATAACACTCATTTGTACGATGATCGCGGCGCTTATAAATCTGCGCAAGCGTACTCTCGACAAAAGCCGAAGAAGCGCCGACAATCGCAAGCACCCACATCCAGAACGCAGCACCCGGTCCGCCCAAGCAAATAGCCGTCGAGACACCGATGATGTTCCCCGTACCCACACGCGATGCCGTTGAAACAAGAAGTGCTTCTAACGACGAAACGCCGTTCATCTCATGCGGTTTTTCGAACAACGTGCGAAGCGCCTCCACGAAGAGCCTTATCTGTACGAACCGCGTGCGAATACTAAAGTAGATTCCCGCCGCAGCAAGAACGATAATCAGTATAGGATAATAAAGGACGCTGTCAACCGTGTTTAAAAAATCGACCATTGAAGAGGCTCCTAGCGAAACGATTTCTCTACAAACAATAAAAAAATAATTCAACCAGGAAAAAGCGTCCCCCGTAATGGAGGCAAGATTTCAACGAAAAAGGGCCTCTACGTTTTTCTTGTCAGTAAAGAACAATCTTGCCGAGTCGCTATAGACTTTCCTCTGTTCGTTTTTTATCGTATATTCGGCCACATCCAGCGAATACTTTTCATTTTTCACAAGTTCTGCAATTTTTTCGAATGCAAGTTCGTCATCCATGCAAACCTTGACACCTTCATCAATCAAAATATCAACATAACGATTGAGCGTATCCAAAGCGCGACTCGTATCAGAAAGGGAATCTTCTCCTGTATGCAAAAGCGTCCACTCCCCCACAAGCCTCACGTGCCAATAGCTTTGACTAAAATTCCTTTGGGTCAAAGGTCCACCATAATAAACTTCCGACAGGGAACCTTTTTTCTCAAGATTATCATCCAAAAAATCGACCAAAATCCAGTTCGGCTTGAACCAAATGGAATCCACGGGATTCTTGCAAATGGCAGAATCCTTCAAAGCACTATCTTTACAATCGACCGTCGGATATTTACCGCATGTCGAGACATAAACAGCCCTTTCCGTAAGTTTCAAGCCCCGCGTATTGTCATAGGTAATTGGCTCCACCACCATATCCTCGGCGCAACCAATCACGCACAAAGTCACAGCAAAGAGCATAATGATTTTACGAATCATCACTCTTACCCTCCGCAATAAAAGAACATTCTCTGAAATTGAATATCCATATCAACGCGCTCGTTCTTAAGAACCAGTCTATAATTCTTATAAATATTCAACGTACAACCATCAGTATCGCGGCCCCCCAAAAAATGCTCATAACTGGGTTCCGTTATGGTAAATTCTCCCTTGGTAAAGACTTCCATATAGGAGTGATTTCTCGTACGGAATACCACCTGCGAAGCATTCCTGCAATAAGGCGGTTCGCAATCGTAAATATCCAGATAAAAAGAATCATCGAAATGACGATTGTACTTATCCGTACTTGTCGTAAATTTAAGAACGTAACTGACATAGCGCGATGTCGCTTGAGCCTCTTCGATATCCACCCGAACCGTTCTGATGTAGGGCGAGACACGAGTCTGTAGAGAATCGCGCATAGGCGTGTAGTTTTCGTAGTAATGGGAATGCGGCGACGCATCCAAAGAATCGTAGGCGTATATGTAATAGTCAAATTTTTCAGCGTAAAGCTTATGAACAGCAACAGTTTCAAAATGTTGCGCAGGGACATCCTCGTTTGGATTTAGCAAATTGCAACCGACAAGGGAAACTGCCGAAATTGCAAGGAGAAGGCAAGCTGCCAGACGATTCTTGAACAAACAACACATAAACGCTTAGCCCCTTCAATTCTTGATGCAACGAATGGACATGGCGTCCCGCTTAGATTTGCTATCATACAAGCGAACCGCATTGTCGTTCCATTGACCGCAAAACCAGACATGGTAAGCCTTGGTCACATCGTTCCTATAAGAATTCACTTCGGTAGCTGTCCAAAAATACGCATGCCCTGTAAATTCGGTATAAATATTGGCATTGTAGCCAGCCGTTGGGTCCGTATGCATTCCCGCCGGAAGAACAGAAAAACCGAACCGGTCCGAATGCGTAACCTTGGAAGTCCCTTCACCATATTCAGCCCACATTTCCGGAGAACGTAAACTTGTACCATCGCCTTCCACACCGCTATGCGCTTTCACAAATTCAATCATCGTTTCCCACTCTGTTTTTGTCGGAACGTGCCAACCTTCAGGGCATACGCCTTGATGCAACGAATCAACGACATCGTCGTAAATAGCGCCACTTCGACGATAAATTGTGTCTAAATTCATGGCGACAACCCACGGATAAAGGCGCCCATACGCCTTGCAAAAATATTCCTCATCATTATAGCAAAGGCTAGAATCGGCAGCATAGCGTAAATTTTCGGCCATCCACCATTGTTCTCCGATTTTTACGGTGCGATAAGACTCTCCGTCACGTCCGTCCTTAACGACATCCTCCTTTATATCGGCACGGGTAAGGACGGTTTCTTCTGGAACTTTCACGTCAACGGGATTTTCGGCGCCATTATCACATCCAGCGAAAATAATGCTCAGCACAATGCAAAAATAAACGTATGCTTTTTTCATCATGGTTTCCCGCTATACATTACAAAGTTATCATCCTTCCCCAAGAACTTCAAATTTCCGTGTTCTTCAATCATCCTATAGGCGGGTTCCTGCGACACAAATTTACCCTTGCGAATTTCAAAAAAGTTTTCATTTACTTTTAGGTAATGTTCCACAAAAGAAGCCGATTCGGAAATATTACCCGTACACGACGGGCGTTCCAATGTATCCAAGTCCATATTGGAGTCATCTATCAGAATAAACCCGCATGAATAGGAATAATTATCCAAACGAGCCACCTCGACACAGTAGAACCTTCCATCCAAGGTATCCATATCAAGGCATCCATCGGACCACCTCGGATAAACGTCGTTCATTTCGCGCTTCTTGGGAAGAGCGCCGGCCCATTCTTTTATCCACAGGGATTTCATTCCCACCTTGTAGTATTTTTTAGATACGACCCTAGAGAAACTATCACCGTCATCAAGGCTCGGTATATGATGACATTCAATGTACCCACCCTCACGATGTTCCACCGAGACCACAGCCGTCGTATCGTCTGCAAGTCCTTCATAATGCCACCCGTAGCTTTCGCTTTCGATATGATATTCATCCATGGCGCATCCCAATAAGGAAAGCCCCATCAGCATCAAAAAGCATGGCCATATATTTTTAACAAAATATTTCATCATTTATCCTTAACACACATCACTTGCCCTAGCGGGAACAAGTCCTTAGGGCATTCCAAGAAACCCTTTCGATTATCACCACGATTTTGTGTTGTCGTATATCCCAGACAAAATTGCGTATCGGAATCCTTTTCCGTACTGGACCACAAAAGCACAAGACCCTTCGAATACTTATCATTGCACCGTCCGTGATCAGGTTCATAAGTTTCAACAACCGAAGCTATCGCATTCGCACGGGTGTTTATACTCGACTTTCGCCATTCCGTTGTATCCGGAATATGGAATCCTTTGGGGCAGAATGTTTTCGCGGCATTCCAATCCGCAAAAAAGCCTTCCCCATACTGTTTCAGTTGAATGGACGTAATAGGGAAATGGAATCCATAAGCGTTTCCATTGCAAGTATTTCCTTGCTCAACCCAATCAGTCCATATTTCATAAAATTCTTTGTACGAATCGCTTTTCGGTTCAATGTCCGACAAATCCACGACCGTTTCCCCTCGCACACTATTGATATATAAGTTGGTATCCGCCCATGCGGCTTCATAGCGAATATTGCCAATAGTTACATGGTGATTATACATATAAGCCACAAGACCATATTTCCAAGTATCCGCCACTCTTGACAACTGGAACCCGCTAAAATCATAAGTGATGCCATCCACAGTAACCTCGTAAACACCATTAGCTTTGAATTTACCACCCGCAAATTCTTTTTCATTCAAAGAAGTCGAATCTCCCAGTCGAACAATTCCCCATTCATAATCATTCGTCCTTGTATTCCTGACACACCCCATCAGCGCGTCTATTTCAGAATTCCATTCCAAGGACGTTCCCTCCTGTCCTGAGGCACAATAACTCCCGCGGGTTTTGTTGTATTTGTAAACTGCAGCTGATGTTTTCTCAGCCTTATACCAATAGCCCCCAACAAGCGTAGCATAAACCCAGGAACAAATGAAATATTCATTATCATATTCAACCATGTGTTCCCAATATCTAGAATCGCACGTATCCCCATGAATTATCGGTAGCGGTATAGTATCCTTATCAGCAAGACTCCACTTATCATTATCACAGATGAAGTAGTCATCGTCATAATTCACATAGGACTGTTTTTCACTTTTACCACAGGGCAGCTCATCAAGAACGGGCGGAATAATCTCTTCTTTAGAAAGAGCCTTCCATTCCTTATCTCTACAGATGTAATAGACATCACCGTATTTCACGACTCTATTTTCGCGACATGTATCTTTATGGAAAACTGGAGGGAGAATGTCTTCAGTTTTTAATACACCCCAACTAGGCGTTCCCCATGACAAACCAGAATTACATTTAAAGTAAACACTATCGTGTTCTACGATTCTTTTATTGCGAGCGTCATCACAAACATCTCCGAAGTATTCCGGAGCGAGAATGCCTATCCATGCATATTTATCACCACGAGCCACACACCTATAATATTTCGCTCTAGGAGTCCGTAAGCGTTCTCCCGTTCGAGCTTCTGTACAAGAATCCCCATAATAAAAGTCTTCAGTGATATTCACCCATTTTCCATTTACACACTGCACAAATTCGGTAGTATCAATTTCGTGTTTGGCAAGATTGTTTATATTAGAACATTCTCCATATTTTTTCATAGCATAAAATTCTATGAGATCCTCATGCTTTACTCTTGAAGTATCAAAATTCTGTGTCCAAAAGAAATTCTTATAATCCCGGTCACACAGGAACATAGTATCGCGAATAGTTCGCGCTTGATTCAATTTTTCCTGATTGCATTCCCCATACAAATAAACCAGCGTCTCCTTAGCATTCCCTAAACGCCAATCCATATCATTCCTGTTGCTCACATACACGGAATCATTATACATCTTAGAACATTGATACAGCAACGGACACAGCCCTATTTCGTCTTCCATTTCATTTACAGGGTGCCAATAATAAAAAACGTTTTTCGAACCGCCTTTATTACAGATAAACACATTTTCAAAATACACGCTTGATTTTGCAGGATTCTTGATAGAGTCTAAATAATTAGAACTATCACATGCAGGGAGTTTATAGGCGCCGCTCCAAAAGTCTGCAAAAGGTTTAAGGAATCCGTCCATAGGTATAATGCGGTCCCTAAAATTTCGTACAATAGCATCGGCAATTTCTATTTTCGAAACAGAGTTCCACCAAAGATTTTCGTCACTCAAGGCAGAAGAAAGCAATTCAAATCGTTTCTGAAAAGTTGAATCAAAGTTCCCACCGAAATAACTATAAGACATATTCTCTACATATGAATTCATTGTATTAACGGCTAACCAATGCGATAATGAATCTGAAGATTTCAAGCCCGCTGTCGCAGAATCCAACCGAAGAATGTGATAAAGTTCTCGAGTAGCCTTGAGGTCAGCCGCATCAAAAGAAAAAGCGTCATCATCTATAAGGGATTCTATACGAGAGCCCTTGATAGCCGACGCAAGCGTTATCGAAAGATTACGATTATCCGCTATACTCGCGTACTGCGAAAAATTCATTTTAAAATCCCGATTAAGATTTTTTAGCGTATAGCGTATCTTTATTAGTGACGTCGGATAGCTGAACTTATCTACAGAAAAACTATAGCCATCCTCCGCTATTTTTCCTGCAATTGTTTTCTTTTCTTTGAGGTTTTCATCAATGGCGATAACTTCTACTTTGACAGGAACTAATTTTAAAGAGAAAGCAAATTGTCCGTTCAAGGACCGATTACTTAAAGAAGAATCCTGTTCACTTCCCGTTACCGAATTTTCGCCAACATCTTCAAAACCAGATGTATAATCGTAACTCGAATTAAAGCATCCGCTTAAAAAGAGCAGAGACGCGAGAAGCATCACAAATAAAATATATTTATCCCTCATAACGACCTAAAGATATATTTATCGAGCAAATATTAAAACCCATTCAATACAACTATGCGATAAGAGGTCAAATTGAGTATTTAAACGGCAATTAAAGCAGTATGAGCAGAAAACGAAAAAAAGGCGCCCCTAAGGCCGCCTTGAAATTTTTGAAATGGCGATCCCGGAACGGAGTCCGGGATGACATCATTAAGCACCCAGTTTTGCGCGGATCCAGTTGTTCGCGTTGGC
>CAMKLO010000078.1 GCA_946413655.1 uncultured Fibrobacter sp. | reverse complement strand
CTGCCGCTTCCGTCTTCGAATTGAGTGAGTTCGAGGTTGCCTTCTTTGGACTGGATATTATCTGTATTGGTCCTGATGACAAGTGCGCTTGCTGATGAAACAAGCGTAAAGAGAAACAGGGCAAGTACAATCTTTATTCCGTGGGGCATGTTCATAGTATAGAAAATTCTAGTTGAAAAAAAATTGTAGAATTTCGCCCCTGTTTGTAAACGGATATTTTCAAAAGAATGGACAGCTGAATTTAAGTGACGTTAAATGACTTAAAAATCGTTGCTCTATTGGAAAATGAATTTTGAAATTTTGTATTTTTGGTCTAATCAAAATATCATGCACGTTTAACCGTGTTGGAATACGGAGTCTTTATGAATAAAAAGTACGCTCTAGCTGTAGCCTCAACTCTATTGGCTGCGGAATCGGTTCTTGCCGCTCCGTCTGGCGACAAGACTGTGGTTACTTGTGGCTTTGACGACATGTTCGGAAATTCCTGTTACTGGCGTTGCCCGGATATGGATGAAACGTTTAGAACGGAAAAGAAGGATGGTCGTTGCGCCAACGTGCTTTACAGGTGCGCCAATTATCCGCGTTCTTTTATGACCTCGTCTTTTGGCGGTAGCGAAATTTGGATTACGCCGGACAAATACAACTACTATTTCGGGAGTTTGCCACAGGGATACGATTGCAGTATTTCTGACGATGAACGTGCTTTGCTGAGTTCGCGACCGACTCAACCCCAGACGACCTATACGGATCCGATTATGGCATCCAAGTTCCAGAATACTTCGACTTTCGATGCATCAAAGAATCTGTTGATTGATAACCGTGACGGTGAACGCTATGCGACGGTGAAAATTGGCGATCGCGTGTGGATGGCGGAAAACTTGAAGTTCCGCTTGCCGGAAAGTTACTGCTATGACAACAACCTCCAGAATTGCGAACGCTACGGAAGACTTTATACGTGGAGCTCTGCTAAAAGGGCTTGCCCGGATGGATGGAGCCTGCCTACGGGTGATGATCTCAACTATCAAGATTTTAATCTGAATAGCTTTAGAGTGCTTGATGGCGGTTACTATGTTGATGGTGAAAGTTTCATCGATTTGGGCAACCGTGCGTTCTTCTGGCTTGGCGACGACAAGGGTGGCGACAAGGCCGATGCTATGAGCTTTAGAGGATCGAACCTTGAAAATTTTGCGTACCAGGGACGTAAGGCGAACGCCTATTCTGTCCGCTGCATCCAGAACTGGGAAGCGGCTTGCAAGGACCGTCTTGGTGGCATGATGGATGCCTCTGGAAAGACTTACAGGACGCTCAAGATTGGCAATCAGGTCTGGCAGGCCGAAGATATGGTTCTTGACCGTCTTGACGAAATGGAAGCGAGAAATATCGATCGAGCTTGTCCGAGTGGTTGGCATGTTCCAGAACAGGCTGAATTCGAAGAACTCTTCTCCAAGATATCTGATTTTGAAATGCATGCCAACGACAAGCGCAGGAAAACCAATGCTGATACGAAGGAAAATCCGTGCAGCATGAATTTCGATTTCAAGCGCGGCTACTGGACTTCTACGAAGACTTCCAGCGAAGTGACTTATGTTGATTGGAAGTATAATGCCATCCGCGGAAAGGGAACCCCGTATTTCAAACACGGTGACGCTTATACGAATAAAGTCCGTTGCATCAAGAACTCTCCGTCTTATGCAACTCCGAAATCCCAGTCGGCGAATACGCCTGCTACGCAAAATCAGTCTGCGAAGGTTGTCAAGTCTGAAGCGAACAAGACTGTTTTGGAAAAGTTCATTTTGCAGAATGTGACGTTTGCCGTTGGACAGTCCCGCTTTACGAAGGAATCTACAGAAGGCTTGAAGAGAGCTGTGGACCACTTGAGGAACTATCAGGGTAAGACGATTGAAATTGTCTCTCATACGGATAATTTGGACCGTCCGGAAAGAAGCCGCGCTCTTTCGGCAAAACGTGCCGAAGAAGTGAAGAGCTACTTGATGATGTCCGGACTTTCGGGTATGGATATTATTGCAACGGGCAAGGGTGGCGACGAACCGATGGTTCCGAATACGACCCCGGACAACCGCGTGAAGAACAACCGCATCGAAGTCTTTGTTTATTCGTATGACGCTCCTGCTTCTGCTGCACCTACTGCACCGAAACAGAATAACGTAAAACAGTCTGAACCGGCTCCGAAAAAGCCGTGCAAGGAACGCGACATGGCGAATAAAAAACTTGGCGAATGCTATTCCTATGCTGAAGGGTCTATTGACCATAGAAAGTGCATGGCGGCCTACAAGAATTTGTTGGATATCGCGAACGCCAAGTGCAAGTGATTTAAAAGAGGTTAAAAAAAGAGCGCAGCTTTCGGGCTGCGCTTTTTCATATGGTTTTGTGCAACTTATTTTAGGACGCCGACTTCTTTAAGGAATAGGTATGTACAAAGTATCGCTGCCCCAAGCATGATGAGAAGAACGATGATGAATTGCACGGGGTGCTCGCGGAAGCTGTATTCCACGTTGGCGAAAGAAAAATACCCGTGGATGATGGCGCCTATGACGAATACAAAGAAGATGATGGCGAGGAGTAGAGTCATTTTAGATAAACATCATCGTGTTGAGTTTGGCGCGGTACTTCCAGGTGAGTTCGTGCTTGGGCCCGAGAACGCCGAATAGCGTCAGCATGGCTTTTTTTGCGGCACCGTCGTTCCAGTCGGGGGCTTCGACGAACAAGTTCAGGAATGCCTGGAGCGCGTCTTCGAATTGTTCTTCGCAGGCGAGTTTGCAGGCTTCATGATAGACGATGGCCTCCTTGCCTTGAACGTCTTTTTTGGCGGCTTCGGCGTGGAAGTCGAGGAGTTCCAAAAGCGATTTCGCTTCGCGGTACTGGTCGTCGGCTTCGGTGAACTTGGAGAGAATTTCTTTTGCTTTGGCTGTGTCGCCGAGGCCGAGGTTTGCCTTTGCCCAAAGAAGTTGGAGCTTTTTGTCGTTCGGAGTCTTGGAGAGGGCTTCGTCGAGCATCGGGAGCGCTTGGTCGAAGTTCTTCTGTGCGATGGCGTCTTCGAGTGCCGTCTGGAAACGTTGTTCGTCCGAAACGAAAAATTTTTCGAGACGCTTCTTGAGGTCCGCTTCGGGGAGGACGCCTTGGATGACGTCTGCGATCTGGCCTTTCTCGACGATGTGGATTTCAGGGACGGACTGCACACGGAACATCTGGATGAGTCGCATGTTTTCGCGGTCGTCGCAGCTTACGACGCCAAGCGTAAAGTCCATGCTCGTCGAAAGCTGACCGAGCAATTGAGAATAGGGCGCGCAATCGGGGTATTCTGCGGAAGAAAAGAGAATTGCAACAGCGCGGGTTTCGGAGGCTTGAATCACCTCGGTTTCAAAATTTTCTGCGGTAATCTGAACTACTTTAGCCATGCTGGTAAATTTAGTTAATAGTTACTAGATACTAGTTACTAGTGATATGTAAAAACAGGGCGTTGCGGGATGTGCCCGCTTGAAGGGGTGGTGAGCAACAAAGTGCGAGCCAGGGGAAAGCTTTCCCCTAAATACTATTTTCTCTCATCTCTCGTCTCTCGTCTCTCGTCTATTATCTATATTAATCTACATGTGTAAATGTTCTTTTTGTGGTTCTGAAGTCGAGTCGCTAAAAATCGTAAACCTTGATTTGCGGTTTTGCCCCAAATGTTATTCCATTTATTTCCCGTGCAACCAGACGTTCGCCTTTTACGGAGGACTCACGGACAAGACTCGTGAATTGTGGTTGAATGATTTGAAAAAGAAAAACGTTCAGGATCCGCCTTGCGAGAATCCTGTGTGTATCGATCACGGTCAGCCTCTTGTCAAGGGAAAAATCCCGCATTACGGTTTTGACGGCTACGTGACGACGTGTTGCGAAACATTCCACTTGCCGCCGTCCAAGGTGAAAGAACTTTTGCAGTGGTCTTTGGATATCAAGGCCGCTCCGCAAGCGAGGGAAGGAAAACATCACTTCTTCTTTATCCACTGGATTGATTCGTTGGTGACAAAACTGTTTGGCGAAAAAGTCGAGGAAGAAGATCCGTTGGATTTGATTCAGTATAACCGAACTTTAAGGAAATTTTTTGAGTAAATGAAAAAATCATATACGATTTTAGCGATTATTGCTTTTATTGCCATTGTTGTTTATATCGCTCTCCCTAAAAAGCAATTTTCTGAAAATATTTTTCCGCTAGGGGAGGGGGCGGCTGTATCTGCTTATGACGACAATGCAGATGGTGGCTCTTCTGTTGTGCAGTTTAAGGCTACGGATTCGTTGACGCTGTTCCAGTGTGCGCTTGGCGGGGATGAAAAGAAATCGGCTTGGTGCGGCTTGGTGTTTGACTTCGATCCGAATGGCGAGAAGAAGTTCCATAACTGGACTAATGTCGATACGTTGCATTTGGATATGGACGTTTCTGGAACTGATGAAATCAATTTGAAGATTTGGGCGTATGATCCGGATGTGACGGACATGGCCAACCCAGGCTCGTATCGTCTGCTTTTGAAGGAAGTTCCGGTGAAGCCGGGGCGGAATAAAGTAGACCTTCCTTTCGAACAACTTTACGTTCCTGATTTTTGGTACGACAACTTGGGCGTAAAACGTTCGCTGAATCGCCGACATCACGAAAGTATTGCGCGTGTAGAAATTTCTGCTGGATGGAAACAACCGCATGGCAAAAATTTTGTTTTGAATGTTCGGGCAATTTCTGTGACGGGGGCTAGCAATACGACTTATGGAATATTATTGTTCATTTTCCTTGGACTTATGATTGTTGCCATAGGACGTAGGCATCCTGTGAAGGAGAGCAATGAAAAAAAATAACCGGATTGTCAAATGGCTTGGAGCGCTTGCCTTTTCTGCCATGCTTGTCATGTGGGGCGTCGAATTTTGGCGTTCTTGTGATGATTTTGTTGAATTTTTCCCTGAACGGACGTTTGACATTTTCCCGCTGAACGATAGCGCCGTGGGTGGATTTTCAACAAGCGAAGTGCAGCTGACGGACACTCTCCTTATTGCTTCCGTGAACATCCGTACTGGAAAAGCGTTTACTTACGCCGGTGTCGGTTTTAATTTGAAATCAGTGGGCAAAAGACCTGCCGGTCTTTTGGACTTGACGAAGTTTGATTCTTTGGAAGTACGCGTTGCGTCGAAGCGGATGAACTCTATGAAACTTCGTATTTTGACGGATGACCCGGTTTATACGCACAATGGCGATTATGCAACGCTCCGTGTTCTGGAAAAAGATATTCCTTCGGCTCCGTATTTGTTGATGGGTGGCTCTAAGGAACGCTTTGCTGTGAGTAAGATTGCGCTGAGTGAGTTCAAGGTTCCAGAATGGTGGCTTTCTTCGCAGGGTCTTGAAAAAGATGACGGCATGACGTATTTGAACCGAGCTTCGTTCTTTGAAATTGCAAGCGGAGGTTCTACGCTACGTGGCATTCCTGACGAAATGGAAATCCGCTATGTCCGTATTTGGTGCGATAATTCGGAATATCGGAAAACTTTATATGGAGTGCTTGCTTGCATTTTGTTTGGCTTTGTTCTGTTCTATGTATATGCCTTGAAAACACGCGGGGGTAAAGATGCAAAGAAACTGGACGCTTGATAGGGTGATGCGCTATGTGCTGATTGCGGTTGCGGTCGGCGTGTCCCTGTATGTGCTGAATTACTTAAGAGGGGTTCTTTTCCCGTTTTTTGCTGCATTCCTGATTGCTTATGTTGTGGATCCGTTAGTTTGTAGGTTGCAAATAAAGTTTCGCTATCGTGTGATTGCCGTAATTGTCGTGTTACTTGCTGCCGCAATCATTATAGGCGGTTGTATGTATTTCTTTGTTCCAAAAGTTGTTCATGAAGTTCAATACTTGGGGACGCTCCTTTCTAGGGTGTTTACGGATTCGGCTTGGAGCGACCGCATTATGACGTTCCTCCCTGCAGATACTTGGGCGTCCGTGAAGTCGCTTATTTCTTGGGACGGTATTGCCGAGTCGATGGAATCGCTTGATGTGTGGAGCGTGTTGCAAACTATTTCGGATAAAATTCTTCCGAGTGCCTGGGGCGTACTTTCGAAGACTTCGACCGTCCTTGTGGGCATTTCGAGTGCTGCGATTGTCTTTATGTACCTTGTATTCATTATGCTGGATATGCACAAAATAAGAAAGGGCATCCGTCGTTTGATTCCAAGGCGTTACCGTCGCGAAGCCGGCGAATTTGCAGGTTCTATTGATCAGTTCATGGGTACGTATTTCCGTGCGCAGTCTATGGTGGCTTTTACCGTTGGGGTGCTTTACGCGATTGGTTTTAGCATTATGGGACTCCCGATGGGCATTGCGTTTGGACTTTTTTCTGGGGCGCTCAACATGATCCCGTACATGCAGTTGACGACAATTCCTTTGGCCCTTCTACTAGCGGTGGTTTACGCTCTAGACAAAGGAATGCCGTTCTGGGAGGTGGCGTTGATTATCCTTACCATCTATCTCATTGTGCAGATTATCCAGGACTTTTTCCTGGTGCCGCATATTGTAGGGAAGTCGATGAATCTACCACCGGTGGGGATCCTTCTCTCGCTTTCTATCTGGGGTAAGTTGCTCGGTTTTTTGGGCCTTCTGGTGGCGATTCCCTTTACGTGCCTTTGCCTCGTTTACATTGAAAAATTGAGGACGAAAGCGGACCAGTACGTCGAGGAATCGGGCCGACTGGCTCCCAAGGCTTGATTTATGGGGTTTAAAAAAGATTTTTTTCAAATAATTCTATTCTACATTAAGAAAAAAAAAGTATAATATTACCAAACATTTCACAAATCTGACTCAAGGAGTTAAAAAATGAACAAACAAGATCTCATTGAAGCTGTGCTTGCTAACAAGGATGCAGGCATTGAATCCAAGGCTGCTGCTGCTCGCGCTATCGACGCAGTTCTCGACGGCATTGCTGCTGGCATCAAGAAGGACGGCAACGTTCAGTTGATCGGCTTCGGTACCTTCGCTGTGAAGACCCGCGCTGCTCGTACTGGCCGCAACCCGCAGACTGGTGCTACCATCAAGATCAAGGCTTCCAAGACTGTTGGCTTCAAGGCCGGTACAGCTCTCAAGGCTGATGCTGCTAAGAGCAAGGCTAAGAAGTAATTCTCTGAGCTAGATTTGCTTTTACGCAAAGGGAATGGGTCGCTTTAGGGCGGCCCTTTTTTTATGTGGCCGTCATTTCTTTTTTTAGTTTTACTAGATTGTCTATTGTGTTGATACTAAACGACTTAGAGGTTTTTATGAAACGATTCTTTTTTGGTACATTTCTTGCCGTAGCTCTCTTTGCTATAGTGGGTTGTTCCTCATCGACGGGTGATGATAGCTCAAACGATGAATGCTTGGAAGATCCGAATCTTCCCATTTGTCAAACGCCTGACGACGGTCCTAATGATGGTCCTGATGATGGTCCGGGTGTGTTGGAAGAATAATAGTTTGGGATTTTTGGCGAAATAACGTTTTCACCATTGAAAGCTTTACATTTTTTGTCTATATTTGCGCAAGTTTAAACCTTGAGTAATCTAGACAGGAAGATGAAACAAATTCTTGCAATGTCGAAGCCCAATGCAGTTTGCGCAATCCATGGCGCAACGGCAAATGGCTTTTTCAAGGACACTAAAATTTTTGATTTTAATTTTGCTGGACTTTTTAGTTCAGCATTTCTTTTTTCTACGAAAAAAGTTGATCTATCGGCTCGGTCATGCCCAAACAAGTTTGGTCGCGACGCTCGCCTCATGATCAATTTTTTACCCGGCGTCATCCTGAGGCGCATCTCACGCGTCATCCTGAGCCCTGTAAGGGCGAAGGATCCAGTCCAACAGTTTAATACAAGAGTTTAATAATTAGTCAAACGGAGATAAACAAAATGAAGATTGAAGGCATCGACAAAGTCCTTATCATTGGTTCCGGCCCGATCGTGATCGGTCAGGCTTGCGAATTCGACTATTCCGGCACCCAGGCTTGCAAGGCCCTGCGCGAACAGGGTTACAAGATCGTGCTCGTGAACTCCAACCCGGCTACCATCATGACCGACCCGGTCATGGCCGATGCCACCTACATCGAACCGCTGAACGTCGCCCGCTTGACCCAGATTATCGAGAAGGAACGCCCGCAGGCATTGCTCCCGAACTTGGGCGGCCAGACCGGCTTGAACCTCGCTTGCGCCCTCAACAAGGCCGGCGTGCTGGACAAGTACGGCGTGAAGGTCATCGGTGTGAACCTCGACGCTATCGAACGCGGCGAAGACCGTGAAGTCTTCAAGGAAACCATGCAGAAGCTCGGCATCGATACTCCGCGCTCCGGCATCTGCCACTCTGTGGAAGAAGCCGAAAAGATCGTGGCCGAAATCGGTTACCCGGTTGTCGTTCGCCCGGCATACACCATGGGCGGTGCAGGCGGCGGTTTCTGCTACAACGTGGAAGAACTCCGCACCATTTGCTCCAACGGTCTTGAACTCTCGATGACGCACCAGTGCCTCATCGAAGAATCCATCCTCGGTTGGGAAGAACTCGAAGTCGAAGTGGTTCGCGATTCCAAGAACCAGATGATCGCCATCTGCTTCATCGAAAACATCGACCCGGTGGGCGTGCATACCGGTGACTCCTTCTGCGCAGCCCCGTTCCTCACCATCGACAAGGCCCTCGAAGAACGCCTCAAGCGCGAGGCCTTCAAGATTGTGGAATCCATCGGCGTGATTGGCGGTACCAACGTGCAGTTCGCTCACGACCCGAAGACCGGCCGCGTGGTGATTATCGAAATCAACCCGCGTACCAGTCGCTCCTCCGCCCTTGCTTCCAAGGCTACCGGCTTCCCGATCGCCCTCATTTCTGCAAAGCTCGCTGCAGGCCTCACCCTCGACCAGATTCCGTACTGGCGCGATGGAAGCCTCGAAAAGTACACCCCCAGCGGTGACTACGTGGTGCTCAAGTTCGCTCGCTGGGCATTCGAAAAGTTCCGCGGCGTCGATGACTGCCTCGGCACCCAGATGAAGGCCGTGGGCGAAGTCATGGCTATCGGCAAGACCTACAAGGAAACCCTCCAGAAGGCTATCCGCGGTCTCGAAAACGGTCGTGCCGGCCTCGGCTTTGCCAAGGACTTCAACAAGAAGAGCAAGGAAGAACTCCTTGAAATGATGAAGACCGCTTCTTCTGAACGTCACTTCCAGATGTACGAAGCTCTCCGTAAGGGTGCTACCGACGAAGAAATCTTCGCCGCCACCTACGAAAAGGCTTACTTCGTGCAGCAGATGCGCGAACTCGTGGAACTCGAAGAAGAAATGCTCAAGACTCCGGGCCGCCTCCCGGCCGATGAACTCCTCATCAAGGCCAAGAAGGACGGCTTCAGCGACAAGTACATCGCGAAGATTCTCGGCATCCGCGAAAAGGACGTGCGCAAGAAGCGCACCGAACTCGGCGTGGTCGAAGGCTGGTGCGCAGTGCCGGTGAGCGGTGTGGAAAACCAGTACTACTACTACAGCACCTACAACTGCAAGGACGAATCGACCGCTACGGATAACGCCAAGAAGATCATGATCCTCGGCGGTGGCCCGAACAGAATCGGTCAGGGTATCGAATTCGACTACTGCTGCTGCCACGCTGCCATGGCTCTCCGCGAAATGGGTTACGAAACCATCATGGTGAACTGCAACCCCGAAACGGTTTCTACCGACTACGATACTTCCGACAAGCTGTACTTCGAACCGGTCAGCCTCGAAGACGTGCTCCAGATTTACCACAAGGAAAAGCCGGCTGGCGTGATCGTGCAGTTCGGTGGCCAGACTCCGCTGAACATCGCCCGCGCTTTGAGCGACGAAGGCGTCAAGATTCTCGGTACGAGCATCGACTCCATCGATATCGCCGAAGACCGCGACCTGTTCCGCAAGATGATGGACCAGCTCGGCATCCCGATGCCGGAAAGCGGCATGGCCACCAACATCGACGAAGCCCTCGCTTGCGTCAAGCAGATCGGCGGCTACCCGGTGATGATCCGCCCGAGCTTCGTGCTTGGTGGCCGCGGCATGGAAGTCATCTACGATGAAGCCATGCTCCGCGAATACGTTGCCAAGGCTGTCGGCGTGACCCCGGATCGTCCGCTCCTCATCGACCGCTTCCTCCACAACGCTCTCGAATGCGAAGCCGACGCCCTCTCTGACGGCGAACACGTTTACATCCCGTCCGTGATGGAACACGTGGAACTTGCCGGTGTCCACTCCGGTGACTCCGCCTGCATCATCCCGCCGGTGACCATCACTAAGGAAAACCTTGCCACCATCAAGGATTACACCAGGAAGATTGCCGAAGCCCTCCACGTTTGCGGCCTCATGAACATGCAGTACGCTATCGAAGACGGCAAGGTGTTCGTGCTCGAAGCGAACCCGCGTGCAAGCCGCACGGTGCCTCTGGTCTCCAAGGTTTGCAACACCCAGATGGCCCGCCTCGCAACCCGCCTGATGCTCGGTGCCAAGCTCGAAGACCTGAAGCTCAAGGACAAGAAGTTCAACCATCACGGCGCCAAGGAAGCCGTGTTCCCCTTCGACAAGTTCCCGAAGGTGGACCCGGTGCTCGGCCCTGAAATGCGCTCCACTGGCGAAGTGCTCGGCCTCTCCGACGACTACGCCCTCGCTTACTACAAGAGCCAGG
>CAMKLO010000077.1 GCA_946413655.1 uncultured Fibrobacter sp. | reverse complement strand
TGGGCTTTGAGCTTCCCGGCCGTGCGCATCCTCTTTGAACGCGGCGCATTCCACCGCGAAACGACCGAAGCCATCTCTGAAATTCTCCGCTGGTACTTGCCCGTAAGCCTTGGGCTCTGCCTGCAAGCCGTGCTCGTCCGCAGTTTTTACGCCTGCGAACGCATGTGGGTCCCCACACTTTTGAACACCGGCATTTTCGCCGCTACCATCCCCGCCTACATTTTGCTCGGCGAACCTGAAGTAGGACTCGGCATCAAGAGCGTCCCGATAATCGGTGCGACAGGCGCCATCTTGCAAGTGATCTCGATGATTTTCATGTGGGCTAAAAAGAACGGCACCGACGGCATGAAGGACGCGCTATTGAACATGTTCCGCGCCCTCGTCGCCTTCGGCATCATGATTGCAGCCGCCATCGGCCTCGATCACATCTCCGGAGATTTTGTCCGCAACGCAGGCTTCATCGCGCTTGTGGTCTATGCCTGTGCCGCAGGAATCGCGCTCTTCACGCTCACGCTCATCATCCAGCGTTACCTCGGCAGTAAAGACGCCAAGGACATCCTCAACGAACTCTTAGGAAAAGTTCTCCGCAAGCTTCACCTCGCGCATTAAGTGCCTTTGTGTCATGCCCGCTACCAATCTTGTCATGCCCGCCACCTTTGTCATCCCGGACTCCGTTCCGGGAGGGCATCTCCTTCTTGTAAGGCTTAAAAAGGAGATTCCCTCCCCATACGCGGATCATGACTACTAAGCAGCATAGCTGCAAGTAGTCAAAGAGATCAAGTCGGGAATGACATCGTACTACAAATTATCCCCGTTTTCGTCACTTTTCACGGGCGGCAAAATTTCTTCAGGCAACGACCCGTAATCAGAGACGTGATCCTTTTCGAATCCGTTGATCATCCATTTGAAAAAGCCTACGGTTCCGCCGAGCACGGCCCCGGTAGCAAAACCAACCCCAGCGGCACTAAGCGCAACAAGTTTGAGAGGAAACAGGCGCACATCCATTACATCCACTGCACGGAAACGACCACTACCATTCGTAGCCACGAACCAACCGGGTACAGCCATAGTCGTCGCCGTATTCGCTCCATAACGAATCATGGGGTTCGGGTTCTTACTTGCAGAACAACCAACAAGACTCAACACAAGCATCAGGCAAATAACAGGTTTCAAAAAATTCATACTCGTAATATAAAGAATCTAAATTTTAGAATTCCATATTTACCTTATTTTCGAGCCGTATTCGTTATCAGGCTTTGCCGGTGGCAAAATTTCTTCTGGCAAAGGACATATCTCCTCAATGTCGTCATCTTTAAATCCGTTGAACATCCACTTGAAAAAGCCTACGGTCCCACCCAATAAAGCACCGATTACATAACCAGCTCCTGCAATACCTAGCGATATTCCAAGAACCATGATGTAATCATCCTCGGCCTTCTTTTGACTTTCGGTCTTACAGCTATAGCTATGACAATCGTCATCATCATCGTCATCCAGTGCGGCAGCAAGCGCTGTAACGCCCACAGCGCCCACTAATCCAGGCACCGCCAAAGATGCAGCCGTATTGGCCCCGTAGCGAATCACGGGGTTCGGGTTCCGGCTTACGGCACAGCCAATTAGGCTAAGCGAAAGCAACATGCATATGACGGGCTTCAATAAACTCATATCCGTAATATAAAGCGGCCATTTCAAATCGCCAACAGCGCAATGAAAATTTCGCGACAATCTAGCAAAAATTCAGGATAAAACGCAAAGGAAAAAATTACCGTCCATTGTTGCGCAATCTGTACAGCACGCAGGCGATGTCGATTGCACGCGGAAGGCTCATTTCTCGGCTCAATCCTTGGGGCAAGTTGCGGAATCCGACATTCTTGATTTTTTCGCAGAGCGCATTGATGCGTTCCATAATCGTGGCAGGCTTCGGCGACTCCTCGCCAGTCTCCTCGTTGTTGCTTGCAGCATTCTGGCAAAGGTTCAGTAGCATGAATCCCGCACCGAATCGCTGTTGCTTATCCACAAGCGCACCTGCCTTGGATGTGTCCGAGACGAGGAAACCGATTTGCAACAACGTATCGCCAGAGATTTTCACTTTCACCTGGCGCTCCACAGCAGAGGCCGGGCGAAGTCCTGGGAGCAAGGGCTTCACGTATTCCGCAAAGTCGCGGCACTGCGGTTCCACGAACGGAGGCAAGTTCGGTACGGTTTTTGCAACCGTCCCATCAACCAATCCCGCCGCCACATTTTTCCCATTGATTCTCGCGCACTCCGCCTTGTACGACGCCATCACGATGATGTTATCGGCCAAGTCCAGAAAATCACCGCAGGCGCCCGCCACCAGAATAAAGCTACGCCCCTGGATTTCACGGATGCGGTCCGTGAGCGGTATAAGCGGTTCGCGGTCATCGCCCAAGAGTTTGCGCACGCGCACATCGCGAATGAGGAAGTTCACGGCAGAGGAGTCCTCGTCAATCAGGAACACATCGCTCCCCGCTTCCATCGCTTCCATCAAGTTCGCGGCCTCGCTCGTCGAGCCCGACGCACAGGCGGTCGTAAAACTCTTCGTCGAGATTCCACCCGGCAGGTCCCGTACAAACGGCGACAGATCCGTCCCGCGGACGCTACGGCCGTCTTCGACGCCCACGCGCACTGCCGATTCGCTAATCACAATGCCTTCGCGACCATCGCCAGGAATATGCGGATAAACAGCCTTCGTCAAGGCCTGCAACAGCGTCGACTTCCCGTGGAACGCCCCGCCCGAAATCACCGTGACGCCTTTCGGGATTCCCATGCCGCGAATCTCGCGACCGTTCGCCGAAAACGTCACCGCCATTTCTGCAGGCGATACAAACGGCACGGCGCCTTCCATCGGCGCTTCGCTGAGTCCCGACGCACGCGGGAGCACGGCGCCATCCGGCACAAATGCGCAAAGCCCGCGTTCCTCAAGCTGCGACAAGATTTCCTTGCGTTCGGCAAGAACCCTATAATGTTCCAAAAGTTCCGGTTCGACACCATCTGGTTTCGACTCGCCCGAATTGTACAGCGCCGCAGACACCAAGTCCGGGAGCACCATCGTCAAAATCTCGGCAGCATCCTCCGCCTGGATTTTTCGTCCGTCGCCCGGTAAGCGCACTTGCAAACAGGCCCGCAGCTCGCCATTATCGACCCACAGCGCATTCCGCACCAGCATTTCAGGTCCAGCAGAATCAAAAATGACCGCCGCATCCTTGCCGGGGAATTTTTCACGCACAACCGCCGAGAGCCTGCGATAAAGGTAGTCGCTCAACGCCAGACGACGCTCGAAACTGCCACCCCATTCGCCCGGGAATCCCAGCATCTGCAAGCTAGACTTTATCATCACACGGGACGCAGGCGCATACGGGTCGCCCTGCACGTGCAAGAATTCCAGCACAAAGTCTCCAAAATCCCACGTTTTATCTGCAAGGGACTTGTAAAAGCCGTAGTTTTTTCCCTGTAAGCTGCGAATTTTTTGATAAAGCGCTTTCATATACTCAAAATTAGTTAATAAAAACCAATTATAGACCGAATATTTACGCACTTTTTACGGCACTTTAACATTTGTCATGTAAAAAAAGAATTAAATTCTTAATGTGAACTAACTCATGTACACGAAAAAAAGGAGTACATCCCATGAAAAAGCTTTATATTTTCGCCTTGATGATGGCTTTCCTCTTCTCATCGGTTGTCGCTGACGAAGAAGATCCACCTCCGCGTGGCAAAGCCGCAACCATCAACATCATTACCGAACCGCCTAACAGCGACGTGTTCCTCGGCGGTGAACCTCTCGGCAAAAGCCCGATTAAGGACCATCAGGTCAAGTCCGGCCGTCAGACGCTCGTCGTCATCGACCAGGGCTTCGAACTTGTCAACAAACGCGTGAACATTTGGCCGGGTACCGACTCTCGTAACAACTTCGACTTCAGCACCAAGATTCCGAAGGGTCACGTCAAGGTCACGACAACTCCGTCTAAGTGCCTCATCTTCGTTGACGGCGAACAGTCCGACAAGACCGACGGTGCCGAACTCGTCATCCACAACCTCGATGCCGGCGACCACGTCATCAGCGCCCAGTGCAGCAACCGCAGGAGTGCCGAAGCTCTTGTGAACGTCAAGGGCGAAGAGACCACCGACGTCCACCTCGACGCCACAAACGGTGCCAAGGTCAAGGGCATGAAGATCAAGAAGAAAAAACGTTAATTCGTATAGCGGAAAACACTTTTTTCAAAGAACTCCTCTTTCGAGGAGTTTTTTTTTGTATGTTTATAACAAATCATTCCAATCAGGAGTACACAATGTCTAAAATTTGGATTCTCGCTCTTTGTGCAAGCGTTGCTCTTCTTTCCGCTTGCTCCAGTGGTGGCAAAAAAGTCACCCGCCTCGAAGCTGACACTGTCACGGACCTTTCCGGCAGCTGGAACGACACCGATTCCCGCCTCGTCGCCGAAGAAATGATTAACGACTGCCTTGGCCGCCCGTGGTACGAACAGTTCACCGCACAGAAGGGAAGCGTCCCGACCATCGTGATTGGCAAGGTCCGCAACAAGAGCCACGAACACATCCGCGTCGAAACGTTCATCAAGGATATCGAACGCGCCCTCATCAATTCCGGCAAGGCTGAATTCGTCGCGAACTCCAACGAACGCGAAGACCTCCGCAACGAACTTGCCGACCAGCAAGGCAATGTCACCGACGAAACGCTCAAGGACGCCGGCATGGAAATCGGCGCAGACCTCATGCTCACTGGAGCCATCAACTCCGTTGTTGACCAGGAAGGCGGCGAACAGGTGGTGTTCTACCAGATCGACATGGAACTCACCGACATCCAGAGCCATCGCAAAGTCTGGCTTGGCGACAAGAAGATCAAGAAGCACATGTCCCAGAGCAGCGTGAAGTTCTAATTCGTGAGCTATGAGGTCGTGCTTCGCACTCTGAGGTCGCTTCGCTTTGAGCTATGAGCAAAAATTATATCAATCATTCTATAGTACAACGCCCATAGCTCAGAGGGTCGTAAGACCCGAGCCCACACCCCATAGCAAACAATACATTTGGCTCGCCATTTCGCGAGCATTTTTTATGTAGATTTACCATTATGAAACGCCTACTTTTACTTTTTGTTGCATCGATTCTTTTTACGGCTTGTGCAAATAAGTCCATTACTCGGTACGAAGCTCTCGCCCCGACCTTTGAAAACAAAGGTTGCGAAGAAACTATCGCCCAAGTCAAGAAGCAGCAGAAAGACCTTTACGGCGAAAAATCAGAATTCCTCTATTATTTTGATCTAGGCGTGCTCTACCACTACAACGGGGATTACAAGGAGAGCGCCAAGAACTTCGACAAAGCAGACAAAATTTACGAAGACCTCTACACGCGTTCCGTTACAAACGAAGCCGCAGCTATCATCACCAACGACAACATCCGCCCGTACAGAGCCCGCCCGTTCGAAGTACTCGTACTCCACGAATTGCAAATCTTGAACTACCTTGCGCAGAAAGACATCGACGGCGCCATGATCGAAGTGAACCGCGCACAAAAAGCCATGGCCGCCCTCTATCAAAAGGACAAGGACAAGACAAACGACAACGGCTTTTTACGCTACCTCATCGCAATCGTCTATGAAATGGCAGGCCAACCGGACGACGCCGCCATCGCCTACTACAAGACGGTCAAGGCATATCAGGAAAACATCCTGAACCTCCCGAAAGAAGTCCGCCAGTTCATCGTCGAAAGCTTGAGACGCACTGAACGCGAAGACGACATCAACGCGCTCGGACTCAACAACGCCATGGAAACCCCAAAAGCGCAAGCGGTATTCGACCAAGGGCAAGAAATCATCGTCTTGGGCTACGCAGGCCACGGCCCCATCCTCAACGAACTCAGGCTTTCGGGCACATACGTCAATGGCGGCTTGCTGAGCCTCTCGTACAAGGACGGGAAGACCGGTCAGATGCAAACCACCACAGTAGATGCCATGCCAGTCGCAGGTGCAAGCAATGGCGAAACCTTCCACATCAGTTTCGCGCTCCCCGAAGCGTATTCGTTCAACAGCAAGGTCCACCATTTCAACGTGTCCGTCGATGGCAAGTCCGGAATACGCCCGGAGAAAGTGATGGCGCTCGACAAGGAACTCGAAATGAACCTCAAGGACGACTTCACAGCGACGATGACCCGCACAGCCATCCGCGTTGTACTCCGCACGATTGCAGCGCAGGCCGCAAAGAAGGCCATGAAGTCGGACAACTCCTTGCTGAACCTATTCACAAGCATTGGTACCGATGTCGCACAGATGCAGATGGAAAAGGCAGACCTCCGTATCGCGCTCTTCTTGCCGAACTCCTTCCAGATGACAAGAATCCCGGTCGAACCGGGTTCGCACGAAGTCACCGTCGCCGCGGAAAGCGAAAACGGAGGCAAGGTCAAGGTATTCAATTACGGCAAAGTAAACGTGAAAAAAGGAGAAAAGAAGTTCATCTTCGTGCAAGCAGTCAAGTAAGCACCGTCACAAATAGGCGAAAATGCGTTTTTTTCTCGATTGTAAATACCTTTTTGCCAAATATTTAATTAGTTTCAAGTGCAAACATCCTAGGAGCTAAAGTATGAAATTTAAAGTCATCTTCACTGCGGCAGCATTGCTTGCCACTCAGGCCTTTGCCATTGCAGGTATCGGCTTCCATTACACCCCAAATGTCGGTACAACCCTCAAGAAAGCCGATAAGGCCCCCATCGAAGGCACGAACGACCAGCTCAGCATGAGCCATGGCGACTTCGATTTCATCCAAGGCTTCGGTTTCAAAGCATGGATTGACATTCTTCCGTTCATCGATATCGAAGCGACGTTCAACATCCAGTTCGCCTCGTACAACGCCTCCCTCTGGAATGGCGACGAAGAAATCCCGCTGCATATTGAACTTTCCGGAGTCCCGTTCGGCAAGGCAACCCCGAAGTACATCGCCATGAACGGCGATATCTCCGTTACCAAGCCGTTCTCCCTTCCGCTTTTCCCGATTCGTCCGTATGTCGGTGGCGGTCTCACGATGCACCTCAACACGTTCGTCCTGAACAACCAGTTTGTCACCAACGTCTATAAGAACATTGAAGAAAAAGCGAAAAGCAACAACGAACCGATGCCAGCAAATGCAAACGAACTTGCCAAGCGTCTCGCTAGCGAAGTCGTTGACGTGGCCAAGGACGAAGGCCTCAACAAGAGCATCGGCTTCCACTTGCTCGCCGGTGTCCGCTTCAAGCTCCCGATTATCCCGATTGCCGCTTACGCAAACGTGAAGTGCTACTTCGGCGGTGACTACGACAACGATATCGACGCCGGTCACTTCGCATTCGAACTCGGTGGCGGTTTTGCCCTTTAATCCCGTAAATACATATTTGGTTAGAAGAGAGTAGGTATTCAAGAATGACACAAAATACAAGCAGCACGAACATCCTCATCATTGAAGATGAAATTGCCATTGCCGAAGGGCTCGTAGATCTCTGCGAACTCAACGGTTACCGTGTGAAGCACGTTGTCGACGGCGAAAGCGGACTTGCCGAAGCGCTTTCCGGACAGTACGGTCTCGTACTCCTGGACTTGATGCTTCCGGGCATGGACGGCTTTACCGTTTGCGACAAGATTCGCGAAAAGGACAAGAGCCTCCCCATCATCATCCTTTCTGCAAAGAACTCCGATGACGATATCATCAACGGGCTCAAGTTCGGCGCCGACGACTACATCCCAAAGCCGTTCTCCGTTCCGATGCTCCTCGCACGAATCGAAGCCGTGCTCCGCCGCAGCCGCCAGACGATGGAAAACGAAGGCAAGCTTGTAGCAGGGAACCTCCGCGTGAACTTCCGCGAATACACGGGCGTCCGCGGCACGGAAGAACTGGCATTCACCCGCAAGGAAATCGAAATCCTTGAATATCTGTGGAACAACCGCGACCATGCTATTCCGCGTTCCGAACTCCTCCGCAAGGTCTGGGGTTACGAAAACGCGGAATCCGTCGATACGCGTACGGTCGATATCCACATCACCAAGCTCCGCAAGAAAATCGAGGACGATCCGGCACATCCGAAGCTCCTCGTCACTTTCCGCGGTGAAGGTTACCAGATGCGTTCAGCTCCAGAATGCGAGAAGACCGTATAAATAAACTATCTACATATCTTTCACGCAAGATCAGGGCTCTACGGAGCCTGATCGTTGCTTCTAAAGATCGTCTCATTTTTGTGGCGATTTTTATCGTTATTGCGATTCCCGTAATAGTGCTTTTAAGCCATTCCTACGCACAGTTGCAAGCGTCGTCGCTCTTTGGCTACAAGGAACACGCGTTCTCTGTGCTCCAGAATTTGAACAAGAACATCACGGCGGACTTGGCCATCGAAGACAGGCGTTCGTACGCCGACTACCGTTTTATCCGTTCGGTCCCTGTGTTCGGCGGCGAAGAAATCACCATGTCCGAACTGGCGGAATTCCCGCTCCGCAGCCATTACGTCGGGCTTGTCGGGCATTTCCAGCTGGACCCTGCCGGCAACTTGAGCACGCCGGTTCTCCCCGATGGAGTTCTCGAAAGCATTCCCATGGTCGATAGGGACAAGCGCCTCGCGATTCGTAACAAGATAAGCCAGATTCTCAACTCGTCGGGATTCTCGGCCATTTCTTCGCCAAGTGCGATGATGTCCACATCGAGCAGTTCTGAAAAACTTTTGGATTCCACGCACAGGAACGACAGCAAGCTAATCGACCAGATTTACAAACAAGATCTCGATATTTTCGGTACGCACAAGAAAAAGAAAACAACCAAGCCGCGTGTCGAACAAATTACCAAGACCGGCGACTTCGCATTCGGAGTCGAATCCACGAAGCTCGACACAACCGGTCTCCTCGTCCGTTTAATCAATTCGGAATCGACGCACTCCATGGAAGCGGAAATCGACTTCTTCCAAGCGATTGTCGATTCGAACTACATCATTTTCCACCGCACCGTAAGACGCGGTGCAGACGTATTCATCCAAGGCTTTGTCGTTGACGCCCGCGCCTACCTCACAAACCTTGTGAAGAACGAAATCGAAAAGTATAAAGGCGTCACGAAGGGCACCCAGCAAGACCCCCTCGTCCTTGCGTTTATCCACAAGAAGAAAACGTTTGTCGCATTCGGCGAACGCAACAACATCACGACGGAACTCCTTTCAGAATCGCTGCAGGCGCCTCTTTCGGACATCACGTTCAAGATGTACACCACGCAAAAAGCGCCAGGCGGTGAATTTGTCCTGTTCATCGGTCTTTTGATGCTCACGGTCATCGCGATTGGCCTCATTTCCATCTACCACGTGACGCAAAGCCGCATGAAGCTCGCCACCAAGCGCCAGGATTTCGTATCTGCCATCACCCACGAACTCAAGACGCCGCTCACCGCCATCAAGATGTATGCGGAACTGTTGCAGAACTCCTGGGTCGTGAACGAAGAAAAGAAACAGAAGTATTACGGACAAATTGCAAGCGAAGCCGACCGTCTTTCCAGACTTATCCAGAACGTGCTCAACCTCTCGAAACTCGATGGCAACCGCTGGAATGTGCAGCTCCGCATGGAAAAGCCCAAGCGCGTTTTGGACGACTTCGTCTCGACCTACAGCAAGAACGTCGAAAAGCAGGGCTTCGAACTGACCGTCTCTTCGGACACCGACGCCGACAACATCAGCCTCATGATAGACCGCGACGCCATCATGCAGATTCTGATGAACCTCGTCGATAACTCGCTCAAGTTCTCCAAGAATGCGGACTACAAGATGATTAACGTGGAACTGCGCATCAAGGAAACAGACATGTACCTCGCCGTCCGCGACTACGGCCCGGGCATCCCGCCCTCCGAAATGAAGAAGGTCTTCCAGGAATTCTACAGAGTCGAAAACGAAATGACAAGGCAGACAAGCGGCACAGGCATCGGGCTTTCGATGGTAAAGAAATTGTGCACTTTATGTAACATGAGAATAGAATTGGAAAACGCAAACCCCGGTCTGCGCACGAAAATCCACTTCCCAAGTCTGTCCATTTAAGTTTTCATTATGTATTTTTTGGAAGTTCCCTCCATAATGCGGAACTTTAAAATTGAAAGAGGCGTGGTATGACTCAAGACGATATCATCAAGAATCCATTGGATTATGATCTTTCCATCGAAACTGTCGGCAAGGGCACTTTAAAGTCCCCGATGAACGGAGTACCGTTCGTTTCCGAAAACGACAAGATAAGCCTCACGACCGACATCAACCTCATTTCTGAATATATTGCGAAAGGCATCCCAGTTCCCTCCCTCGAATCGGCCGGCCCACGCGAAACGATTTTCCACGACCCAGCATGGACACGCGCAGGCATCGTGACTTGCGGCGGACTCTGCCCCGGCCTCAACAACGTCATCAAAGGCCTCGTACAAGTGCTCTGGTTTGACTACGGTGTCAAGAACATCTTCGGCATCCCCTACGGCTACCGCGGTCTGAACCCGAACTACGGATATTCCCCCATCGTGCTGGACCCGGATGTCGTCGATGCCATCCAAGAAGACGGCGGAACCATCCTCGGCAGTTCCCGCGGATTGCAGGACCCCTCGGTCATGGTCGATACGCTCATGCGCCTCAACATCAACGTGCTGTTCTGCATCGGCGGTGACGGTACGCTCCGCGGTGCCCATGCCATCGCCGAAGAAGTCAAGAAGAGGAAACAGCCCATCTCCATCATCGGCATCCCGAAAACCATCGACAACGATTTGAACCTCATCGACCGCACGTTCGGTTTCGAAACAGCAGTTCTCAGCGCGACAGACGTCATCACGAGTGCGCACATCGAAGCGAACGGCGCCTACAACGGGCTCGGACTCGTAAAGCTCATGGGCCGCGATTCCGGATTTATCGCCGCGTATGCATCGCTTGCGACGACCGTCGTGAACTTCTGCTTGGTGCCGGAAGTTCCGTTTGAACTCGAAGGCGAAGGCGGGCTCTTCAAGGCTCTCGAAAGCCGCTACGCCAGTGGCAAGACGCACGCTGTGATTGCCGTTGCCGAAGGTGCCGGACAGGAACTCTTCAAGGACCAGGAAGAACGCCGCGACGCAAGCGGGAACATTCTGAAAAACGACATCGGCGAATTCCTCACGAGCAAAATCAAGGAACATTTCGACAAGGTCGGCAGAGAAATCAACATCAAGTATTTTGACCCGAGCTACATGGTGAGGAGCATCCCTGCCAAGGGCACCGACGCCATTTTCTGCTTCCAGCTCGCCGAAAGCGCCGTACACGCCGGCATGGCCGGAAAAACAGACATGGTTGTCGGCAGCATGAACGGAGCGTTCTCGCACGTGCCAATAGAATACGCCGTCAACGAGCGCAAGAAGATTAACCCCAACGGAACACTCTGGCACGCCGTACTCGGCGCCACCCGCCAGCAGGACTATTTCTCCGGCAAGGGCAAACGCAGCAAGTAATCTTTAAACTAATTTATCACTATGCTCAAAAAAGAAGAAAAAGTCATAATCCGCACAGCCTTGATGGAATACCGTAATCTTTTGTTCAAAACGTTCCACGGCACCGACGAAGAAAAGACCCGCATTGCCATGGTGAACAAACTCCTCCAGAACTGGAAAGTTT
>CAMKLO010000076.1 GCA_946413655.1 uncultured Fibrobacter sp. | reverse complement strand
AAGGGGCGAGTCTGCAAAACTCTTATTCGGCGGTTCGAGTCCGCCCGTTGCCTCTGAAAAAGACCTTTCGCAAAAGCGGAAGGCCTTTTTTTGCGCTTTTGTCATTCTCCGCAGAGGAATCCATTTTTTTAAAGTAAGATTTCACGGCCTCTGCGGTCCGGCGGATGCAAAAAATGCCCGCGCACTTGTCGTGGCGGACTATTATTCTCTCGTCTGTAGCCGCTTTGTGCGGCGTTCTTTCGTCTTTGGACATTCGCTTCGCTTTTGTCCCAACCATTCGGCTCGAACATGCCCAACTTTGTTGGTCGCGTCACTCGCCTTGTGTGGTTGTCGTCTATTCTACCGGCGGCTGCGGCAGAGGATTCTTGCGGGGGCGGCCACGGGGGCGCTTGACGGGCATTTCCGCGGCGGCCTCAGGATGCAGCGCCCTGTTCTTTGCCATGAGCGCTTCGCGAATCTTCTTTGCGCGTTCTTCGATGCGCTGGCGGGCAAGGTCCGCGGCAGACACGATGACGGCTTTGGGCTTGTCGCCGGGTTTTGCGCCGAACGAACCCTTGAGGACGCGTCCGGAGGGCGGTTTGGGCGGTTCCGAGAGCACGCTGTTGAGCACGCGCTTGGGGGCCTCGGGTGCGGCCGGTTCGGCAACTTTTTTGACTTCGGCGTTTCCCGCGCTCGAACTGGCTAGCGGGGCGGCGATTTTCTTGAGAATTTTCTTGATTTCGGCGTCGTTTTCGGCGATTTGCTGTCTTTCGGCGTCCGTTTTATTGTATTTGGCGACGAGCGCGTTGAACTTGGCGTTTTCGTTGCGCTCTTTTTGGGCGAGGCGTTCCCTTTTGGACGGTCGCTTGGCGCCATTGTGTCTTTTGCCGATGAATTTTTTCTCCCGGCTTTCCGAATTTTTGATAATTTCTTCGTCGGAAAGACCGCGTAATTCAGGGGGAACTTCTGTAATTTGAAGGGGCTCTTTTGGGGTAGAATCCGTCATGATTTTTGGTTCTTTGAGCTGTTTTTGCTTTGTCAAGGTTTTTTTTGCACTTTTTTTGCAAAAAATTTAGAAGAAAATTAAAAAAATTTGAAAAAAATGTTTGTCAAGGTCTAGAAAAAAATTTCTTTATGGACTATTTTTGGTGTACATGCTTCGGTTTACACAAGAAATATCTCTCGCTATGCGCTCTATCGCCAATGAAGAAGAGTCGCATGAAATGTCTAAGAAGGCCAGGGAACAATTTGAGTTCCTTGGGGTGAGGTTAGTTCCTCGCCGTGAAGTCACGTATCCGATCTTCGACAAGTACCCGCCAAAGGACGGAGATGAACTGGTATCGAGGGTCGAGGACATGTGGGCGCAGCCGTATAGGGAATTCCAATATGCTGCTTGTGACTACTTGTTCCGTCATCGTGTGCTTCTTGGAGGGCAGCACCTGAGCTTTTTGAAAAAGCTTATCAAGACGAGGGCCTGGCGCGACACTGTCGATACGCTTGCCGCTTGTGTCTTGGGGGACTTGGCGCTCCGCCTGCCTGCGCTGCGGACGAAAATCGCATCATGGATTCGCGACCCGAACATCTGGGTACGCCGTAGTGCGATTATCTTCCAGGTGCAGTACAAGGATCGCACCGACTGGCCGCTTTTGCGTCAATTCTGCCTCACTTGCGCTAAGGACGATGACTATTATATCCGTAATGGTATCGGTCGTGCGCTATCGGAGTACGCCCGCATCAATCCGACGGAAGTCCGCCGTTTTGTCCAAGACAACGCGTTTGCCGAACAGACCGCCCAGGAAATCCTGCGCTTGATTTAGTCTGTTTTTGGATTGCGCTCGAAGCTAACAAAATTTGCAATGTGAATTGCGCAAAGCCTCGGCTTTTAAAGACTCTCGAAAGGGGGTCTTTTTTTGTATTGTCATGCCCGACTTGATCTCTTTGACTACTTGCAGCTATGCTGCTTAGTTGTCATGATCCGCGTATGGGGAGGGCATCTCCTTTATTTGCTTTTCTTTTCGGCCTTCGGCTTTTCTTTTAACGGAAAACAGAACTTGCCCTGGAGCACGCAACCATTCGCGCCTGGGTCGCATTCCTGCTTACGTTTGTTGCAAAACGTCTCGGTAAGATATTTACATTCCCAGCTCATAAGCGCTCCTTCTTGAGAGTGTAGTTGTGCTTGTGCCACTTATATTAATCTAAACAAAAAGTATTTAAAACGGAGCGGCGGCTTTTGTTTTAGTCGAAACAGAGTGAGCGGCGGTAGGGCGTAAAGCCTGCGTTCTTGATGAACGTCTCGGCCTGTTCGATAGTTGTGAGCCCGTGATTCTTAAGTACGTTCTCTTCGATGACGATGCTGTTGATGTCGTCGGCGCCAGCGTGGAGTCCGAGTTCGCCGAGGGAAAGTCCCATGCCTAGCAGCGAAACTTCGATATGCGGGACGTTGTCGAGGTACAGGCGGCTGAGGGCGAGCAACTTGAGGTATTCGTCCCCGCGCACGTGGCGGATGGGGAACTTGTTCGTCTGCGGCTGGAATGTCCAGACGACAAAGCTCTTGAAACCGTGGGCGATGTCCTGCGTCTTGCGCACGTATTCCAAATGTTCGATGACTTCTTCTGTGGTTTCGGCACTGCCGATGACGATGTTCGCACTACCGGGGAGCCCCTTTTTGTGGCAGGCGGCAAGCGTGTCGCACCACTGCTGTGCGGGGAGCTTTTTCGGGCTCAAAATTTGCCGCATGCGGTCGGAGAGAATCTCGGCGCCTGCGCCCGGAACGGAACTGAGCCCCGCTTCTTTCAAAATGTCGAGCAACTCGTCGAGCGCCATGTCGTTGAATTCGGCAATGCGTACAAGTTCTACAGGCGAAAAACCGCGCACCTTTACGCCCAACTCTTTTGTGAGCATCTTCAGCACGTCCGTGTAGTACGAGAGCGGAATTTCCCTGTTGACGCCCCCTTGTAGAAAAATCTGGTCGGCGCCTTTTGCTTTTGCTTCGAGCGTCTTTTGGCGGATTTCGTCCAAGTTCAAGACGTATGCTTCGGGACTGTGGGCCGGGCGGCAAAAGCTGCAAAAGCTGCAAGTCACTTCGCACACGTTCGTGTAGTTCACGATGCGGAAAGCCGTGTAGCCTACGCGGTTCCCGGGGAGCTTCGCGTGACGCACTGTATCGGCGGCCTCGACGACTTCCATCCAGGGGACATTCCTCAATATTTCGAGCCCTTCCGCTGGTGTGAGGCGCTCTTGAGCAATTGCTTTTTTCAAAAGGGAATTCATTGTTCAAATAATAGCAAAGTTTTCTATTTTTGAATTATAAGGAGGATACATCGATATGTTCAAAAAAATCGTTCTTGCGTGTTCACTCTCAATTGCTTCTGCTTTTGCCACTTGGGATTTGTTCCCGGTTCGTGAAAACCATAAAGGCCAAGCCAAAATCGGTACAACCTATTTCATGTACGAGTACGAAGGCGATTTATTTAGCGCTTTCGATGTGTATGCCGATCTTCGGAGCACCATATATTCAAATTGGGAAATTGCGTTCAATGTTCCATATCGCGTGTTTACGCACGGAGAAGACTACGATGCCGAAATAAGTGGCGTTGGAAACATCGGTTTTTCGACACGTTACCAGTTACTCCCTTTTATGAATGTCTTCTTTGATGCTAGCCTCCCTGTTGGGGATAAATCCTATAACGAGGACGATGATTGGGTTTTCGATGTGGGGTTGCAATATTCCACGCCGTTTAATGCGTTACTGAATTTTGGTTCTCAACTTGGATTCAATTTTGCAACTAAAGGCGAAAATGATGAAGCTCCCATATTTTTGGATGCTGCCGTAGAACTTGATTTTGAAATTATACCGGAAGAATTTACTGCATACGTTGGTACAGATTTCAATCTGTTCCTCGGAACCTTCACCAATCATGGCTACCAATTTTCCCATAATGGCGGGTGTGTTTATCTGGGACCTTACGCTGGTGTAACTTATACTTTTGAACAATTGGATATGCTTTCTGTCGATGCTTCGTTACAATTTTGCAAATACATTAACATGAATAAAATTGATGCTCAGGAAGTCTTTGTTATTGCTAATTTGGCTCTTTTATTCAATTTTTAGTCTGTGTTTTACAAAAATACACAGAAATCCTTGACGAATTTGTATAAATGATGTGAGACTTGCATATATGCAAATAATGCCAATATCACTATTGATGGTGTAGTCAAGATTGTTGCGAAAAAAGGTAAAAATGCATCTCTTGGCACTGACTTTGGGCTTGTCTCTGAAAATTCTTTTATTGGTTCTGTCTTTATTGGTGGTTTATTCTACCATCGTTTTCCCGTTTGAAATTAGCACTGATGGTACCTGCAGGAACAACGTCCTGAACTGTAACAGGATTGTAGCCCAAAGAGCTTAAGAATTGTAGAGCAACAAGTTGCTAACAATTCTATATCGCGTTGCTCAGAATGACAATAATGGAATCGCCCATAGTGGCGAAATGCCACGAAGAATCTGATGATTTCTTTCGTCTGTACACTAGCCTGTGGACGAATTGTCCACGAAACGATGAGCGAACGTTGTGATAAGTCTCACTTACGGGGATATATTATAACTGGGTTCCGTTAGGAAGAACACTGGTGTGTTCATGCTTGGTTTTGTATAGCCACGCGTTTTGCGTGGTCTGTTCCCTTGCATGTATCAAATCAGTTTGGAGGACTCGTCCCTCGGGAATAAAGAGTTGGGAATGATACAAAAGGAGAACAACTATGAACCATTTTGGTCTAAAATGTGCGGCGATGGCGCTCGCTATGGTGGTATCGGCTCAGGCCTTTACGCTTACGGGCAAGGTAAGTGACGAAAGCGGCAAGGCTATTGAAAAGGCTTCTGTCGAACTTTTGAAGAATGGTCTCAAGACGACAACCGACGCAAAAGGCGAATTCAAGATTGTCAAGGAAGATCCAAAGGATTCGGCGGCTGTTGGCGATTCAACTGGAAACGGCAATATTGATGCCATCCACATGGCAAGGCGATCTGTCGGTTACGTGAGCGTGATGAATGGTGTACTTTCGTATTCGCAGAGTACAAATTCACCAGTCCGCGTTCAGGTTTTTGATGCTGTTGGCTCTCGTGTCTTGAACGAAACCGTTTATGGCTCGGGTACACTTGACATGCAGTCTATTGTAAGGGCTCAAGGCTCTTATTTTGCACGCGTGAGTGTTGGCAGTGCGCAGAGCACATTCCGTTTTACGTCTAACGGAAATTACAGGGCGTCTTTTGGCGAGGCTCTTGCCCGCGGCCTTTCAAAGGAAGGCGAAGGTGACGAACTCCGCGTGATTGCGACCGATTATGACACGTTGACGGTCTCGCTTTCCAATTTGGATACAAACGTCACTCTCAAACTCAAGAAGACGGTCAAGCAGCCGGAATACGCTTACGGTTGGGGCCTCAAGAACGATCCGGTGCCGACGCGCGGTTGCGGCAAGGATACCAAGCTTGATTACAAGTATCGCGGTGACAAGCCATATATCGAATTCAAGTGGAGCAAGGGCACGCGCACCGTGCGTATCGACATCCCGAAGAGCTACGACAAGAATAAACCGTACAAGCTCATATTCGGCATGCAGTGCATGGGCGGCTGGGCCGGCGGCGTGCAGGACGAAGGCTACTATGGCCTGAAGCCGTTCGACAAAAATGAAACCGTCATTTTCGTTGCTCCGGAAGGTAACGGAAACCAGGCCCCGTGGGCACAAGATGACTACCTCCTGTTCGATGAACTCCTCGCATATCTCGAAGGCAATTTCTGCATCGACTCTTCTCGCGTGTTCTCGACGGGTTTCAGCTACGGCTCCATGTTCAGTAACGGACTTTCCTTGAACCATCAGGATGTGCTCCGTGCGGTCGCTGTCTATGAAACTGCCGAACGCAACATCTGGCTCCCGCAGCGCAAGAAGATGGGTATCGGTTGGATGGGCGTGCTCGGCTTGCAAGATGACTTGTGCCGTCCGGAAATGGGACGTGCTGCTCGCGACATTATCCTG
The DNA here is from genome assembly GCA_946413655.1 of uncultured Fibrobacter sp. Taxonomy (GTDB): domain Bacteria; phylum Fibrobacterota; class Fibrobacteria; order Fibrobacterales; family Fibrobacteraceae; genus Fibrobacter. The sequence goes on along the minus strand of CAMKLO010000076.1, from coordinate 5,876 downwards.
GAACTCAATTCTGAAGGCGGCAAGGCCAAAAACGAAAAAGCTCAGGAATATGGTGGCAATGGTCCTCACCTCTGCTACGACTACAAGACTGTCGAAGAACGTTTCCCGGTTCGCTGGTGCACGCAGAACGGCGGTCATATTTGGGACCACAAGGACCCTGGCCAGCGTCAGTCTTGGGTGCCTGAAACCACTTGGGACTTCTTCAATAAGTTCTAATATTTAAGATTATTTCCTCCTCACAAACTCCCAGCTCCGGCTGGGGGTTTTTCTTATTTATATTTCTAGCGTGATTGCATCGCGGGTATGCAAAAAATTTTCTTAATTTAAAAATGCCTTTCATGAAAAAGTCGCTGAAAATTCTGCTAATTGTTGCGGTCCCTCTTCTGCTCCTCGTAGCATTTTACGGCTATCACTCTTGTCGTGCGCTTTCCTTGGATCCGGGCTTCTTGTCGCAAGAAGAAGTTCGTAGCTCGGAAAGTGCGCTGGACATGTTGATTTATTCAAAGAATTTCCCGCAGGGCCTTGCATGCGGAGAAGTACCGCGTTACATGAGAGAGGATAATTTTGATCCGAAAGAGCTTTTGGAAGTTGGCGCTACGGCGGATTTCTTCTTTAAATTACATGAAATCCCAGGACAGCAAACTGAATACGAATTGTCGCAACGATACGTGAGGGATTCTCTGGAGGGAGAACTCCGTTCGACGTGGGGCGAGGGAACTGTATTTACGCATTATTCGAAAGCCGATAGTTGTTTCCGAGTATCAAAAGAGATTACAGCGGAATCTGCAGATTCTGTTGTTGCGTTGATGACTGACTTTTCGGGAAACTCTGTTTTGTATGTGGGAAAGCGCAAAAATGGGGCGGTGACGGAATGTGTGGCCTGCAAATGGCGTGACGGACGCTGTGACGAGGTGATTAGCGAAAATAAAATGAAACTGGATTCTGTTTCTGGAAAAATGCTCAGTTATACTTCCAATACGCGAGAAATTTTTGACGAAGGTGCTTTGCATGTGAGTAACGGGTTCGGTGCAGATGAAATATTGTTTGATAATTTGCAACGCCCGGTTCTGTATAAAACTGGTGGTCATTTTTTTCGCTATGAATATTCTTCGAACGATACGGCGGATTATAGTGTGAACATATTTGACGAATCAAAACGGAAGGTCGCCTTTTACAAGAGAAATTTTAAGGAAAATCGCGAAATCGTCAAATATGGAGGCAAACGTTATGAAATGGAAATTACCCGTTATTATGAGAATGGAAAATTAGTCAAGGAAATTTCGGATGAAATATGGTTTTATAAGTTTGTGAATTCTCGGACAAAACTATTTGATGCTGCTGGTAACAGTGTGCTAGATTCGTCTTTCTACGAAGATACTTTTCTTCCTGGATGGCGGGATTCACCCTATTCAATTATCACAAAACACAAATATGGTGAAAATGGAAATCTCAAATCTTATGCTCAATATAAGGAGTCTTATAGGAGAGATTTCCCATTCGTTTTTCTTCCGCTTCATTTCGAATCAAGAGACAAAATCGGAAAGCTTGTGCTCGATTACGATGAGGCAGGACATTTAAAATCGGTAACGGATTCAACAATGCTGCGGATTGTCTTTTCAAACGAGAAACTCGAAAATCTTAAGGAATGCAAGGAACCTTTTTTCTAAATTTGGGCGCATGGAATTCAAGCGTTTTGAGGCTCTGATTGAGATGTTTCCGCAGGTGCAGATTTTCAGCACCGAGGGCGAAGATCTTGACCGAGTCATTACTCATTTTTTGAATCAACGTGAAAACGTCTCCACGATGTCGGAGGCTGTTCAACGTAAAATCCAGCAGGCGCTGGCTCCGTTCTTCCAGCAGCGTTTTATCAGCTTGCACGATGCCGAAGCCCCGCTAGTGCGCAACTTGCTTCTGGACAAAAAGTTCTTTTTGCAGACGGACCGCTACATCGACGATATGGCGTGGGCCCAGACGAATCCGGATAAGCTCGGCGAGGCTTTGAGCATTGCAGACCTTGCCGAAGGGATTCTTGACCGCAAATTGTTGAGCCTTTCGAACGGAGAACTTCGCCGAGTACTTTTGGCCCGCATGTGGATGGAATCACCGGAATGGGTTTATTTCAATGATTTGTTTGGCGGGCTCGATCCGGAGTATCGCGCGCATTTGGCAGGGAACGTTGTTGAACTGGCAAAGCGTCCGAACCTGAATGTGGTTGTGCGCCTTGCCCGCGAAGACGAACTGCTTCCGGAAATTCCGGCGTTCGTTTATGCGAACAAGACGTTTACGCAGTACGCAGGCGAACTCCCGAAAGCCGCCGCCGCCCCGAAGTTCAAGAAAGCGGAGCTCCGTGGCTACGAGATTGTTGATCTTCGTGACGCGAAGGGAGATTCCCGCTGGAGTTTATCCCGGACTCCGTTCCGGGACGGGAATGACAAGTCTGTTTGTCATTGCGAAGACCGCAGGGACCTTGACAAGTTCGTTGAGCCTGCCGAAACGAATGGGAATGACAATAGCGGCGAAATTCTTTTCGACCTTAAACATGTCAACGTTCGCTTTGGCGATACGGATGTCATCAAGGATTTGAACTGGACGGTTCGCAAGGGTGAACATTGGGCGGTCATGGGCGAGAACGGTGCCGGCAAGAGTACGCTCCTTGGCATGCTCACGGCAGACCATCCGCAGATTTACAACAACGACATTACGCTCTTGGGCGAACGCCCGGGGCATGGCCTCAACATTTGGGACCACAAGGCAAAACTTGGATTCTTTTCACCGGAGATGGCGCTCCAGTACCGCGAAGACTTGAGCCTTTTGGACGTGCTTTGCACTGGCTTTACGCCGAATCTCTGCCGCGCCGAAAACATCACGTGGGAAGAGAAAGCGAAGGCCCGCGAATGGCTCAAGTATTTGGACTTCGAAGACCCGACGATTTCCATCCGCAAGATTTCGCCGATTGACAAGCGCTTGGTGCTGATGGCGCGTGCTGCCATCCGTCCGCCGGAGGTGCTGTTGCTGGACGAACCGACGCAAGGCCTCAAGGGCGAGTACCGCGAAAAATTGTTCCACCTGCTGCAACTGCTTTCGACGCAGACGACCATCATCCTAGTGAGTCACTACGAGGAAGAATGGCCACCTTGCATGACGCATTTGCTTAGAATGCCGAAATTTTCGCTGTAGTAATGTTAAACGGGAATGTAAGGCTATGGGGGATGAGCACGCACCCTATCGGGTGCTTTGGGGTATGGGCTCGGCACTTCGTGCCTTTGGGCTATGAGCTTATTTTAATTAAAAGTACTCAAAGCGAGCTTGCGAGCGTCCCCAAAGCGAAGCGACCTCAGAGCACTTCAGTGCGACCCCATAGCTACCGTCACCAACCACCAACCACTAACCACCAACCACTAACCACTTCCTATGTCCTATCTCTACGTTGCAATTGGCGGTGCTCTCGGTAGCGTACTTCGCTACTTCCTTTCGCTTGTGATTCCGAAGGCGGCCGGATTCCCGTGGCCGACGTTTGTGGCGAACGTTCTCGGTTGCCTATGCATCGGGATTTTTTCGGGACTGTTTCTCAAGTGCGACTCTCTTTCGCCGAACCTCAAACTGTTCTTGGTGACGGGCTTTTGCGGTGGCTTTACCACATTCAGCACGTTTGCAAGCGAAAATCTGGCACTCCTCCAAAGCGGGAAAATCGGGATGTTCGCGGCCTACGCGCTAGTAAGCTTTGTGCTTGGCGTTGCCGCCTGCGCCGGTGGAATTTACTTGATGGGCTACAATCGGTGACTGGTCTTGACTAATAACCAATAGTCAACCACTTTGTTAAAAAAATTAAATATACATACTCTCCGGTAGCATTTGATGTATTTTATTTACAGTCTAACTTAGGTTAGTTGTAAAAAAGAAAACAAGCTGTTAATCTATCAGGAGTTTATAATGGCAAAAAAAGCAAAAAAAGTTTTGCTTCTCTGTGGTGATTTTACCGAAGACTACGAAACCATGGTTCCGTTCCAGTCAATGTCTATGCTGGGCTACCAGGTAGATGCTGTGTGCCCCGACAAGAAGGCGGGCGAGACGGTCGCTACTGCAATTCATGATTTCTTGGGCGAGCAGACTTACGCCGAATCCCGCGGACACAACTTCGCCCTTACGGCAGACTTTGATGCTGTGGATGTAAAGGATTATGAAGGTTTGTTCATTACGGGTGGCCGTGCTCCGGAATACATCCGCTTGAATGAACGCGTACTCAAAATCGTGAAGGAATTTTTCAAGGCGAAAAAGCCGGTGGCTGCGATTTGCCATGGTCCGCAAGTGCTTGCTGCTGCAGGCGTGCTGAAAGGCTACAAGGCGACATCTTATCCGGCTGTCGGCCCGGACATCACTCTTGCTGGCGGTACGTATGTGGCCGTGAACGTTGACGAGGCCGTTGTCGATCGCAACTTGGTGACTGCTCCGGCATGGCCTGGCGATACGGCGATTGTCCGTGAATTCGTGAAGCTCATGGGCGCAAAAATCAAGATTTAATTTTCGGGCACTTTTGCGCTTTTGCACTTTTAAGGCGCTTTTAAAATTGCGTACTTTTAAACGTTTAAGGCGCTTGAAAAAAAACAACTCTTTCCCCAAAGACATATACTTCGGTATCTGTCTTTTTTTTGTAATTCAGAACCCTTTAATAGGGTAAAAAATCTAGTCATAAAGAGTCCTGGATTCTTCGCAATGCTCAGAATGACGGGCTGCGATTTGTTAAATTAAAGCAAAATCTTTTTCCCATACCTCTAGGGTGTGGACTCCTAACCACTGTTTACTAACCACCAACCACTGTTTACTGTCTACTTCCTACTTCTAACTGCCTATGCAATTGAATGAACTGAATATCTTAAGTGCCTTGCGTGCGGTTCAAGATCCGGACCTGCACAAGAATATTGTCGAATTAAACTTTGTTCAAAATCTGAAGATCGAGGGCTCGAAAGTTTCCTTTGATTTGCGCCTCACGACTCCGGCATGCCCGATTCGCGACCGCTTCAAGGACCAGTGCATCGCCATCGTCAAGAGTCTTGGTGCAACTGAAGTCGAGGTGGAATTGACTTCTTCGCAGGGGCGCGTGGGCGATGACAACTCCGCCGCAAAGGCTCCGCAGAATTCCCATATCGGCGAAGTGGCGCATGTGGTTGCCGTTGCAAGTGGCAAGGGCGGTGTCGGTAAATCGACCGTGACGGCGAACCTCGCCATGGCGCTCAGCCTCTCCGGTGCTCGCGTGGGTATTCTTGACGCCGACATTTACGGCCCGAGCATGGGACTCATGTTTGGCATCGATAAGGCTCCTGAAGTTTTCGAAGACAATACGATTGCGCCTGTCGAAGCGAAAGGCGGCATCAGCATCGTCTCCATGTGCATGTTCGCGGACTCTGACAAGGCGACCATCTGGCGCGGACCGATGGTTTCGCAGATGATCCAGCACTTCATCCATCATGTGCGCTGGGGCAAGCTCGACTACTTGCTGGTGGATTTCCCTCCGGGAACGGGCGACATCCAGCTCACGCTCACGCAAAACTGCCCCATGGCTGGCGCGGTCGTCGTGACGACTCCGCAGGAGGTGGCTTTGGCGGACTGCCGCAAGGGGCTCGCCATGTTCGATAATGTGGGCGTTCCAGTCATTGGTGTTGTCGAGAACATGAGCTTCTTCATTTGTGATGAATGCGGCAAACACCACAATATTTTCCCTGCCGGTGGTGGTCAAAAAATTGCCGACACTTGGGGCGTGCCGCTTATTGGCAAGGTCCCGCTAGAACCCGCCGTTGCCGGTTGTGGCGACGAAGGTACTCCGGCAGTGCTCCGCTACCCGAATTCCGAATCGGCCAAGGTCTTTATGGACGCCGCCGAAA
>CAMKLO010000075.1 GCA_946413655.1 uncultured Fibrobacter sp. | reverse complement strand
CAATTGCATTTTCGCCACCGAGAGCGAGCATCACGGACGGGCCCTTGGTCATGTAGGCTTCGAGTTCCGGGAAGAACGGCTTTTCCACGTGTTCGGCGTAGAAACCGCGTGCGTCAGCAGAAGTCATCTGGTGCATCTTCACGGCGCAGACGGAGAGGCCAGCAGCGATGTAACGGTCGATAATGCGCCCGATGAGGCCGGACTTGACGGCATTGGGCTTGATCATTGCAAATGTCATTTCCATAGTAGGTACCTTTTAGTTTAAGATGTGAGAAATATAGTTTTTAGACGAGAGACGAGAGACGAGAGACGAGAGAAAGAACTGGTTTTAGACGAGAGATTAAAGACGAGAGACGAGAGAATGAACTGTTTTAGGCGAGAGAAAAGCTTGTTTTTTAGACGAATGTGTTCCGTGATTCTTTTTTAGTTTCGCGAAGCGACATTATTTAATCTCTCGTCTTTCGTCTGTAGGCGCTCTGCGCCGTTCTTTCGTCTTACTCTTCCGATTCGATTTTCTTCATCAAGTCGTCGGCGAGTTTTCCGTTGCTCTTGATGTTGTTGACTAGCCAATCGACGGACTCGGTAAGTTCGCTCTTCGGGTAGAGTTTCTTGAATTCGTCAAAGACCTCTAAAGCAAGAGTATCCTTATGCATGTTCTCGGTCAAAATGAAACCGCGGCTGAACATAGCCTTTTCTGCATCCGGGGAATCCGGCCACGTCATGTAGAACGCCCTATATTCCCTCTGAGCCCTGTCATAATCTTCCTTGTCGCTCAAGATGTGAGCGATTTCGAAGGTCGCCTTGCGGGCAACGGAATCGATATCCACGTAGCGGTCACGAATGCCTGTCCAAGCAACATAAGCCTTTTCAACGCTTTTTTCCTTCGTGTAGAGGGAATCCGCAGATGACATGGCGACATCAACAGACCATTCCTGCGGCAGCAATGTAATGTTGTCTGCAAATAATTCCACCTTAGCTTTGCTCCAAGCAAGCACAACTTCCCTATCCCAGCAGTCATAGCGGTAACGAGAAACTACGGCCCCGAACACGTTCTTCTTCGCTTGTTCGTACGTATCCGGCAAATAGTCTTCCAAAGCGTAATAATAAGTCCTCTTCATGAGGTTTTCCGGTGCTTCAAACCAGTCATTCAAATCACGACGGGATTCCTCGTAAGTGGCATTCGGATGCGCCGGATTTCCCATGCGTTCGAAAAGAGCCTTGAGAGAATCTTCGGGAACGGAAGTTTGCTGCAAGAACTTCAGCCTGTAAATTTTGACAATATAATCAACATCACTTTGACGACGCAGAGCCCTGTATTCCCAGGTGCGGTCAAGCCCTAATTCACGGGCTTCCAAAGCAAATGCCAACTGCAAAGCAAGCGTACTCACAATCTGTTGATGGGCCTTGCGGGAACGGAGTAGCATCGGGTTGTCTTCATACGTAGCAAAGACATCCCTTTCACGAATAGCGGGTTCGCCGTTTTTCGTCACGAGGACGTAGGACGAATCCAGTTCATAATTTGCGGTCGTGGCAAGTTCCTTTTCGATACCTTTGCGAACTCGGTCCAGCGGTTTCTGTTCTGGAGCGACAAACGACTCGCGATAAAACACATGAAAACGTCCTGTCGATTCAGAGCGGACAACCGGGGATACAAAGCCGTCAGGTTGGTCTCCAAATACCTTGAACATGTCCGTCACAAAGCCGATGCCGTACGGAAGCGGGTGTCCAAAGATAACCTTTCCGACAAACCCCTTCGCCTTTTTCGTTTCCTTGTTTTCGCTGTACTTTGATGCAATTTTCATGAACATCGGCAAATCTATTTTTTTATTCTTAAAGGCCTTAAAGCGCTTTGCAAGAGCAACGGAATCCGCCGATTCAACGTGATACACAACGTAGCCGAACTCCGTCTTGTAGCGATCCTTGTGTTTTTCGTAATATTCTTCTACCGACGGCATCTGGATTTCGGTTTCCTGGATATTGTACTTTTTCAACAAAGCCGGTCCCGTTTCGCGAACAATCCGTTGGCGATGGTCAGAGATAAAACGCTCCTTGATGCTTTCTGTAATTTCAACTTCATCAGACGATTTGGACAAATCCCTGTGCTGATACGCGTATGCTTTAAGTGAATCTTGGTTCGCTTCGAGGAACTTCGCTTCAGCCACCTTGTCACGCACGTTCATGTAGGTGAGAGTATCGTCAAAAAGTTCACGGTGCTTGTTATAGAAGAAAGCAAGTTCGTCATCGCTGTACATCAGTCTATCCATGGAGTAGAGGCGCTGATAAACGAACGTGAGCAGATAATTTTCGATAAACTGGTTATGGAGAGCAAGTTGCTCCTTGAATTCAGGATATTTCTCAAGAGCAACCGTATAAAGAGCCTTACGGCTAAAAAGGGACCCCGAGGCCTTTCTCATTGGTTCCGTATTGGGGACGATATTCCCCACACGCATCATGAAAGCGTAATCTTCCTTATAAATGGGTTCGCCATTGACTTTTGCAACAATGGATTCCTTGTCACCAATAGAATTGCACCCAGCAAAAAACAGGGCACAGGCAGAAACAATCGCAAGCAAAGCGTTTTTCATAAAGTCCTCATGGATATGTGAGCGAGAATATAAAAAAATAAAACGCAAACATTATCTATATTATAGCCACTTGAAAACGTTATTGACCATTTTCGCAATCAAAGCCGCCATAACGACGGCAATTGTGGGCGCCGTAGCAGTCGGCGTCTGGTATGGTCATTTTGCTATCGAAGAACTTCTATCGACACCGCACACGTTCGGAGATTTGACAATCACCCCGTACGGGCATCACCAGAACAACCTTCTCGACCACTACTACGATTCCATCTTAGTTGAAAAAGGCGGTTCGACCTACATGATCCGCGGTCCGCATCTGGACATCACGTTACTGAGCGAAAACCCGGGAGTCGTTCTCGACGTCAAGGAAATTTCAGCAAACCAAGTGGTGGATACGACGGCGGCGGCAGCAAAAGCCCCCAAGGACTCCTCGAAAACTCTCGAAGCCATCGAGTTTCCGGACAATCTGCGCATACCGCTCCCTGTAAAGGTCAACATCGGGAAGCTAGACTTTACAATGGGTGATATGGGCTGGAGCGCCGAAAATATCAACGCCCAAAACGTCGGACAAAGGAAGGTCGCTCTCAGCGCCGACCACATCGCAGGCACGTTCGTCAAGGATACCGCCGCACTACGAATCGAAGCGGACTTTACCGACAAGAACGTCCTTATCAACGGGGTCATCAAGACAAAGAACGACAACATAACCATCACCGCAAACGCCCCCAAGAAAGACCTCACCCAGCTAAAAGCATCGACAAGCATCGCCGTCAAAGACCCGCTCCAGTGGGTTCCGATGAAGCTTCCCCCCTCCATTCCCGCTATCACCAACGTGAGCTTTAGCGGAAATGTATCGGCATCGCTCCTCAAAATGAACAACTTACAGTACAACTTCACACTGAGGTTGCACATCGGGGAATTCTGGCCATTCCTGCCACTGGACGCGACCATCAAGGTCAGTGGGACCCCGAAGCATACGATGGTCGAGACGTTCATCAAGAACAACGAGGGCGGAACCATTTTTCTGGAAGGCACCCTCAACGACAAACTGGACTGCGACTTCTCCGGCGAAATCGCCAACATGAGTGCCATGTACGGTCCGCAGATGATGCCGATGGACATGGACATCCAATCGCTGACAAAAAACGGGGACGACATCGAAGCCTCCATCGAGACTCGCGAAGGTTCTGTCATCAAGGCCCGTGTAGCGATGAAGGATAGCCTCAAGGTATTCTTCGCCGCGAACCTCGCCACCATGGAACCTTGGGCTCTGGACTGGGTCAAGGGGAACATCGAATTCGGGCAGAGGCCTAAGCTGATTGGTACATTTGAAAACGGCAAGTTGAAAGCATTCCTGAAAGCCGATTCCATCATCAACGCCTATCACCTGAAAGCGGACTCCCTCCGCTTGGCTCTTGTCCTCGACGGACGCGGCTTGACCATCCCGAAAGCAACCCTCTACGCACCGAAGGAAGAATTTGCCATCTCGGGCGATGTGGATTGGAGGGATTCGAAAAAGATGTACACGCACTGGCAACTTGCGCAAAAGAACGGCGGATCGGCCAATGTGAATGTACAACTCGGCGATTCCCTCCTCATCTGGGCAAGAACCGACCACCTGGAACTATCTACAATTCCTCTTGCAGACATCAAGCTAGGAGACAACCTCAAGGGGACGATTACCGGAGCCGTATTCTACGACCTCGACTCCAGAATTGCCGAAGCAGAACTCGAAATCGATGCCGATGTTGACCCGTTCATCGTCCACGGCTACACCAAGATAAGGGAAAACGGCGACACAGTATTCATCGATAAAGCTATCGTCTCACACAACAACAACAATGTTGCCATGGAAGCCTCCATCGTACTCCCAAACGATTCGAACCCGGACTACAAGCCTACGGCCATGCTTCCACTACAGCTTCTGCATGCAAAGGTTTCTATCGACAACTTCAACATCCCGTTCTTGCTGGAACCGCTGGGCGATACAACGCTTTATTCCGGACGCTTTAATGGAGAAATTGCATTCGAAGAAGAAACAGGGCTACTAGGAAGCATCGACTTCAAGGACTTGAGTTTCAACAATATTCCGACAGAAGTGCTAAACATCAAGCAGATGAACCTATCGGCAAAGAAAGACCGAATAGAGTTGCTTACTAACTTCGACATTTCCAACGGCGTTTGGACCGGCAACACGAACATTGTCGTCGATAACATTTTTGATCCGACCCGGAAAATCAGCTTGACATACAAGAGCCCAAACAACGGCTCCATCATCGGTAGCGGTACGCTAACCGACAGTTTAGATTTTATCGGAAACATCAAGCTCGGTGGAACATGGCTCATTCCTGGCATACGTGGTGAAATTGAAAAGACCGACCTGAACATCGACATCCAGGCCAAGTTCAAAGAAGGCCTGCCTGGCATCAACGCTCAAATCAAGTCGGATTCCACCCTACTCAGATACTCCACCATAGAGAACCCCTTCCCCATCCACGTGAGAGGCAACATCAAGGACAGCAAGCTCAACATCACCGAAGTTTCGACGCAGAACGAATTCGGGGACCTCGTTTTCGGCACGTTGCTTTACGACTTGCAGACCATGAAAATTGGAGCCATCGACTTTGGAACAAAGAAATACACTCTGAAGACCGACCAGCACACCATCACGGTACGCAATATCACCGGGCACTTGGAAGACTCCGACGAACAGATGTCCATCATCGCAAAGATTCCTTCAATAAGCTACACCTTCGACGACGAAACGTACGGCAACGCAAGACTGCTCGGACGAAGCGACATCCAGTTCAACATTCCGCATACGGAAGAAGGCCAAATTAAGAACAAGAGCGTCAGCGGCAACTTCATCATAGACAAGTTCGTATATCGCAAGGATTTGGAAATCGAAATCACGCCTAGTTCCCTCGACAAGATTTTGTCCATGCTCAACAACGCCATTACCAGTTTGCGTAGCAAGGACAAAGAAGCCAAGATTTCTGTTTCCAGCCCCATCGATTTGTCGTTCCATATCAGCGATTCGCAACGCGATTCTGTAGAAATCATTTCGCCATTCGCCGCATTCCCGCTCACGCTCGACATCTGGGTTCTCGGAACATCGAACAGACCTCTCTTGCGCGGCGACGTCACGAATACAGACAACGGATTCATCGGCATCAAGGGACTTTACGATTTCGAACTTAGCCGATTCAACATTTCATGGAACGACGTTCTCTGGCAGCACGGCATCGTCGATGTATCAAGCATGCAGGAACTCCCCTACTGCTCGGAACCCGACGACAGCGAGAAAGCGACATGTCCAATCAACTTTGACATTCAGGGAACTATAACGAACCTACAGCCAACGCCGAGCTCCAACTGCGGAACGGAATCATCGGCGGCAGCGACCTATTACAACATCTTCCTTGGATGCGTGGCGAACGAATCTGGCGATGCGGACTGGAACAAGCTTGCCGGCAAGGCTCTCGGCAAGGTCATCGCTTCTACAGCCAACAAGACCCTTGGTGGCGACTACATCGGCGATATCGACATGAAGGTGATGCTGTTCGACAATTCCAACAACGAAAAGGATTCCTCCTATGTCAAGATTCCGATTTCCTTGGATCGCTGGGTCAAGAACCTAAGTCTCATTCTCGGTTATACACAGGATCAAAGCATCGACCCGATTTACGATCAGGCCTTGCAATTCGGCGTTACGTACAAGCTTCCGTTCTTCCAGGAAAAAGAATATTCTCACAAGAATCACCTTTCGCCGTCGCTATCGGTGAACGGGTTGCTTATTTCAAAGCAATACACGGCTAACAGCGGAACCGAAAGCAATAGCGAAAGCCGCGTCGAAAAGAACATCGGCATGAACTACTCGTATAAGTACTGGAATCCATGTATCTTGGGAATCGGGCATTGCGAAACAGTCCGCCCGCCAAGAGCGATGCGCCAGCCCAACGACACGGATAGCGACAGCACGGCAATCAAGCCCACGGAGAAAGCAAAATGATTTTATTGATTTGCGCATTATTGTTTTTTTCGTCGCTTGCGATTGCCGATACAGATGAGAAAAGTCCCTGGTCTGTCAAGATTTCCGGGAACAAGGTATTCTCGAAATTTCAGTTGAACGAGCAACTCGATATTCCTGACGAATTCGCCCAACTGGATACAATCAAGCAAGACTTCTTGATGCGTCTCTCGACGGAAAACGTAAAGGCCCTTTACTATTCCCGTGGCTACTACAGTCTTGACCTGAAGTTGGAAATAGAACGTGAGCCGTTGTCCGACAACAAGATTCAGCGCAACTACAACATCACAGTCAACGAAGGGGAATGCTACAGATTCAACGATGCCAAAATTATTTCATCCGGCGACGAGCCTATTCCTATAGACTTGACTTCGTTGAAAATCTTGAAGCACCGTTATTACAACCAAGAAGATATTTCGGACGACCTTCAAGAGATTCAGTCGGCTTACCGCAAACAAGGTAACTTACACGTTTATATTTCATCCGAAGAGCACGTTGATACAACCGCAAAGCAGGTTAACGTGGTCATCAACGTTACCCCAGGTCCCAAAGTCTTGATGGGCAACATTATCACTACGACACAACGGACGAAGAGCAAATTCGAAAAAAAATCGGAACCAGAGCCAGGGCTCACAAATACATCTTGGCTTTCTTCGCTTTGGCGGATTCCGAAAGGTCAAATTATTGACGGTAACCAATATTTCAACTTCAAAAGTAAACTGTATTCAACACAGCTGTTTACGCAAGTCAAGCTGAATGACGAATTACGCGAAGATGGACTTTCGGATATTCACCTGGATGTGGTTGAACGTGTTCCTGGCGAAACACGATACGGATTCTTCTTTGAAGAAATTTATGGTTTCGGAGCACTGGCTTACGCAGACCACAAGAACTTTTTTGGAAAGTTCCATGAATTTTCGACAAGCGTACAAATTGCACAGAACAAGCAAGAAATCACATTTGGATACGCAAACCCACTCTTGTTCGGGACATCGTTCACCTTCATCCCGACCGCAATTCGCTTTGTAGATCGCGTTTCGTTCAACCACGAAAAAATCAACCCGCCCGCCTACCCCGATAGCGTCGAAGAACGTTACGAAATCATCAACCGTGGCGACCTGACATTCGGCATTACAAACAACATCAAATTCCGCGGAACAATCGATACGCGTTACGTGAACAAGAATGAAGATAAACTCTTCAAGCTCAAAGGCGAAATCGGTTTGACATTCGACTACACGGACGACTACTTCAACCCGACGAAAGGTATCCGCGTTATGCCATTAGCAGGCCTCGGCACAAACTTCAGCGGAAAAGAAGACTACAGGGACGGTCACGTCTATACCTACGGCGAAGCGACTGCAAACGTTTACTGGCCTTTGTTCTGGACATTCTACGGAGCGCTCAGCGGAAGCGTCGGCAGGTTCTTCAACACGGCTATCGAAGACGACGCGCGCGTATTCTATCAAGGAGGCTCACGTTCCGTACGAGGTTACCGTTTCCGTAGCATTTATGCCGGTTACACGACGACCAAGACCGAGCAAGTCACCAAGAAACAGGACGATGGCACACAAGTCACCGAAGAAGTATCCAAAGAGGTCATCAACACCGCTCTCACGCCGATGTATTTCCGCGTCAACGAAGAAATCCGTTGGACGTTCCCATGGAAATCGTTGAGGGCATGGCAAATCGTACAGTTCTTCGACTGGGCTAGAGTTGTCGATACCAAGGACAAAAGCTACGAAGACGCCCAAGAAGGCAGTCTCGGTCTTGGCATCCGCTATCGTTGGCAATTTCTCACGTTCCGCCTCGATTACGCCATCGTGACAGGCATCTCCAGCTATGACGAAGACAAGAAGAACTCCATGAAATTCAAATGGGGACGGTTCGCATTCGACCTGTCGCAAGCGTTCTAGTTTAGACGAAAGACGAGAGACGAAAGACGAGAGAAGGAGGACTGTAGGCGGTAGGAAGTAGGCAGTAAACAGTGGTTAGTGATTAGTGGTTAGAAATCAGAAGGCTGGGGGAAAGCGTGTGGAACGGAGTGCCGTCAGTATTTTTACTGGACAATTGAGCGGTAAATATCCGCAAGGGATTTGCCTTTGGCGTTAATTTGCGATGGAACAATTCCTGCATTTTTTAAAGCACATTCAAGTTGTTCGCGAGCAACAGCGCATTCGAATGTCAATTCAAAATGCGTCGCCACGGAAGCGTTCCCGAGGCCCGGATTTTTTTCCGATTCCAAAACCTGACCGCGATCGATAATCGCGTAATCCGTAGCCCACTCGTCCATTTCAGCAAGTACGTGCGAACAAACTATTGCAGTTCCATGATTTTCCTTTTGCCATTCATCAAGGAGTTTCCAGACGGTCTCGCGAGATTTCGGATCAAGATTCGCCACCGGTTCATCGAGAATCAACAACTTTGGATTATGCAACAAGGCGCGGACAATCTGTACCTTCTGACGGTTTCCAAGCGAAAGGGCATCCATGCGCGTATCCAGCGGCGGCAAGTCCAACCGTTCCGCAAAAGACATGCAACGGTTATAGACCGAACCGCCTTCTAGCCAAGCACCCTCACCCAATCCATAAAAGCCCGTAAAAAAATGGAGATATTCTTCAATCGTGAGTTTCGGATAAATTCCTGGATTTTCGAGCAACACGCCATACTTTTTCGAATCCAGAAAACCCGCTTCATTGCGCATTTCGTCATCAATTTTGATGGAACCTTCAAAGCGATGCATTCGCCCACACAAGAGCCGTAATAAGGTCGTCTTGCCAGCCCCATTCGGGCCCAGGAGCGCAAAAAACGAGCCTTGCGGAATTTCTAGCGAGACTTGAGAAAGCGCATCTGATTTTGATTTTGGATAACGGAAAGAGACCTTTTCAAGTTGCACTAGCGGGTTCGAACGTTTCATCGTGCAGGCCCACAAAAACTATTTACAGAAATCCTTGACTGCGTCACAGGGATTCTTGACAAGTGCGAAAACGCTCTTGTCCTTGCGGACCGCTTCCATCTGCACAGCCTCGCTTGCACGCTGCAAATACTGGATGCAGCGCGGATCAGTGCGCACAGCTGCAAGCTGAACTTGCTCAGTTCGACGGCGAATACTCACGTATTCAAACGCATGGAAGTCCTGCTTGACGGCAGCGACAACAACCGCCGCTGTCGGATTTTCAATTTCCTGAAGATACTTCCAATCACGTTCAACGGCGGCTATAAGCACTTTTTCGCCAGGATTGCGAATAAACTTCAACGCATCCGCGCTCTGGCGAACGGCCTCGGCCCAAAGTTCATCGGAAGCGCCATCAATCTTGCGAACAATGCGCCAGTCCTGCGACACAGCAGCCTTAAGAAGCCCCGGATTTGTAATAAACTTGAGCAAGTTCGGTTCTGCCTTGAAAGCAACAAGGAACTTCGCCTCGTCCATAGCGTTGAGCGCTTGCTTCAATGCTTCGCACGGGCCACACTTCACATAAAGAATAGCCTGCTCATTTTTTTCAAACGCAGCCTTTTGAACCGTTTCAGTCGGATTCTGGATGAGGCTGATGGCATACCAGTTCATACCGATAGCTTCGAGCTGTTCGGCCTCAGAAGGATTCTCAATTTTCTTAATATCAGTCCAGGACTGCATAAAACCTCGTATTTATGATACAAAGATAGGTTTTTGTTTTAAGTAGGAGGTAGGAAGTTATTTTTCAAACATAATAAAAGCCCTCAAGCGAGTGTCGCAGAGGGCTTGGCTTTGAGTATTCCTTCGTTTACTCTTTAACGCAGCGAACCGAGAAGGCTAAATTATATATATCGATAGAATAAGGGGAACGAAGCGCCCAAGAAACGGATTCATTAAATCCTGACACATCTACAGAAAAACACGCATGAGCCCCATCAGCATTTTCACCATCGACCCAATATTCAGCATTAATCCTCACGCCTGCGTTGCCATATCCTTTAGGTGCATTACAGAATTCATCGATAATCACAGAGTTTGCATCTAACCGGAAATGCATATCACCAGCAGGAACAGCGCTAAACCCGAACGTATTATAGCCTTCTTTATATTCCCAACCTACAGTATCTTTTAAGAAATTTTCAGCATAATCAAAACCACCCAAGTCGTATTTAGCTTGAGCGGCAAGCATCAATAAATGATTAGCCTCTTCTACAGAAGGCAAACGCCAACCCGCAGGACACGCTTTTTTCGCCACATCCCAAGGATACAAGCGACCACGGCTATCACACGATGTCGTATCGGCACAATTGCAAAAAGACAACGCATTCGGAACTTCATATTTTAAGTTATCTGCAAACCAAACGGTACCATCAATATCAACAGTCCTATAGACATTGCCATCTCGTTCATCCGTAAACTTACCATACTCGCCAGAATAAGTTGCTGGTTTTTCGGGCTTTATAGAAAAACCTAAAGGAGACGAAGACGTTTGCATTTGGCTTTCATCATCTTTGAGACAACGAACATAAGCCTCATAGGAATTTCCAATTCCATCTGTTTCTAACCCGGCACTGTCAGCACCAATTTTCAAAACGATATTGCCGAACCAATCCCCCCTAGTGGGCGCATTCGACGAAGACCAAAAGCGAATCTGATCTTTTCCTTCGGGAGGCTTAGCTCCAAAGCCGTATGCATCAAGACCATTTTTTCCATCAGGCCAACCACTCGTTGATTTCAGCATCGGTCCCGTAAAAGTTCCTTCTACAAAATTTGTCGCATTGTTTAAACCATTTACAAAAGCACTAAGGACTCTCCATTCATAATAACTCGGTACATGCCAGCCATCAGGACAAATTCCCTGGATCGGTCGTTTAGCAGAGCAATAGTTCCACATTCCATAATCATCGCCCCATATTAAACTATCCAAATAGCACCCCGTAACTGGAGCATTTATCATTTCTTCATAAGTGTAAGTTTCTTTGGAACCATAAGATAAATTTTCGGCCATCCAGACCCAACCGCCAATATCGACTGTTTTATAAACATGCCCATCGCGGGAATCTGTAAACGATTCAAAAGGCCCAGTGTAAGTTTTCTCGGCATGGTCTATCGGTAAATCTAAACCGTAATTTCCATCCCCCTGAATACAACGGACTACATATCCGCTCGCTTCATAAGTTGTCACAGAAGTAAAATACGCAAAGGGATTTTCATAAGACATATACAATGCTTTTGGTTCATCTGTCAAAATATGAAGATCTTCAAAAAGGCCATTTGGATCATCTTTACTATAAGAAGGCAAAGCATTAAAGCCAAAACAATCTAATCCGTTTCCAACACCACTCCATCCTGTAGTTGATTTCAGATACTTACCGGCATATTTCGAACCCCCAGCGTAATCAAGCAATGTTTGAACATCATCCGTAGTTGGGATGCGCCAGCCATCAGGGCAAAGGCCACGAGCAGGCCGTGCAATAGGGCAATTTTCAAATGTTACACCGTCATAGACAAAATGATTTTTATAAACATACTCCCCATTATATAAAGCAGGACGTTCGCCAGAGCAACCCGCAGCTATCCCCCCAACAGCGTCAACCCAGGAATAATAATACTTCGAATCACCCGTATATCTTTCACGATTATACTCCAAGTTTTCCGCCATCCAAACTTGATCACCAATTTTAACGGTCTTATAAACATGCCCGTCACGAGCATCCGTCAATTCACCAAAAATTTTTGTAGAATCGGAGCACGCAAATTTCGGGTCCTCATCATAAACGACTGGAACCCGCGAACTAGACGTTGTGAAATCAAGTTTTCTAGGGGTCGAATCAACAGCTTTGGGGGTTGAATCAATAACCGAAGATGAATTATCTTGGCAAGCTGTAAAAACAAGCAATGCGCCGCAAATTACCCAAAATCTGAGGCCGGAAATTTTGCAACAAAACAACGTCATGACGTAATCCCCTTTAAACCATTCTTAATATATATTCTAAATAAGATAAAGGAACACAACCAAGTTTATTTTGAAGTTAATGGATTACAATTTTGTAGCATCCGTTGCATAGAGCAGTACAAAAA
>CAMKLO010000074.1 GCA_946413655.1 uncultured Fibrobacter sp. | reverse complement strand
ACCACTTGATGAGCCCGTTGGTAGAGCTATCGTGGTTGAGTTCGGCGTCGGCCTTAGCAAGTTCCGGGAGAATCTTCTTCGCGAGCTGCTTGCCGAGTTCAACACCCCACTGGTCGTAGCTGTTGATGTTCCAGATAACGCCCTGCGTGAAGATCTTGTGTTCGTACATGGCGATGAGGGCGCCAAGACGTTCCGGGCTCACGTAGTCCATCATGATGGAGTTCGTCGGCTTGTTGCCTTCGAATACCTTGTGCGGAGCGAGGAATGCGATTTCTTCTTCGGACTTGCCGGCGGCGCGGAGTTCTTCCTGAGCCTGGGCGAGAGTCTTGCCGTTCATCAAAGCTTCCGGCTGGGCGAAGAAGTTGGAGAGCAACTTCTGGTGGTGATCGCCAATCTTGTTGTGGCTATTGGCCGGGGCGATGAAGTCGCACGGAATCATCTTGGTGCCCTGGTGGATCAGCTGGTAGAAGGCGTGCTGGCCGTTGGTACCCGGTTCGCCCCAGAGGATCGGACCCGTCTGGTAGTTCACGCGCTTGGAATCGCGGTCAACGGTCTTGCCGTTGGATTCCATGTCGGCCTGCTGGAAGTAGGCGGCGAGGCGGTGGAGGTACTGGTCGTACGGGAGCATGGCGTAGCTGGAAGCGCCGAAGAAGTTGTTGTACCACACGCCGATGAGGGCGAGGATAACGGGGAGGTTCTTGTCGACCGGAGCGGTCTTGAAATGCTGATCCATTTCGTAGGCGCCCTGGTGGAGCTTCATGTAGTTTTCGAAGCCGATGCGGAGAGCGATGGAGAGACCGATTGCAGACCACAGGGAGTAGCGGCCGCCAACCCAGTTCCAGAATTCGAACATGTTTGCCGGGTCGATACCGAATTCGGTAACGGCTTCGGTGTTGGTAGAGAGAGCAACAAAGTGCTTGGCGATGGACTTCTCGTCGCCATTGAAAACCTTGAGGACGGCAGCCTTGGCCGTTTCGGCGTTCGTCATGGTTTCAAGAGTCGTGAACGTCTTGGAAGCGACGATGAAGAGCGTTTCTTCGATGTTCACCTTCTTGAGGGTTTCGGCCATGTGGGTGCCGTCGATGTTAGAAACAAAATAGACTTCTGGGGAGGTTTCGCCGGCAATCGGCTTTTCAGCATACGGCTTCAAAGCTTCGGTAACCATCACCGGACCGAGGTCGGAACCGCCGATACCGATGTTCACCACGTACTTGATGGATTTGCCGGTGTGGCCTTTCCACTTGCCGCTGCGGACGAGGTGGGTGAATTCTTCCATGTGCTTGAGCACGGCGCGAACTTCAGGCATCACGTCCTTGCCATCGACGCAAATTGCCTCGTTGCCCTTGTAACGCAGAGCGGTGTGGAGCACGGCGCGTTTTTCGGTGGTGTTAATCTTTTCGCCTGCGAAGTACTTGGCGCGCATGTCTTCGAAGTTGGCGGACTTGAGCAAGTCCTGGAGCTTGGCCATGGTTTCGTCGGTGATGATGTTCTTGGAGTAGTCGAGGAAGAGCCCGCAGGCTTCAGCGCTGAACTTTTCGGCACGAGCCGGGTCCTTTGCGAAGAGTTCCTTCATTTGCCAAGTCTTGGCGACTTCGGCATGGGCCTCAAGGGCCTTCCATTCCATAGAATCTGTCAGTTTAGACATAGATTAATCCTTTCCGCACACGCGGGTTTTTGTTACGGCACTAAATGTAGAAAAATAGTTAATCCTTCTGTGTTAATCGTTACTGAAAATTTGGGAATAGGGAATAGTAGTTTCTGTGAATGTTATGATGAATAATCAAAAAAAGTAATCAAAATAATAAAAAATATGCATTAGAAAGTATAGATTTCTAGAGGTAGATTTGTGATGTTAACAAGAAATGAAAATATTTCACAAAGGAACCTCTCATGAAAACTGTAGCCTATACTCAGATGAATTACGTTGTGGCAAGGGTCGCCAAAATACCCTTTGCAGCCTTGAAGATTTGGGGTACGTCCGAGAAAAGAAATGAGCCGAGATGATTTGGGGTTATTGAATTAAAAAGAAATTATTTATATTGAAAATAATCAAGTTTTTTGATGAAAGAAAGGGGACTGTGGTCGAATGGAACTTACGCATATTAAATACTTTCTAGAAGTCGCACGGACAGAACACGTGACGAAAAGTGCGAAAACGTTGTGCATTGTGCAGCCGGCGCTCACACATGCCCTCCATAAACTCGAGGACGAACTGGGTGTAAAGCTCTTTCAAGCGAGTGGTCGTAGCATCAAGCTTACCGAAGCGGGTAACTATTTTTACAAGAAGGTTTTGCCGCTTTATAACGATATTACGGCTCTCCCGGCAAGGCTTAGGGCGAAAGTCAACTTGCAGATGGTTACGGTCAGTTTAAAGGTCTTGGCGGCATCTTCGTTTGTAACGAATGCGGTGGTACAGTATAAAAAGCAGACTCCGGATGTACGTTTTTACCTTGTTCAAAGGGAGGAATCGACTTTATACGATATTTGCATTCGAACTTATGCCCATTACCGTCCGCAAGAAAATCTTGACGAGGAAACTTTCGTATGTACGGAGAATATCTACCTTGCTGTCCCCAATACGGCAGAATACAAAAAGCGCGATAGCATTTCATTGCACGAACTAGGCGATACGAATTTTATCGGATTGTACGGATCCAAGCAGTTGCATGTCATTTGCGAAGAATTCTGCAACAGCATCGGCTTCAAGTCCCACGTGATTTTTGAAAGTGACAATGCCCTTGCTGTTAAGGACGCTATTGCAAGCGGTATCGGTGTTGGCTTTTGGCCCGAGTTCTCATGGGGCAAAATCAATACTCGCAAAATCAAGCTGTTGAAGATTACCGATGCCGAATTCAAGCGCGATATTGTAATTACGTGTTCTAAAATCAAACAGGACAATACTCACGTTGAAAAATTCTATAAATTTTTAGTGGGTTTATTAAAGCGTGCTTCTAAATAAGAATGTTTTGGATTCGCCCTTGTTTAGATACAGATGAATCTTTGTAGGGGATGTTATGGGGAATAAAGATTATATATTAAACATAAAGCCGTGGGTGATTTACGGCAAAGGAGAAAAAAATGTCTAGACTTAAAGAATCGTTGGTATTGGCTATTGCCGTTCTCGGACTTGGCGCGTTCCTCTATTGCGCCATGATGCACACGAAGGATAGAGACCGCGTTGTGTCGGTCAAGGGACTTTCAGAACGCGAAGTGAAAGCGGATTTTGTCATTTGGCCGATTGTGTATAAAGAAGTCGGAAACGATCTTTCTGCAATTCATGATGCGGTGCAGGCAAAGAACGCAACGCTTGGAAAATTCTTGCGGGATAATGGCGTTGAAGAATCCGAAATTAGTTGGTCTGCTCCCGATATCGAAGATGTGCAAGGTGAACGTTATGGCGATAACAAGCGCCAGTTCCGCTACATTGCGACGGTGGTCACGACGGTTGCTTCAAAAAATGTAGATCGTGTCCGTGAAATTATGGGCAAGCAGGGCGAACTTCTCAAACAAGGTATTGCGTTCAGTGGCGACGATTACCGCTATCGCAAAATTTACAGTTTTAATGGCCTGAACGAAATCAAGCCCGCGATGATTGATGAAGCGAATAAGAATGCTCGTGCCGCAGCCGAGAAGTTTGCGATGGATTCCGGTAGCAAGCTTGGAAAAATCAAGACGGCAACACAGGGGCAATTCTCCATTAGTGACCGCGATGAAAATACGCCGTTTATCAAAAATGTACGCGTGGTAACGAACGTTCAATATTTCTTGGAAGATTAAAAGGACTGCAAAAAATGTAATTTTGGGCTATGAAACAGCCAATTCGAAATATTGCCATTTTGGCCCACGTTGATGCGGGCAAGACGACTCTTTCCGAGAGAATCCTTTTTGCCGCAGGCGAGATTCACCGCCCGGGGCGTGTGGAAGATGGCCTTGCTACGATGGACTACATGCCCGAAGAAAAGGAACGCGGAATTACGATTGAAAGTGGCGTGGCGCATTTCGAATGGAAAAATACATGGTTCAATTTTATCGATACCCCGGGACATGTGGATTTCGGCGCCGAGGTCGATATGGCGCTTACCGCTGTGGAAGGCGCAGTGCTTGTGGTGAGTGCCGCAAGCGGTGTCGAAACGCAGACGGTGGCTTCGTTCCGCAAGTTGCACGAGTCCCGCGTGCGGACTATTTTGTTCGTAAATAAGTTGGACAATCCCGATTATTCGTTAGACGAAACGCTCATCAACATTGAAGAAACGCTTGGCGTGCGTCCGGTGCTCATGTCTGTACCGCAGTTTAAGAACGGCAAAATGTGCGGTATGCTGGATGTGTTGAGCCAGAGCCGCTTGGTGCATTCGGAATCGGGTGCGGAAGTTCTCGATGATGATTGGGAATCGGATGCGTCGGCGGCTGAAGATCGTGCGCTTTTGAAAAAGTATTACGCCGAAGCGGTAGAATTTGCAAGCAACTTTGACGATGAAATTTTATCGCTTGCGCTAGACAATAAGCCTGTGCCGCCCAAGATGCTTTTGCGCGGGTTGAAAGCGCTTGCTACAAGTGACGATTATGTTATTTGCTATGCGGGCTCAGCGTTGGAAGGTTTTGGCGTTCGCAGTCTTGTGACGGCTCTTTCGTTCTTTTTGCCGGAAGTCCCGACGTTTGACGAAAATGAGCTTGGGCAGGTGGTGCGCTTGAGGCATTTCCGTGGGATTGGCGAGATTTCGCTGTTCCGCAGCCATGTGGATTTGTTGCGCCGTGATTGGCCTGCTGGTTTTGAATTTTCACGTCTCAAGGCGAACATGTTGTTGCCTGTTGATGAAATTCGTTCGGGCGATATTTATGCGATGCGTAGCCCATTCGAGACGGAATTAGGACAAGTTATTAGGTTGGATGCGGATGGGAATGTTTTAGAGGAGAGACGAGAGACGAGAGACGAGAGGGATGTTCGTCATCCTGAGGAGCGTAGCGACGAAGGAACCAGTGTAGTTAATTATTCCATTGGCGAACGATATTTGCCGCTTTTGCAGACGCGTGTGGAATGCGTGCGGACGGAAGATTACGCCCATGTGGAACGCAGCCTCTCTGTGCTAGCCCGAATGGATCCGAGTTTCCGTGTGCAAAAGGATGATGGCGGATTTTGGTATTTACATACCGTGGGCGAGGTGCAACTCGATGTTTTGCTAGCTCGCCTCAAGCGCGAATTTGGTTGCGAAGTGAGAGCCGGTAGTCCCGAAGTGCGTTGGCAAGAACGTTTGTGCCGTGCTGTCGGACCTGCTGAAAATACGTTCCAGATTGGGCCTCATAAAATGTCCATTAGCATTTCGGCATCTCCGCTAGAAGGTGATGCTCACGATATTCGCTTGTCCGCAGAGTTTATGGAAAATGCCCCGCGTGAAATTTTGGCGGGTGTGCGTTCGGCGCTTCTGGAATCGACCGAAGTCGGCGTGCTTGGCAAAGGCCCGCTTGTAGGCGTGCGTTTTGAAGTCCACCGCTTTGAATGGACGGAAGGGGCGCTCCCGCCGATGATCAAGAAGTGCTGTGCCGATGCGGTCGCTAAACTTGTGAAGCCAGCGGATGTTCAGTTGTACGAACCAGTGATGGAACTTTCGCTAGAATGCCCGGTGAATTTTGCAGGCCTTGTGACGGGCGATATCCAGGCACGCGAAGGCAAGGTGAAGGAAATCGAAGGCGATGGCAAAACGCACTTTTTGAAAGCGGATGTTCCTCTTCGAAAAATTTTCGGTTATGCTACGGGCGTTCGCAGCATCAGCAAAGGCACCGCGCTTTACAGCATGAAATTGCTTGGGTATAGACCGGCAACGGTTTGATATATATTTAGGGTATGAGCGAAAAAATCCCTAATCCAAATACAATTCATCCGATTGCGGGCTACGACAAGGAAATCTACGTCAAGCCCACCATCAAGAACCCGAACATTATCGTCGGAGATTTTACCTACATCGCGGACTCGGAATTCGAAAGCCACGTGACGCATCATTACGATTTTATCGGTGACAAGCTCATTATCGGTAAATTCTGCCAGATTGCTGCGGGTGTAGAATTTGTAATGAACGGCGCGAATCACCAGATGAATGCGGTTTCCACATTTCCGTTCTATACGCTCGAAGGCTGGGACATGAAACCGCCTGCAAAAAGCGATTTGCCGTTCAAAGGCGATACCGTCATCGGAAACGACGTGTGGATTGGGCAGAATGCGGTGATTTTGCCGGGTGTGCATATCGGCGATGGTGCGATTATCGGTGCGAACAGCGTTGTCGGTTGTGACGTGGAGCCGTACACGGTTGTGGTCGGGAACCCTGCAGAAACCATTCGCTACCGCTTTGATGAAGAACTGACTTCGCTGTTGCTGAAGTTCAAGTGGTGGGACAAACCCATCGAAGAAATCAATAAACTGATTCCGGTACTTACGAATAGCGAATTGGAATGGGTGAAGCGGGAACTGAAGGGAATGCTAGGGGACAATACACACGGAAAATTAAAATAAACTAATTTTATGGTGTATGAGAATCTCGTTACTCAAAAGGCTTGCCTTTTCTTTTTTGTACCTCCTTTTTATGGGGTGCAGCTATAGTTATATTGAAAAAGGTTCCTTTGAAGCTCTTGTTCCTGAAACATTTACAGGGTTGGCGTACCCCATAGGGAACGATACGACTAATGTCTGGAAGGCGAATATTACCATTCGCAACTACAGCAACAGGCATTTGCAATTACATGGAATAGAAAACAAATACGATAACGGTTGCACGGAATGTCCTAAAAACGAAAATATAAAGGCAGACCTTCGCTATGATTTCAAGACTTTTCCGGTAACGGGGTCCATCGACTATTTTCTTAATGCAAAACGAATACTCATAGGTTTTGGAGCAGCTTTTGATCCTTATCCCAGACTGCGTTCTTCAGTCGGTTTCAATAGCGAATATTTTGAGGTAGGCGGATTTTTTTCTTTCGGATTTGCAAATGTTAGTTATTCCGTGAAACAAGTCAATTATATGGAACAGGGCAATATGGCAGGAGCGTCAACGACGTGGATTGATAGCTTGTATTGCGACGATTGCTCCGAATGGAAATATAATGGTAATTTTGGAGCGTATATAAATATTTTCCCTACAAAAACGCTTTCTCTAACCTACGCCCTGTCGGCCTTTTCTCCTTGGCTTTATGACGATATAAAATGTTATGAAAACGGATATCAAGACTGCTCGTTAACCTTTGATTTTCCCTACATATTCGCCCAATATTTTGGCGTAAGTTATTTATTCACAAAGCGCATCCAGTCTTCCTTGGGGGTAAAAGTCTACTTAGGTAATGCCTTTAGCGAACGCCTCTGGAATCTAGAAAGCAAGACTTCGTTCATGTTTTGAGATAAACGAAGTAATGTTGAATGAAATACTTTGGGCTTTATTGCCTGTGTTTTATTGCTGATGAAAAGGAGATTCCGGCATACTTCGACTTCACTCAGCACAGGCTCTGGCCGGAATGACAAGTTTAACTGGATCCTTCGAGGCTTCGCCTCTCAGGATGACGTTATAGCGTTACATCCTAGCGGCTTTCGCGCGGCGGCGGAAGTGCTCGATAAGCGGTGCCACCGTTTCCTTGAAGTCGTCGTGGGTCTCGATGCGGACAAAGTCAATGGACATGCGCTGGAAGAGTTCCTTGGTCGCTTTGCCTTGGCGCTTTGCCTCGCGGGCGAATGCTTCGCGGAAGGCGGCATCGCCGGTATCGATTAAAAGCGTTTCGCCGGTTTCGGGGTCTTCGAGTTCCACAAGGCCTGCGGACGGGAGTTCCATTTCGCGCGGATCGACGACGGACACGGCGAGAACGTCGTGGCGTTTGCGCAGAATCTTGAATGCGTTTTCGAAACCTTCGTCCAAGAAGTCGCTCATTACGACGACGACGGCGCGGCGGTTCAGAATCTTGCCGGCGTATTCGAGGGCGACCTGCGTGTTGGTGCCGTGGTGCTGCGGTTTGAAGTAGAGAATTTCGCGGATGAGGCGAAGCACGTGCTTGCGGCCTTTCTCGGGCGGGATGAACAGTTCGACCTGGTCGGTGTAAATCAGCAGGCCGACCTTGTCGTTGTTCTTGATGGCGGCAAATGCGAGGAGAGCCGTGAGCGTTGCCATGACTTCGCCTTTCATTTGCTTGCCCGAACCGAATTCGGAGCTGCTGGATGCATCGACCATGAGGAGCATGGTCATTTCGCGTTCTTCGATGAATTTTTTGACGTAAGGCGTGCCGGTTCGGGCGGTCACGTTCCAGTCAATGGTACGGACGTCGTCGCCGGGCATGTATTCGCGGACTTCGCTGAATTCCATGCCGTTCCCTTTGAAGGAGCTATGGTAAGCTCCGGTCATCACAGTGTCGAGCGTGCCGCGAACGCTGAGTTCGATGCGGCTTACGGTCTTTAAAACTTCTTTATCGAGTAATTCTTTATCGGCCATCGTAAAATCTTCTAGTTTAACGCTAAAGAATATACAAATATCGCGGGGGAGAGACCATAAATGCGTTTCTATGTAATGGAGAATGGTGATGCCGTCCCGGAATAAATCCGGGATGACATGGAGTCCGGCATGACATTGCGTTTTTGTCATCCTGAACGATAGTGAAGGATCCAGTGATTTTTAGAATTCCGCTTTGGCGAGAATGCTTACGTTGCGGCCTTTTTCGGGCATTACGGATTTGAGGCGGGAAAGGTGGTTGCGAACATCGGCGTTGAACAAGTTGTCGCCGCGGAGGACGATACTGTAGTGCGCGAGCGTGAGTGACCAATGGAATTCGAGGGACGCTCCGAACGTGACGAAGCCGGGGGTGCGTTGCTCGTAACGGTCTAGACGGTTTTGCGCAAGTGCAAATTCCGTGTTGATGCCTGCGCGAACGTGCGTCCAAACGTAAGCGAATTCGCCGTGGAATTTGAATGGCGGGATTTGCGGCATGTCGCTCCAGTTTTCGTTCTGGTAGAAACCGCAAACGTAGCTCGCGCCTGCTTGGGCGTAGAATCCCGTTTCTGCGGCGGTCTCGATGGAGGCGTTTGCGCCCATGAGGAGAGCGTCATCGCCGCTGACTTGGTAAATCGGCAAAATTTGCGACCAGTTGGTGTCACCGGTGGCGCGTGGAGCGAGGTGGTTCAGGAACCATGTGCTGTGAACGGCGGCGCGCCAATTGATGATTTCGCCGTAATCGCGAAATTCGAGTTCTGCGCCGTAGCCGCTTTCTGCATCGAGCTTGTGATTGCCTCGTTCGTAAGTGTAGGCGGCGAGATGCGGACCTTGGTTGTAGAGTTCTTCGATGGTCGGGGCGCGAGTGGTGCGGAATACGTCGAGCGTCAGGAATTTGCCGGGGGCGACACGTTGCGAAAATTCTGCGGCGATGGCCCATAATGCAAAATTGCGGTCTTCGATAGCGTCTTTGTCTGCAACGACACTTTCGCGCGGCCTGATGAATGCGCCACCGAGTCGTGCGGACAAGGTAATCTCTAAACCGTTTCGCCATCCGTTTAGGCTGGCGACGGAAAATAGCGAAGCGGCGTAAGAATTTGTCGGTGGCGTAAAGACGTAGCCGCCCATTTCGATGGAACGGATGTCGAATTCTCCGCCGATGTGGATGCCGAAAAACGGGCCGCTTTGTGCGATGAATTTTTCGATGTGG
This sequence comes from uncultured Fibrobacter sp., assembly GCA_946413655.1. Classification (GTDB taxonomy): domain Bacteria; phylum Fibrobacterota; class Fibrobacteria; order Fibrobacterales; family Fibrobacteraceae; genus Fibrobacter. The sequence continues at coordinate 3,142 of CAMKLO010000074.1, read as the reverse complement.
ACGTTTTCTTGATTGACGGCGAATTCAGCACCGACGTATTCCTTGGTCTCGTATTCCGTGTGGTGGTACTGATTGAGTCGGAATGTGACGCTTAACGTGTCGCTTGATTTTTGGGCGGGGAGGTAAAGCCCGCGCAACGTCAAGTCGCGTTTGGAGAGTTCGATGTCAACGCCGTTAGGGTGACCACCGATGAAACCGCCGGGAATTCCGTAATTGGAATTGAAGGTGCGGAAGGAGGCTCCGAACTTGAAGCGTTCAAAAGTGTAGGCGGCCCCGACGGCTATGCTCTTGTTCTCGATTTCGGTGTTTTTTAGCGAGCCTTTGGGCGTTTTCATGTCGCCCATGTTACGTGCGGAAAGTTCGCCTTTGAGCGATAGTCCGTGGATGTTGCCGTTCAGGCCTACGACGGTAGCGAATCCTGGTTGGCCGCTTTCGGCGTAGTCAGTGATATAGCCGTGAATTTGAGTGTTGGACACCGCCGCGGATTGGGTCGGTGCGCCTTGGGACCGCGCAATTTCAAAAGTAATATCGTTGTGCTCGACTTGGATGACTCCGCCTGCGGTGGCGAAGGATTGTGTAAGAATTTGCGGGCCACGTGTGATTCGCAATTTATGTGCGGTCAGGACTTCGGATGCGACTGCGTGATCGGGCGAGGTTGCGCTCATGTCTCCGCAAAAGGAGCCGTCTTCGGTGATGACGACGTGACTGCCGGAAAGTCCTTTGATGACGGGGCGTGCGGCGGCAGGGCCCATGGAGCGGAAAGCGATGTCGGGTTCGTTCTTGATGGTTTCTGCGATGGTCGTGGAAATTTTGCGGTCGAGTTTTTCGGTTTTTAAAACTTCGTCTTCGCGGAGCCCGTCTAAAACGGTTTCGGTAGATTGCTCGGCTACGATGGTTGAATTGCCGAGGTCTTGGACAAATTCTTGGGCGAAAGAAAAATGAAGGAAGCCTCCCAGAAGGAGGCTCCCCATGGCAGCCCTAATAAGGGTTCTATTCATGATCGTGCTCGTGATTGTGATTTCCGCCTTCATGCTCATGTTCGGTCCCTGAGCTTGTCGAAGGGTCATCTTCGTCTTCCTGGAACGGGCATTTGTCTGCATCCAATGCCTTGTCGACGACAACCTTGATTTCAGGAGTCTTGGCATCGGCGTGGTCGTGATGCTTGACCTTGAGAATCAAAGTCGTTTCGCCTTTCTTGAGACCTTTGAGGTGGAATCCCCAACCGCCTTCGAAATGGATGTCTAGAATTTTTTTGTTGCCTACTTCCCAACCGAGAGAGTGTTCTTCGTCGTTCGGGCCTGCAATTTCTTTCTTGTTCTCGTCGAGGAACTTCACATGAATGTGTGCGCTCATGCAGTTGGCGTTGACTTTGAGGCCCGGGAGTTTGGAATCTTCTTTGCCGCGGTAAACGCTGTAGAGCGTGTCCCATTCGGCGGAATAGAGTCTCCAGCCTTCGACTTCGAAGTGCTCGTGCTGTTCGGTGGAGGTGGAATTGCTGTCACCGCAAGCGGCGAAGATGAGGGAGAAAATGGCAAGTGCCAAGAATTGGAGTTTTTTCATTATTAATCCTTTTTGAGTATGTGATAAGATTGTCCCGCCTTCGCGGGAATGACATCATTCTTGTTGTATATAATTACATGGATTTAACTGGATTCTTCGTGGCGTTCGCCACTCAGAATGACGTTTTCCGTTTCTGTCATCCTGAGGCGAGAAACGTTGATGGATCATGTTAAGTCATGGTGATGGGTGGGCCGCGAGGATTATAATGAAGCGTTTGTGTAAATGGAATTCGCGAGGCGTACTGCACTTGTAGAATAAATAGCAGAATCCAAAATACGACTGCAATAGGCGTGAAATTTTCGAGATTGTATCCATCGTGAATTAATACGCAAATAGGGCAGTCTTCGTGCTGCTCAAAATCGTCATGATGGTGTTCGGCAACGGCGAATAGGCATGCCGCGATGAGCACGATGACGAACTTGCGTATGGATAGCAGATTGCTCATTTTGTGACTAAAATTTCAAACGATGTTTCTTTATTTGTAAAGTTTGGCGTTCTTGATAATCGGAAATCCGATGCCGTCTTCTTCTTTTTCGAATTCGAAAGTTCCGACGATGGTGATGGATGAGCCCTCGCTCGGGTATTCGCTAGGGAATTTGCGAGGTTTGAATGTTTCAAAAGCTAATCCCTGTGAACAGCAGGCCAAAGCGTCCTTGATGACGCAACCGAAAAAGCGGCGCTTTGATTCTTCGTCGTAGTAGCTTGAAAAAGCGCCTTTCATTTTGATGGTTTTGCCGATGAATTTTTTGGGTTCCGTAACCATCTGGAAAACCATGGAATAGACCATGGTGCTGCTCATTTTTGTGAGGTCTATGTCAACGCGGTTGGCGGAAACATTTTCGGCGGCAACGCTTGACGTGGATAGCGAAAATATGCAAAGAATTGCAATGATTGTAATTCTAGAAAATACTTTGTACAAAACAAGTTCTCCGATGAAAAATTATGGATCCTTCCCCTATCGCTACGTTTCAGGGTCAGGATGACGTAATAAAACAAATCAAAAATGCGACAATGTCCATTGCGACAATCGTTGAGCCTACGGGTGTTCCTGCGAGAATCGCGACAAGAATCCCGACTAGCGAACAAATGACTGAGATGATAGCGGCAGCGACTGTCACCGAGAAAAAACTTTTGAATACCCGCATCGCTGAAAGTGCTGGGAACACGACCAACGCAGAGACGAGCAACGCACCGACGAGATTCATCGCAAGAACGATGATGACTGCAATGATGATGGCGATGAGTAGGTTGAACAAGGTAACGTTTACGCCTGTGGCCCGTGCGAAATTTTCGTCAAATGTAATTGCGAAAATCTTGTGGTAAAAGAGTACGAATGAGACAAGTACGATTGCTGAAAGGATTATGCAAAGATAAACATCGGTAGGCTTGAGCGTCAAAATGGACATGGAGCCGAAAAGCGTTGTGCAGACATCGCCTGCGACATTCCCTGATGACGAAAAAATGTTCATCAGCAAATAGCCGATGGCAAGCGCCCCGGCCGAAACCATCGCAATTGCGGCATCCCCTTTGATTCGTGCATCCTTGCCTCCGCAGAGGAGCAAAATGGCAACAGCGATAGTTA
>CAMKLO010000073.1 GCA_946413655.1 uncultured Fibrobacter sp. | reverse complement strand
TGTCTATTGATTTTTTGATGGCGCAACCTGCGTTGATTGAAGACTTGCTCAAGACGAACTGGGACATGACCATCATTGATGAAGCTCACCATCTGGTGTGCGAGGATGGTTTCACGAGCCACGAGTACATGCTTGCGAACAGGGTGATTTCTCGTTCGAAGGGTGTGCTGCTCTTGACGGGTACACCGCTCCAGCTCCATCCGGAATCGCAGTTCAATCGACTCAAGATGCTCGATCCTGTGCGTTTCTCGGATTACAATGAATTTATCAAGGACCAGGAAACCTACCTCAAACTCGTGAGGGATTTGAGCAAACTTCCGACAGATCCGAACCACCATATGAGCTGGGACGACTTGTACGAATGCGTCCCGAAGAACTCGAAGATTCGTCCGTGGTTGGAGCAGGAAAATTCAAAGTCGATGACGGCGGGCGAATGGATGCGCCGCATTGTCGATGGCATGGGCACGGGTTCCGTGGTGTTCCGCAATACGCGTAAGGGTGTTGGCGGATTCCCGAAGCGCGTGCTCGATGAAATTCCGTTGGAACCGAATCCGGCTTACCGCGAGATGGTGGAGGTGGCTGCTGACCGCGACTTGGAAGCATCGACCGACATTCAGGAAAACGGTCTCCTTTGTACGAGATTCTCCGACGCCTGGGCGATGGATGAACGCTTTGTGTGGCTTAAGAGTTTCCTCAAGGAATACAAGAACGAAAAAGTTCTGTTGATTTGCGAATCTATCCAGGTAGTGTTGGCGCTTGAAACTCTGCTTCTTGAGTTCTTGGGTGAAGGCGCGTTCGTGATGTTCCACGAAGACATGAGCATTATGGCGCGTGACAAGGCGGCGGCAAACTTTAGCAAGCCCGATGGAGCGAATTTACTTATCGCTTCTGAAATCGGTTCCGAAGGTCGTAACTTCCAGTTCTCGCATCACTTGGTCTTGTTTGATTTGCCGTTGGATGCTGCACTTGTTGAACAACGTATTGGCCGCTTGGACCGCATTGGGCAGGACAAGGACATCGTCATCCATGTGCCGTATGTGAAGGGCTCTGGCCAAGAAGTGATGTTCCGCTGGTACAACGAAGGCTTGAATTCTTTTGGTGCACCACTTATGAGCGGTGGTGAACTTTTCCTCAAATATACGGAATCGCTGATTGAAGCGCTCGCGACGCCGAAGGTGAGTCTTGAAAACTTTACGAAGAACATAATTCCGCAGGTCAAGAAAGACTGCGAACAAATGCGCAAAAATATTGAAAATGGTCGTGACCGTTTGCTGGAATTCAACTCCCGCAATCCTGAAAAGGCGAAAGAAATTACGGACGAAATCCGCGAACTCGACGCAGAACCGGAACTTAAGAATCTCGTGTTCGATTCTTTGATGAACCGCGGACTTGATGTGGAAAAGAGTTCTGTGCCGGGGTGCTTCCTCATTACGATGGGTCCGCAAGTCGAAGTGGGCTCTGTGCCTGGAATGCCTGAACTTGGAACGGGGATCTATAGCTCTGGTGGTGGCCGTGTGAACAGCCAGACTGATTTGTGCGGCGATGGCGGTGGCGATTCGGACGGCGACGGGCGCACAAATGGCGGCACCTGCATGACGGTGACGTTCGATCGCGATGTGGCGATGACGCATGACGATATTGAATTTATCAGTTTGGATCATCCGCTTTCGCAGGGTGTGTTCGACTACGAAACGGGCATGGGCCGTGGAACGGTGTCGTGTGCGATATGGCCGAATTCCGGATTGCGTGGGCTCATGATGCAGTACAACTTTGCCGTGGAATTGCCAATTTCCGAAGAATGGGGCTGTGCCGATATTGCAGGGCCGAAGTATTTCAAGGTGCTTGTGAATGCGAAAGGCGAAAACATGTCCGGGCATTTCGATGCGCTTTCGAATGCGGCTCTCAAGGATGTCGGCGTTCCGCAGGGCAATGCCGCTGTCGATATGACGCTTCGTTACTTTGCTAAAGATGGCCTTGCAAAAGCTCGTTTGATAGTTTCGGAACAAGCAAAAAAATATGCTGAAGAGGCCGCGAATGCTGTGGAAGCCCGCTCAGAACAGGAATACCAGCGTATGAACCACTTGCTTACTATGCGTGGCAAGGCAGGAACAAGCGAAACGCTGAAGCAACTCCGCAAAAACGTTCAGGAGCGTAAGAAAATTGTGTCGAATCCACAACTCCGTCTGGACGCCATCCGGCTTGTTGTGTGTAAGTAGGTTTTAGTAAAATAATCAATACATGCTTGCCTTCCTTTGTCAAAAAATTTAGATTGATAGGGTGGAGGTGGTATGAAATTTGTATTTGCATGTATCTTATTCCTTGCCGTTTTGGCGTGGTCCAGCGTAAACCTTATTTGGACGGAGTTCCAGTTCGAAAAAGGGTATTTGGAAGTAGACTCTGCAAAGATTTGCAATGTGGATACGACCTATATCAACTGCTCGCAGGACAGAGGTCTTGCGTACTATTCGACGATGGATACCACATTCGCTGTTCTTTTCAATCCGTTAATCACAAGGGTGCAGCTTTTTAAATCCTTGAACGTGGACGAACAAAGAGAAGCTGCTGCGGGATATGATTTCAAGATGACGGCAGTTCTGCGTTATGAGTTTATGAAGTGGCAGGAGTGGGGTATTATCAAGATAACAAGGGATAGTGCCCAACGTTTGCTGGATCGTATCTTGCCGGAAGCGAGAGATATTCAAGGACGTAAAATTGTTCATAAGAAGGTTTGCGACGAGGAAATGCTATCTGCATGCCGAGGAGAGATTCTTTGGGGTGGGAGCGGTTCACCGGATTTTTCTGAAGATGACATTGCCCGCCTCCCTCAAAAGAAGGTTTTGCTGAATGCCGAATCCGTTAATCCGGGCACGACTTCTTTGAAGCGAGAATTTAGCAAGGCGATTCAGGGCGTGGGGACTATTTCGCCAGGAATCGGCTTCAAGGCTTTTGATATGAACGGAATTTATCTGTACCAAGGTACTTGGAACGGTCGTTTTACTGTGCACGGGAATCCGGTCGTTCTCAAGTTCGAGAATGGACGAACAGCTGTATTCCGCTAGGAATTGCCGGATTTGGTTTAACAAAGGAGTAGTGGTATGAAACTTTTATTAGCGTGCGTCACGTTCCTCGCTGCTTTGGCGTGGTCTAATATTTTTTCTATTGATGCGGGTATTAGTTTTGAGAAAGGGTATTTGGATATCGATACGACAAAAACGTGCAATGTCGATACGTCCTATATCAACTGCTCGCTGGAAAAGGGTTTAGCATATTACTCGACATTGGATACTGCTGTTGCAGTGTTCTTTATGCCTCGTATTGCAAAAGCTTCTGTCTATGCCTTGCAAGCGAATCCGAATACGCGTTCCTTGACGGAAATATTGCGCTATGAGTTCATAAAATGGGTCGAATGGGGAATTATCGTTATGACGAAGGACAGTGCTCAGCGCTTATTAGATCGCGTTCTGCCGGATACGCTGCAAATGAATAATCGTCACATTCTCCATAAAAAAGTATGTGATACAGATCCTTCGCAGTGTCCTAATTGGGGACCGTATGGAGGCGGTTTGGGTGGCGGAATTTCCGATGAGGAGGCTGCCCGCCTCCCTCAAAAAAAGGTTTTGCTCAGTGCCGAATCCGAAAATCCGGGCACGACTTCTTTGAAGCGAGAATTTAGCAAGGCGATTCAGGGCGTGGGGACTATTTCGCCAGGAATCGGCTTCAAGGCTTTTGATATGAACGGAATTTATCTGTACCAAGGTACTTGGAACGGTCGTTTTACTGTGCACGGGAATCCGGTCGTTCTCAAGTTCGAGAATGGAAAAACTGCTGTATTCCGCTAGGGATTACCGGACTTGGTTTTAACAAAGGAGTAGTGGTATGAAACAATTCTTAGCATGTGTTGCATTCCTCGCTGCTTCGGCGTGGTCTGCAATTGGATTGCAATGGACGAAATTGAATTTTGATAATGGCAGTTTGAATATTGACACAACAAAGACGATTGATGTCGATACGTCTTATGTTAATATCATGCCGAATCAGGGTTTTGCTTATTATTCAACTCTAGATACAAATTATGTTGTTTTTTCTGAGCCCCGTCAAGCTCGTATTCGTGTTTATTGCCAAATTCCACCTGAACTTCTTTATACGTCTTTCGAATTTCCGCATGGTATGGCGGAGGTTTTGCGTTATGAATTTATGAAGTGGCAGGAGTGGGGGCTCATCGACATAACGAGGGATAGTGCTCAAAAGTTGATAGAAAGGATTGTTCCTGAATCAAAAAAAGTTTCGGGCTATTCAATTTTCTATAGTAAAGAATGTGAAGCTGATCCGTCAACATGTTATTTTAGTTTGGGTGCGGTCGGCGGTGGTAGTATCCCTGCTGAGGATGCGATGTATCTCCCTCAAAAAAAGATTTTGCTGAATGCCGAAACCGTTAATCCGGGTACGACATCTTTGTCACGAGAATCCAGCAAGGCGATTCTAGGCGTGGGAAACGTTCTGCAAGGAACCGGCTTCAAGGCTTTTGATATGAATGGAATTTATCTGTACCGTGGAACATGGCAAGGTGAGTCTACGTTTCAAGGACGTATGGTGATTCTCAAGTTCGAAAATGGAAAAACGGCTGTATTCCATTAGGAATGGCCAGTCTTGGTTTAACAAAGGAGTCGTGGTATGAAACTGTTGTTGGCGTGCGTCGTATTCTTCACAGCTTCGGCTTGGTCTGTTGTAGGTCTTTGGAATACAAGCTTACAATTTGAAAAAAATTATCTGAATATTGATACGGTAAAAACACCAAATGTTGATACCTTGTACCTTCGTGTCTGGCTTGATTATGGCCTCGCGTACTATTCGACGCTGGATACTAATTGTGCTGTTTTTTCAAAACCTCGTATTCCTAAAATTAATATCTATTGCTGGGTTCCGCACGATTCGCTTTATTATGTAATGGCTCAGGTTTTGCGCTATGAGTTCATGAATTGGCAAAAGTGGGGCATCCTTGTTATGTCAAAGGATAGTGCTCAAAAACTGATTGATTTCATTGTTCCTGAATCAAGCGATATCGTCAATACGGACATATTCTTTAGAAAGAAATGTGAAGCGAATCCTCTAAAATGTTATTATGCAACGGGTGCTGCCGGCGGTGGAAGCGGTATTCCTGCAGAGGATGCAGGTCGTCTCCCGCAAAAGAAGGTTCTGCTGAATGCGGAATCCGAAAATCCGGGCACGACCTCTTTGAAGCGAGACTCTCGAATGTCGTCTCAAAGCGTCGGAAAAATTCCGCTGGGAATGGGCTACAAAGCCTTTGATTTGAACGGAATTTATCTGTACCGCGGCACTTGGCAGGGCGAGTTTAAATCTCCTAGCGGTGCGGTCATTCTCAAGTTCGATAACGGACGATCCGCTAAGTTCTAAACTCTAGTTTCTAATAGCCATTGACCAATGACCATTGGCCAATAACTAATGACCAATAGCCAATCCTCTGTGTCGTCTTTTTTTGACGAGTTTTAACAGACGAAAAGAGCATCTGCGTGTATATATTCTATCTTTCATATATATGAGTGAATTAAGAAAAAATATTCTGGATGAAGCCCGTCGCGTTGTTGTGAAGATTGGATCTCGCATTCTTGTAGATTCCGAGCGTGGTGGAGTCCGTACGCGTTACATTCAAAAACTTGCGGATTCCGTTGCTCGTTTGATGGATGCGGGCAAGGAAGTCGTCGTTGTCACAAGTGGAGCTGTGGGAACAGGCATGGCTGAACTTGGCTACAAGCAGAAGCCGACTGTACTTGCCGAAAAGCAGGCCTGCGCAGCCGTGGGCCAGATTGACCTCATGTACGCGTATCGAGAAATGTTCCGCTGGGTTGAGCTCTCCGTCGGTCAGATTCTTTTGTCCGCAGAAGACTTCCGCGACCGTGCCCGCTACAAGAATTTGCAGAACACTATCAAGGCGATGCTTGCCAAGAAGATTGTTCCGATTATCAACGAGAACGATTCCTTGGCCGTGGCTGAAATCAAGGTGGGCGATAACGACAAGCTTTCCAGCGATGTGGCGCTGTTCTTGGATGCGGACTTGCTCCTCATCTTTACGGACGAAGACGGTTTGTTCGATGACAACCCGAAAAAGAATCCGAATGCCCGCTTGTTGAACTTTGTTCCTGAAATCACGCCTGCCATTTTGGCACTTGCCGGAAAGCCTGGAGAAGCAGGCTCTGCCGTGAGTACCGGCGGCATGAGGAGCAAGCTCGAAGCAATCCGTAATGTGACGAAGAGCGGTGCGAATGCGTTCCTCGCAAACGGCATGAAGGTGCTCCCGCATCAGGTGTTCTTTGAAAATGCAAATGGTACTTTGTTTGCCGGTTCCAAGAAAAAGCTTAATAGTCGTCAACGTTGGCTGAGCTTTGTCACGACGCCGCGTGGAAGCGTTGTTGTGGATGAAGGCGGCGTGAAGGCTTTGCGTGAAAAGCATTCGAGCTTGTTGCCGGTGGGTGTTGTCGCTGTGCAGAAACATTTCGACAAGGGCGACTTGATTGAGGTCTTTGACGAAAAGAAGAATCCGGTGGCACGTGGTGTGGCTGGATTCGATAGCGAGACGCTTAAGCTTGTGCTCCGCAAGAAAACGGCCCAGGTGCACGAAATTCTGGGCAAGAACGTTCCCGATGAACTTATTCACAAGAACGATTTGGTTGTGTTTTAGTAAATCTGAGCTTATGGCGGACTGGTCTAGTCCGCCTTTTTTGCATTTTAGGATTTTTTTATTTATATTGAATTAGATGGTTCAATGAGGTTCCGATGCCTAAAAAATTTTTAGCAGCCCTTCTCTTCCTTTCCACGTTGGTCTTTGCCAACTGGGATGGTTCTGTAAAGAAACCCTCTATTCGCGAAATCGACGGCAAAGAATTTTACGAGATAGCGACTCCTGAAAATTTGGCATGGTTTGCGGTTCAGGTGAACAAGGGAAACTTGGACTATAATGCCATCCTTACCGACGATATCGTTGTCTGGGAAGATTCTGTATCTAGCGAAACTATTGAATGGATTCCGATTGGTATCGTCGAAACGAGAGAGTCCGACACTTTGGGGTTTAGGGGCATTTTTGATGGCAACGGGCACAAGGTGTCCGGTATTTATGTCCCTGAAAAAAAATATAGACGGAGCGGTTTCTTTTCTGTTCTGAACGGTGGTGCCGTTGTCAAGAACCTGACGATTGAAAATGCCTTGATTCAAGGGGATATGAGCACCTACTTTGCGCCGGGCGGTATGGAAATATACGCGGAAACGGGCGGTATTGCGGGTATCTTCGATGGTGATTCAATCGTCAACTGCGAATTTCATGGAACAGTCATTGATTCTCTTGCTGGTGGACTCGTAGGCAAGGCACGAAGAACTTGCATTAGCGGTTGCGGATATAAATATCCAGAAACACCAAAGGGGCATGCGGGCGTTATTGCAAATAGCCGCAATTATGGAAATGTTAAAGGTCTGTATGTGGGGGGCGGGCTTGTCGGTACCGCTTACAGTGTCGATATCATCGCTTCTGAAAACTTTGGAAATGTGACCGGCGCATACTGTGGCGGTATTTCGGGATTTGTGGAAAACTTTGAAACGACAATAGACGGCTGTATTAACCATGCGACCGTTACAACAACGTCCCCTAATGGAACTTCGGGAGGAATCGTTTCGGAAGTTGCCTCGAATACGCAAATTCTTATCCGCAACACGGTCAATGACGGCAATGTGTATTCGGGACTCACTCCGAATTATGGGTTTATCGCAGGCGGCTTTGTCGGCGTGTCTGACGGAAAGCTGGCTATAGAGAATTGCGTGAACAATGGAACGGTGACTCGATCGCCTCATGTTACCGAGGCTGGGTATGCGGGTGGCTTTGTCGGCTATGCCGCTCTTGGCTCAGTGGATATATCGGGAAGTGTAAACAAGGGCTTTGTGGATGGTAAAAAATATAGTGGCGGTTTTGTCGGCAAAACGACATGTGCTGGCTCGCTATTGAATAGCGTCAACGAAGGCAATCTAGGCTATGATTCTTCGGAGAAGGCATACAATGCTGGCTTTATCTCTTCGGTGGGCTATAAGGGAGAAAGTGCTTACAGTTGGAAACTTGATGGGCTTTTGAATAAAGTTGATGTCAAGGGACTTTTGGCCGGCGGAATAGTTGCTTTAGCGGAAGGCCCAATTTCTCTTTTGAATTCGGTAAACGAAGGCGATATTGAAGGCGAAACGAATGCTTGTCGTTTGGGGGGCCTTATTGCCGTTATTAGATCTGCGTCCAAGACGGAACATGAAATCAGGAATGTCGTAAACAAGGGTAATATTTCCTATAGCGGTGACAAAGAGTCTGCTTCTGGTGGAATTGTAGGAGTGGTTTCGGATTCCCTTCTTGTGATGGACAATGCTGTCAACTATGGAAACTTTGATATGACTGTTAATCCGTCTGGATGGGTCGATGTTTATGTAGGCGGCATTGTTGGGAATGGATATAGCAAGTTGAAGGTGATGCGGAGCGTCAACCACGGTAATATCCATTATGTCGAAAACGGCCCCAAAGATGCTTGGTCCTATATCGGTGGAATTGCTGGGTTCTCTACAGCTGTTGAGCAGTCTTCGAATTTCGGAAGCATTTATGCCAAGTCGCAAACTCCGTCTTCGAAGGTTTATGTCGCAGGTATCACTGCAAATTCTGGTTCGGTAAACAAATCTGTAAACGAAGGCCGATTGGAACTTGTCGGTAGCGAATTGCTTTCGGGGGCATCTGTTGCCGGAATTGCCACTGCGAGCGTCGTGACCCATTGCATAAACAAGGGAAACTTGATCCAACACTGGTCGAAATCTATAGAGTCTTCAATTGGGGCTATTCAATGTGGAAGTGCTAAAGGCGGTGGCAACTATAGCATTGCCGACACGGTGATGGCTAACGAAAAAATGGTCGCTGCGGTTAAGGGCTGTAACTTTGCCGATAAGAATAAATTAGGTCTTGAAGGGGATTATGCCAATGCTCTTACTACTAAGGAAATGCAGTCTATTGAGTTTGCATGGCATTTGAATACTTGTGGAGGCACTGCCTCGAATAGCGGTGGCTGGAGCCAAAAGGGAACGGACTATCCTGTTTTTTCGGATGACCAACATCATCCTATTTACAAAGTAAATTTCATTGATTCTGCAAAAGTCATTAACGTCAAGACTTATACTGTAGGGACTAGCTATACCGATGATTCAGGTCACTTCATTAATATGCCCAAAGAACCAAATCCAGAAGATGCTGGCGAAGACGACCTCAAATTCGGTTATTGGGGATCATGGGATAACAAGGCTATTTCTGCAGAATCCATAATCAATTCAGAAAGCAATTTGTATGCGTTCTATATAAAAAAAGAAACCGACCCCACTTTCATTTCGTTTGTTGTTGACGGAAAAACTGTTGCCACTTATGTGCTGAGTGGATCTAGCCTCACGATTACATTACCGGACGCGGCGAAGAATGGTCGAAAATTCCTAGGTTGGTACAATGGCGGGACTCTTGTCGGGGCTGCAGGAGTGAGCAAAAAGTTTACTACCGCTATGACGTTGGTTGCGCAATATGAAAATTTGTATTACTCGGTGCAGTTCTTGGATCAGGGGATTGTCTTGCAGGGCGATAGCCTTCGTTATGGAGCATTACCGGAGTTCAAGGGAGAAAAACCGATAAGCAAGGGTTATGATTTTGTGGGATGGACTCCTGAAATTGCGGTGGTGACTGGCGATGCAAAGTATTTTGCAAATTATGTTAATCAAAATGCGAGTTCTTCGAGCATGGTCTCCAGCAGTTCTGCGGCAAGCTCTTCTAGCGCTAGGAGTTCTTCAAGCACAAAGTCGAGTTCTTCGCAACTGCCTATGAGCTCGGGACCTCAAGGGGATAAATGGGTTGTCGATGCGCTTGGTGGAGTAGGCAACTTTGACAGTATAAAGAGTCTTGATGGATGGACGTTGAGAGGCGGAACCGAGTTGGTTGAAAATAATGATGGCGCTATTGTTCTTCAGGTCATGTCTGATTACAGTGGTAGAAAAATTTATGAGGTTCAGGCGAAGTATCCTGTGTATCTGCAAAAGGGGCATTCCTACAAGATTAAGGGAAGCGGTTACCCCTATGACGATTTGACTTGGGATACTGTCTATGTGGGCCTGATGGCTTTTGTCAAGTCTTATTCCAGTTATGCCGTTGGTATCCCGGACGAGTATCATGTTTACTTTGAACATGAATTCAAAATTGGAGGTGCTTTTGAGTCGAAGGTCTATAATCATTGCGAAGATAGCAAGTCCGGAGAATTCTATATCAATGGTGGCGCCCGCTTAGGAGGCTTTGCCATAGAGAACGTCGTTGTCGAAGAACGCGAAATCCAGTGCCCCGGTACGGTTTATGCTTCGCAGCTTGGATTCCAGAAAGACGGTTTCAAGGAACTTGTTGTCGAATATGGCACTGACGAACCTCTTCAATTTATCGACGAGTCTGGGAAAATCGCTTTGAGTGTCCCTGTTAGCGCGGTGTCGGGATATGCTCCTAGCAACCAGTGGCTTAGGCATGCTGATTTCTCGAAACTGACGGTGAATGGAACTTATATGGTAGTGCAGGGGAAAGATACTATTTATAAGGATTTGTCCGTGACTTCGAATACTTATGAAGAATTGCTGAAGGGTGTTCTCAAGTTCTACTATTATCAGCGTGCCTCGATGGATTTGGAAGAAAAATATGCCGGTGTCTATGCCCGTGCGGCGGGGCACCCCGATACGGCGGTCTATATACATTCTTCGACGGGCGACGAGGGCGTGATACGATCGTCCAAGGGATGGTATGATGCGGGCGATTACGGCAAATATACAGTAAATGCGGGGATTGCAACTTATACGTTGCTTTCGCTCTATGAGCATTTCCCTAAGTATTTCAAGGACCTTAAATGGAATATCCCTGCCGATGGAAATTTGCCGGATTTGCTTGCTGAAATCAAGTACAACTTGGATTGGATGCTGACTATGCAAGCAAAGGATGGCGGTGTTTATCACAAGCTTTCGGCGGTTGATTTCCCAAATACGGTGATGCCGGTTAAGGATGATTCCTTACAACGTTATATTATCGGAAAAAGTGTGACGGCGGCTTATGATTTTGCTGCGGTGATGGCTGCTGCTTCGCGTGTGTATAAGGGTTTTGATGCGTCGTATGCGAAACGTTGCCTTGATGCTGCTGAATTGGCTTACCGTTGGGCGGAGAACCACCCGAAATCGTTGTTCCTTGCAAATCCGGCTGGCGTAAAGACTGGGGCTTACGAAGATGCGGATGCTTCCGATGAACAGCAATTTGCAGCTACGGAACTCTATGTGACGACAGGAAACCCTGCTTATAAAATGGATGGCTCGTCAGGTGTGATACCATCGTGGCAGAATGTCTATGGTCTGGCGACGTATGCAAAGTCTGTTTATAAGGTCGATTTTGGAACAGGGGCCTATACGGATTTAGTTGCGACCGCTGACAGGTTGGTTCAGAATGCTTCGACTGGTTTTGGAATCCCGATGCAGTCGAAAGACTTTGTATGGGGATCTAATGGCGTTGCTGCAAATCAAGGAATGTGGCTCTTGAATGCTTATTATTTGACCGGTAAAGAAGAATACTACAATACGGCTGTTCGTACCCTTGATTACCTTGTCGGAAAGAATCCTCTGAGAATGAGCTATGTGACTGGATTCGGAACAAAGTCACCGCAGAATCCTCATCATAGAATTTCTCAGGTCGATGGCGTAAAGGCTCCGGTTCCTGGAATGTTGGTGGGTGGTCCGCAAAATAATGACAATAGCGATAAGTCCTCCGAATGTTCTTATACGACGAGTTACCCTGCAATTAGTTATTATGACAATGATTGTAGTTACACGACGAACGAGGTGGCTATTAACTGGAATGCTCCTCTCGCTTATTTAGCTGGGGCTTTGGAGGCTCTTGCATCTGGTGAAACACCGACGTTTGCTCAAATCCCCGCTTATTCGGCAAGTTCTTCTTCGTTTGTTGTGTCTAGCAGTTCCGCGAAGTCCAGCAGTTCTGCACAAGTTGCGTCTAGCAGTTCTGTGAAGTCCAGCAGTTCTGTGCAAGTTGTGTCTAGCAGTTCTGTGAAGTCCAGCAGTTCTGCGCAAGTTGCGTCTAGCAGTTCTGCAAAGTCCAGCAGTTCTGCGCAAGTTGTGTCTAGCAGTTCCGCAAAGTCCAGCAGTTCTGCACAAGTTGTGTCTAGCAGTTCCGCAAAGTCCAGCAGTTCTGTGGCAAGCTCTTCAAGTGTGAAATCGAGCAGTTCTCGTGTACCTTCCAGTTCTTCGATGGTGCCGAGTTCGAGTGCGAAGTCGTCTTCGTCATCGAAGAATAGTTCTTCGAGCAAGGCTGTGAGCAGTTCTTCAGCAAAGTCCTCATCTTCGTCTAAGGCGAAGAGCAGTTCCTCGAAGAAAACGAATGTTGTCTGGAATACCGTGCAGCCAACGTTCAACCTCACCGTAAACGGCATGACGCTCATACTCTCCAATACGCAGGGTGGCGTAGTCCGCATCTTTGATGCCCTTGGTCACTTGGTTGTTATGAAGCGGCTTGACGAAACGATGACGAGTATTACCCTGCAAACACCGGGCAACTACATCGTCCGCGTGAACGGGATGAACCGTAGCGTGACGCTTAGGTAATGTTGGATAAGAGCATCGATTTCCAACCCTATTTGGGGTTGGGGCGCTTTCGCTACAGTGAAAATTTTTATTTTGCGATTGTATGATGGAAAACCAGAATTTAGATGATTTACCAGAGGAATCGGCGGAACTCCCGAAAGTTGAAAGCCGGGAGGACTTGGCTCGCATTATACAGGCGCTTGTCTTTGCATCCCCGGATATCGTGACGCTCAAAAAGCTTCGCGAAATTCTCGGCGATTTTTTGGATGCGCGTTCTGTGGCCGATGCGCTTATCACAGCGAACGATTCTTTGAACAAGATTCAGTCCCCGTTTGAAATTGTGGAACAGGCGGGCGGTTACCGCT